>NZ_JAYRKD010000041.1:0-48383 GCF_041905885.1 Dongia sp. | reverse complement strand
TCGGCCAGCGGTCAATCGCGACCGCACCAAACAGGCCGGACATATGGACGCAATCGATCCGATTCAAAGCCGCCCTATCTTGCAACACGGGGGCCGTCCACATATGGATCCCAAGGCCGAGCCTTGGGATGACGACCCAGAAAAATCGAACAGAGAGACAAAGATGAGCAATGACGGAAAAGTGGTCCTCGTCACCGGCGCAGGCAGCGGCATCGGCCGCGCGGTCGCCCTCGCATTCGCCAAGGCGGGCTATCGCCTCGCCGTCACCGGCCGCCGCGTGGAGCCGCTGAACGAGGTGGTGGCGGAGGCCGGCAAGCCGGCGATCGCCATCCCGGCCGACGTCACCGACCCGAAGTCGGTGGCGGCCCTCTTCGCGAAGGTGAAGGCGACCTTCGGCCGGCTGGACGTGCTCTTCAACAATGCCGGCACCATCGCCCCGGCGATCAATCTCGAGGAGCTGACCGCGGAACAGTGGAAGGCTGTGGTCGATACCAACATCAGCGGCGTCTTCTACTGCACCCAGGAAGCCTTCAAGATCATGAAGGACCAGAACCCGCAGGGCGGCCGCATCATCAACAACGGCTCGATCTCGGCGACCGCGCCGCGGCCGAACTCCGCGCCCTACACGGCGTCGAAGCACGCCGTGCATGGTCTCACCAAATCGACGGCGCTGGACGGGCGGAAATACAACATCGCCTGCGGCCAGATCGATATCGGCAACACGCTCACCCCGATGGCGCAGGCGATGACCAAGGGCGTGCTGCAGGCCGACCTTTCGGTCAAGACCGAGCCGACCTTCGACGTGGCACATGTGACGAGCTCGGTCCTCCACATGGCGAGCCTGCCGCTCGAGGCCAACGTGCTGACCATGACCGTGATGGCGACCAAGATGCCGTTTGTGGGGCGCGGCTAGCATAGCCCATGGGTCGGGTCGCGCGGATCCCGATCACCAACGTCCATGCCGACGGCGCCTATACCGGCAGCATCCTGGTGGGGCCGCGGCAGCAGCCGATGAACGTGCTGCTGGACAGCGGCAGCGCGGTCTTCGCCCTCGATGGGCGCAAGTACCAACCCGACCTCGCGGCCGGCGACCGCACCACCCGCTTCGCGCAGTACATGAGCTATTCCGACGGCGCGCATTGGTCGGGCGGGGTCATCAAGACCACGGTCGCGGTCGGCCGGAGCGGCAAGCGGATCACGGCGGAGAACATCAACGTCGCCCTCGCCGCCGAGCAGACCCGGGGCATGTTCGGTCTCACCGACGGCATCCTCGGCCTCGCCTATGCGCCGCTCGACGAAGCCTGGGAGATGCCGAAGGACACCACGGCCAACCCCTACAGCAGCACCCGGATCCGCGCCGGCCGCTACACGCAGATCACGCCCTATCTGCGGCATCTCGACCAGCTGAAGGTTGTCTCCGACATCTTCGCCTTCTACACCTTGCGCTCCTGCATCCATCAGGGAACCAGGAACCCGGCCGAAGATCCGCTGAACCAGGGCTGGATGGTGCTGGGTGGCGGCGCGCAATGCCGCGAGTTCTACACCGGGAAATTCCAGGCCGCGAAGGTGCTGGCCGAGCAGTGGTACAACACCAATCTCAAAGCCATCATCGTCGGCGACACGCCGCCGCTCAGCGCGCATCAGCAGCCGCCGCACGGCTATCCCTCGAACTCGATCGTGGACAGCGGCACCACCTCGATCGATCTCGGCCCCTTGCTGCTGAAAGCCGTGATCTCGCGCTTCAAGCCGGACCAGCAGCGCCTGATGCAGGCGGCGCTCGGCCGCAAGAAGCCTTGCGTGCCGATGGAGGCGCTCAACTTGCGAAACTGGCCGGACCTCACCTTCATCCTGCAGGGCCTCGACCGCACAGATGTGGTCCTGAAAGTCCGCCCGCGGGATTACTGGCAGGTGCATGCGCCGAAACCCGGCCTCGCCCAGCTCGCCTTGACGCAAGGCGAGCCGGGCTTCGCGATCCTCGGCCTGCCGCTGATGAACGGCTATTTCACCATCTTCGACGGCGAGGCCGACAACGACCGCGGCGTCGTGAAATTCGCGACCCGCACCTGACTACTTCGCTGCGCCCGGTTCGGTAAGCGCGGCGCCGTCATCGGCGACGAAGATCGCGATCAGCGACGCCGGTTCGGTGGCGCTGGCATTCTCGCTCACCAGGTGGCTTGATCCCGGCGGCTCGAAGAAAAACTCGCCGGCCTTATAGACCTTGGCTTCGCCCTCGCCGGAAACCTGCGAGCGGATCGCGCCCGAAAGCACATAGGCGAAGACGCTGCCGGCATGGTGATGCGCGCCGGACTTGCCGCCGGGCGCGTAGTTCACCACCACCGCGCTCATCGCCTTGCCTGGCACGTTGGGCAGCAGTTTGGAGAAGACCTGCTGCACATTCGCATCGGCATGCGCACCGGCACTGAAGCCGGCGAACAACGCCGCCGCGCCGAGCGCCAGCGCGGCAATCGTGTGGACTTTCCGCTTCATGTTGCTTCTCCTCAAGCGGCCTTCGCCTTGACCGGGTGCAGGTAGCGGAAGCCGATCGCGATCCGGTTCCAGGTATTGATCACGCCGATCAGGGTGGTGAGGTTCGCGGTTTCGGTCTCGCTGAAATGCTTGCGGACCTCTTCATAGACGTCGTCCGGCGCATGGGTCTCGCTGATCAGGGTCAGGGCCTCGGTCCAGGCCAAGGCGGCGCGCTCGCGCTCGCTGTAGAGCGGCGATTCCCGCCAGGCATCGAGCAGGTAGAGCCGCTCCTCGGTCTCGCCATGGGCCCGGGCGTCCTTGGTGTGCATGTGGATGCAATAGGCGCAACCGTTGATCTGCGAGGCGCGGGTCTTCACCGGTTCGATCAGGGAATGCTCCAGGCCGCTGGCGGCGATGATCGGCTCGATCGCGGCGACGGCCTTCATGGTCTCGGGCGCGGCGGTATAGGCGTTCAGGCGGGCTTTCATCTCGGGTCTCCTCAGGGGTTGGTTTGGGTCCGTGTTCCGCCCTGAAAGACGGCGCCCGCCCGCCCGCTGTGACAAGCGCCGTCAGGACTGTGACGGCCGGCACAGGTGACATTGCCCTGCAACGGAACTAGGCTATGCGAACGAGATCTGGGGGAACGGCGTCACAGGAGTTCCCGGAAGGTCGTCCCAATGCCCGACATCACCGTCAAACCGGTCATCAAGCCCGAGCTCAAGGTCGAGAGGCCGCGGCTTTACAAGGTCATCCTGCTGAACGACGACTACACGCCGCGGGAATTCGTGGTGCGCGTGCTGAAAGCCGAGTTCCGCATGACCGAGGGCCAGGCCCATGCGGTCATGGTCACCGCGCATACCAAGGGCCTTTGCGTGGTCGCGGTCTTCACCAAGGACATCGCCGAGACCAAGGCGACCCGCGCCACCGACATGGCCCAGTCCAAGGGCTACCCGCTGCAATTCATCACCGAACCGGAAGAATAGGCGCCGGCATCTTTCGGTTGACCACGGGAGCCGCTTGCGCTCCCCCATATATCTATGACATACTTAAAATATATCACTGTAAGATCAATACGTTAAATTGACGAAACCGGGAACACGGCAGAGCGACACGGCTTACGAGCGGCTCCGGGAATTGGTGATCCACGGTGCGCTCAAGCCCGGGGCGCTGATCGAGGAGGCGGCCGAGATGGAGCGCCTCGGGGTCGGCCGCACGCCGCTGCGCGAGGCGTTGCAGCGTCTTGCGCATGAAGACCTGATCGAGGTCGTGCCGCGGCGCGGCTATTTCGTCACCACCATCTCCGCCGCCGAGATGTTCCAGATCTTCGAGGCGCGCCTCGCCATGGAGATCCAGGCCGCAAGGCTGGCCGCCGAGCGCGCGACGCCGGAGGCTTTGGCGGCGCAGCGCGCCTTGCTTGATGAAGCCCGCGCCGGAATCGCGGCGGACAACCGCGATCCCGCCTGGAATCTCGCGATCGACGAGCGCTTCCATGGGCTGATCGCCGCGGCTTCCGGGAATCGCTATCTCGCCGCGAACCTGACGCGCTTCTACGGCCTCTCGGTCCGCACGCTCTATCTCTCGAAGATCCCGATCACCCTGGTGAAGGACGAGATCGCGAACTTCGTCGCGGTGTTCGACGCCATTGCGTCGGGTGATCCCGATCGCGCCGAGCGCGCGATGCGCCGGCATCTCGAGTTCGATCCGATGGTGATGATCGGGATCGTGCCAAGACAGTCGGTCGAGGCCTGAGCGCGATGGCGAACCGGCCCATAGGAAACCGACGGGGCTTCATCGTCACCCTGCTGATGCTGGCGCCATCCACCGTGCTGATCGCCGTCTTCCTGTTCGTGCCGATGCTCATCGTGATCGGCTACAGCTTCGCCGGCCGCGATGCCTATGGCGGGATCGTGCCGGGCTTCACCCTCGATTCCTATCGCGAGCTGTTCCAGCCGCTCTATGTTCCGATCTTCTGGAACTCGGTGAAGCTAGCCTTCTGGAACACCATCCTCTGCGTGGCGGTCGCCTATCCGATCGCCTATTTCATCGCCTTCCGCGCCGGCCGCTGGGCGCCGGTCCTGCTGATCCTGATGCTGATTCCGTTCTGGATCGATTTCCTGATCCGGATCTCCGCCTGGGTCGTGCTGCTGGGCCGCAACGGCTTCATCAACGCCGGCCTCACCGCGACCATCCTCGATGAGCCGGCGCGGATGCTCGGCACCTATGGCGCGGTGCTGGTCGGGCTGGTCTATGCCTTCCTGCCCTCGGCGGTGTTTCCGATCTACGCCGCACTGCAGCCGATCGACCGCGCGCTGCTGGAAGCCGGCCGCGACCTCGGCGCCGGCCCGTTCCAGAACTTCCGGCGTGTCACCCTGCCGCTCTCGCTGCCCGGCGTGATGGCGGCCTGCCTCTTCGTCTTCGTGCCCTCGATGGGCGTCTTCGCCATCCCGGTGCTGCTCGGCGGCGGCAAGAGCATCATCGTCGGAAATCTCATCGTCCAGCTGTTCCTGGACTTCCGCAACATGCCCCTGGGCTCGGCGGTCTCGGTCCTGCTGCTGATCTTCTCCTCGCTCGGTATCCTCATCTACATGCGCGCGCTCCGCCGAGTGGAGGCCGCGCGCGCATGACCGACGCCATTCTCACGCCGAAACAGAGGACCCGGATCTGGGTCGAGCATAATCTGCTCGGGCGCATCTCGCCCGCGGTGACCCTGCTCGCCTATCTCTTCCTGTTCGTGCCGATCGTGGTGCTGGTGATCTATTCCTTCAACGCCTCGCGCTCGACCGTGGTTTGGAGCGGCTTCACCCTCGACTGGTATGGCGAGGTGTTCCAGGACCGCGGCCTCCGGCAGGCTTTGCAGGTCAGCCTGGTGATCGCCTTCGTCTCGGCTCTGGTCAGCACGGCGATCGGGGCCTTGACCGCGCTCGCCATCGTGCGCCGCCGCTTCCCGGGCCGCGACGCGCTGGCGACCCTGCTGCTGGCGCCGATGGTGCTGCCGGAGATCGTCCTGGCGGTGGCGCTGCTGGTCTTCATGGTGGCGATGAACGTGACACTCGGCTACTTCACCATGATCGTCAGCCATGTGCTGATCTCGGTGCCCTTTGCGACCTTGATCGTGCGCGCCGCCGCGGCCTCGCTCGACAAGCGGCTGGAAGAGGCGGCTGCCGATCTCGGCGCCGACGAATGGCAGGCCTTCTGGCGGGTGACCTTCCCGCTGCTGCTGCCGCCGATCGTCACCGCTTTCCTGCTGGCGGCGACCTTGTCCTTCGACAATTTCGTGATGTCGACCTTCACTTCGGGGGTCGGGACCACGCCGCTCCCCTTGCGGATCTACTCGATGCTGAAGCTCGGCATCACGCCGGAGATCAACGCCTTGGGCGCGCTGATGGTGCTGCTCAACGTCTTCGTCGTGGTGATCGTGATGGGGCGGCACCTGTCGCTCATCGTCAAGAAGTAACGTCTAGGGGCTTTCGTTTACGGAGAAAGGGTGGACCATGAACAAGAAGACCTTGATCGGGATCGTCGTCGTCGCCGTGGTGGCGATCGGCGGCTATCTCTTCATGCAATCCAAGGGGCCGCAAGAGCTGCATATCTACGCCTGGGCCGATGAGGTCCCGCAGGCGATCCTCGACGACTTCTCCAAGGAAACCGGGATCAAGGTGACGCTCGACACCTTCGATTCCAACGAATCGCTGATCGCCAAGCTCGAAGCCGGCGCCTCCGGCTATGACCTGATCGAGCCCTCGCAATACGCGGTGCAGATCCTGGAGAAGAAGGGCCTGGTCGAGCCGCTCGATCATTCGAAGATCCCGAACCGCGGCAACCTCAGCAAGGTCTTCCAGGAGATCTCCTTCGATCCCGGCAACAAGGTCAGCATCCCCTTCATCTGGGGCACCACTGGATTTGCCTACAATTCCGATTGCGTGAAGGAGCCGATCACCTCCTGGAAGTCGCTCTGGGATGAGCAGTACAAGGGCCGGATCTACATGCTGGACAACATGCTGGCCGCCTATATCGCCGGCCTGCAGGTGAACGGCTTCAAGGCCAACACCACCAATCCCGACGAAGTCGCCAAGGCGACCCAGACCTTGATCGACCAGAAGCCGCTGCTCGCCGGCTATAACAGCACCAATTTCGCCGACCTGGTCTCCTCGGGCGAGGCCTGTATCGTCGAGGCTTGGAGCGGCAACGTGCTGCAGGCGATCGAGCAGAATCCGAAAGTCCATTACGTGCTGCCCGACGAGGGCGGCACGATGTGGGTGGACGGCTTCTCGATCCCGAAAGGCGCCAAGAACACCGACGCCGCCTACAAATTCCTGGACTACATCCTGAAGCCGGAAGTCGCGGCCAAGGTCACGACGCTCACCAAGGTGGCGAGCGCCGTCGATAAGTCGAAGGAACTGCTGCCGCCGGAGCTCGCCAAGAACACCGCGGTCTTCCCGCCGGACGACAAGCTGGCCAAGGCCGATTTCATCCTCGATCTCGGCGATGCGATGAAGCACTACCAGGACGGCTGGACCAAGGTGAAGGCCACCCAGTAAGCGATTCCCAAGGCCTGACGGCGGGGCGCGGATCAAGCGCGCCCCGCCGCTTTTCCGGATTGATCCTGCTATGAGCGATACCGCCGTCGAGCTGCGCAACGTCTCCAAGAGCTTCGGCACCGCCGGCGCCTCGGCGGAGATCAATGCCGTCTCCGACATCAACCTCGCCATCGGCAATGGCGAGTTCTTCACCTTGCTGGGGCCTTCGGGCTGCGGCAAGACCACGACCCTGCGTATGATCGCCGGCTTCGAGCAGCCGACCGCGGGCGATCTCCTGATCCGCGGCCAGAGCATGAACGGCATCCCGGCCCATCTGCGGCCGGTCAACACCGTCTTCCAATCCTACGCGCTCTTCCCGCATTTGAACGTCGCCGACAATGTCGGCTTCGGCCTCGATGTGAAGGGTGTCGCCAAGCCGGAGCGCCAGCAACGCGTCGAAGAGGCGCTGAAGCTGGTGCAGATGGACCATATGATCGCGCGCAAGCCCTCGGCGCTCTCCGGCGGCCAGCAGCAGCGCGTGGCACTCGCCCGCGCCCTGGTCAACCGCCCCTCGGTGCTGCTGCTGGACGAGCCGTTCGGTGCGCTGGATTTGAAGCTCCGCAAGGAGATGCAGGTCGAGCTGAAGCATATGCAGCGCCGGCTCGGCATCACCTTCATCTTCGTGACCCATGACCAGGAAGAGGCGCTCACCATGAGCGACCGGATCGCGGTGATGCACAAGGGCCGGGTGCTGCAGGTCGATGACCCGATCGGCATATACGAACGCCCGACCACCCTGTTCGGCGCCGGCTTCATCGGCGAGATGAACTTCCTCAAAGCCACTGCAATCGCATTGCCGGCGAATCTCACCGCCGGCAGCGATGCGACCCTGGCCTTCCGGCCGGAGGCGCTCTCCTTCGCACCCTATGAGAACGCAAGGGCGCCGCTGCTGAAGCTCGACGGCGTGTTGCAGGAATCGATCTATATCGGCACCGACCGGCGCTACCAGGTGCGGCTCGATTCCGGCGAGACCGTCTTCATCCGCATCCAGAACAGCGGACGGCACATCCCCAACATCGCGAATGGCGACCGCTGCAGCCTCTATGTCTGCACGTCCGACATCCGCATTTTGACCGAGTGAGTGGACATGAGTTTCAAGTCATACCGAATCCAGGAGATGCCACCGCAATTGCCGGCGGCGGCCATGGCCGAGCTGCAGAAAGTGGAGGTCGCGACCATCGGCCACTACCTGCATGACCGCTTCATGGCGCCGGCGCTGCGGCCGATCCTCGACGGCCGCCGCATCGCCGGCACCGCGGTGACGCTCTCGATCCCCGGTCCGGATTCGACGCTGCTCTATCACGCGATGGACCGCTTGCGCCCGGGCGATGTGCTGGTGGTGGACCGAGCCGGCGACGACCGCCATGCCTGCTGGGGCGGCTTCATGGCGGCGGTGGCGAAGCTGCGCCAGGCAACCGGCATCATCATCGACGGCATGGTGACCGACCCCACCGAGATCCGCGCCCAAGGTGTCGCGACCTGGGCCCGCGGCGTCTCGCAGATCACCACCAAGCTCCTGAACCTCGGCGGCGCCTTCAATCTACCGGTCTCCTGCGGCGGTGTCGCGGTCAACCCGGGCGACGCGGTGCTGGCCGATGATTGCGGCATCGTGGTGCTGCCGCCCGATGAAGTCGCCGGCGCCACCAAGACCGCGCTGGCCGATCAGGCGGAAGAGGGCGATTGGCTGGCGAAGCTCAAGGCGGGCAAGAAGCTGCAGGATCTGGTCGACATCGAGAAGATGATCGCCGAGCGCAACAAGCTGGATGGTGCCAGCCATGGCTGATGATCCCGGCAAGCTCGCGGTCTGGCTGACCACGCCGAATCACATCTTCGTCGAGATCGCACGGGATCTCGGCTATTCGAAATTCCTGCTCGACATCGAGCATGGCCTGTTCGACCTCGAGCCCACCGATCGCCTCATCGCTTTCATCAAGGCCTTGGGCTGCGAGGTCTATGCCAAGGTGCTGGGGCCCGCCGTCGTGCCGATCCAACAGGCGCTCGACATGGGTGTCGACGGCGTGATCATCCCGCATATCCTGGGCGTCGAGCATGCCCGCGAGGTCTGCGCCGCGGCGAAGTATCCTCCCCTCGGCGTGCGCAGCTTCGCCGGCACCCGCACCGCGAAATACGGCGGCGTCAACCAGGCCTGGTACGAGAGCGAGAACAAGCGCACCAAGTGCTTCCCGATGATCGAGTCGAAGGAAGCCTGCGCCGATGTCGAGAAGATCCTGGCGCTGCCGATTGTCGACGGCTGCTTCCCCGGCACCAGCGATCTGTCTCTCAGCTCCGGCCGCGGCGCCTACAAGAACACCGATGAGGACAAGCGCGACCTCCGGCGCATCGCCGCCGCGGCGAAGGCGGCCGGCAAGCCCTGGATCATGCCGGCCTGGACCCGGCCCGAACGCAGCTTCGCCCAGGAACTCGGCGCCGACTGGATGGTGGTCGTCGATGAAACCGGCTCGCTCTACACCGGCCTCTCGCAGGCCCTGAAGGACTGAATGCAATGACCAAAGAGATCGCTTCCGGCGCGGCGCTCATGCAACTGCTGAACGCCTATGGCGTCGACACCGTCTTCGGCATGCCCGGCGTGCACACGCTGGAAGCCTATCGCGGCCTCGACGGCGCCGGCATCCGGCATATCGGCGTACGCCACGAGCAGGGCGCCGGCTTCATGGCCGACGGCTATGCCCGCGTTTCCGGCAAGCCCGGCGTCTGCCTGATCATCAGCGGCCCCGGCGTCACCAACGCGGCGACGCCGATCGGCCAGGCCTATTCCGATTCCCAGCCGATGCTGGTCATCTCCAGCGTCGCCGCCACCAAGGATCTCGGCATGGGCCGCGGCATGCTGCATGAGATCCGCGACCAGGCCCGGGTCACGGAGCCGATCACGGCCTTCTCGGCTGTCGCGCAGAATCCGGACCAGGTGCGCGAGATGGTGCACCGCGCCTTCGCGCTCTTCGCCACCGAGCGGCCGCGCCCCTGCCACATCTCGATCCCGCTCGACGTCTTCAAGCAGCCGGACGGAAAAGAAGCGAAGGCGCGCTTGGCACCCCCGCTGCCACTCTGCGACCCGAAGGCGGCCGAGGATGCGGCGCGCCTGCTTGCCAAAGCCAAGCGCCCGATCATCATCGCCGGCGGCGGCAGCGTCGGCGCGGCGAAGGAGCTGGTCGCCGTCGCCGAGAAGATCGGCGCCGCGGTCATCCCGACTATTGCCGGCAAGGGCGTCATTCCCGACGACCATCCGCTGGCGCTGGAGGTGACCTTGGACCGCCCGCCGACCCAGGATTTCATCGGCACCGCCGATCTGGTCCTCGCCGTCGGCACCGAGCTCGCCGAGCCCGATGTCTGGCTCGAAGGCACGCTCACGCTCGGCGGCCAGTTGATCCGCATCGATCTCGACCCCACGGTGCTGGCGCGGGACTACGACACCGCCGTTGCGATCCGCGCCGACGCGAAAGCCAGCCTCGCCGCGATCGGCGGCGCCCTCGACAAGATCGCAGCCAAAGGTCCCGGCTTCAAAGGCGGCAACGCAATCGCCGAAGTCCGCGCCGCCGAGCGAGCCAAGTTGACGCCGCTCGAGCAGAAGCATGTGAAGGTGCTCGACGCCCTGCGCCGCGCCGTGCCGCGGGACGGCATGGTCTTCACCGACATGACCCAGCTCGCCTATACCGGCTACGGCTTCTATCCCGCCTTCGATCCCAAAACCTGGTTCTTCCCGGCGGGCTACGGCACCCTGGGTTTCGCGCTGCCGGCGGCGATCGGCGGCCAGCTGGCGGCGCCGAAGCGGCCCGTCGTCGCCTTGATGGGCGATGGCGGATTCCTGTTCACCATGCAGGAGCTTGCCACCGCGGTGGAACAGAAGCTGCCGCTGGCGATCCTGCTCTGGAACAACGACAGCCTGGCGCAGATCCGCGACGGCATGAAGGCGCGCGGGATCCCGACCATCGGCGTCAACCAGCTCAACCCGGACTACATCGCCGTCGGCAAGGCCTTCGGCTGCCGCACCGAGCAGCCGAACAGCCTTGCCGATTTCGAGCGGGCCTTGCAGGATGCCTTCGCGGCCGACCGGCCGACCCTCATCGAAATGCGCGAAGACGCGCCCTACCTCGCCTGAGACCCGCAATCATGGACAGCACCGAAACCGTCACACTCGCCAACTGGCGCCGCTCGCCCTGGAACCGCTGGGCCTTCCACCATGTGTCCGAGCTGGTGCCGGTCGCGGTGATCCCGACCGATCCCGCGCGCGCCAGCCCGCTGCCGGAAAGGTTAGTGGCGCCGAACGCGCTGCCCGACGGCCTCGCCATCGAGCAGGTCTTGCGCGAGACCGAGACCGACGGCTTCCTGGTCTTGCGCGACGGCACCTTGATCTATGAATGGTATGCGAACGGCCTCACCGCCGACCAACCGCATATCATCTTCTCGATCTCGAAATCGGTCTCGGCGATCCTGGTCGGCATCCTCGCCGGGCAGGGCAAGCTCGATCCCGATGCGCCGGTCCTGCAATACATCCCGGAGGTCGCCGGCTCGGCCTATGCCGATGCCACCGTGCGGCAAGTGCTCGACATGACGGTCAGCATCGATTTCGACGAGAGCTATCTCGATCCGGAAGGCGCCTTCGCCCGCTACCGCGAGGCGATGGGTTGGAATCCGGTCGCCGATCCGGCGAAGACGCCCGGCCTGCACAAGTTCCTGACCACCCTGCCGCGCGGCCAGGCGCCGCATGGCGAGCGCTTCCATTATGTCTCGCCGAACTCGGATCTGCTCGGCTGGATCATCGAGCGCGCCGCCGGCCGGCCCTATGCCGACCTCATCTCCGAACTCATCTGGAAGCCGATGGGCGCCGCGCATGATGCCTATGTCACCATCGACAAGGCGGGTGCGGCGCGTTCGGCGGGCGGCATCTGCACCACGCTCCGCGATCTCGCCCGCTTCGGCGAGCTGCTGCGCCGGGGCGGCCAGGGCGTCGTGCCGAAGCCCTGGATCGACGACATCCTCAGCAACGGCGACCGCGCGGCCTGGCAGCGCGGCGACATGGCGACCCTGCTCCCGAACGGCCGCTATCGCAGCAAATGGTACCTGACCGGCAACGACCACGGCGCCTGGACCGGCATCGGCATCCACGGCCAGTGGCTCTACATCGATCCTGCGGACAAGCTGGTGATCGCGAAATTCTCTTCGCAGGCCCTGCCGGTCGACGACCCGATGGATCTCCGCCTGCTCCGATTCTTCGAGCAGGTCGGCCGGGCGCTCTGACCGCCCGGAACAGGTTCGGCACCGCCGGGTTGACCCCGCAGAGGCTGGAGGCTCTCTGCACGAGGTGGACGCATGACCCCGGACGAACAGTTGCTCGCCGACCGCCAGCGCCTTTGGCACGATTTCAGCCGCCTGCTGTTCTGGGGCGCGCTGCACGCCGCGGTGGCCCTGATCGTGGTGGTGATGTTCGCCGTCAACGGCCCGACCGTCGGCACCTTCATCCTCGGCCTTGCGCTGATCGGCGGCAACATCGCGATCACCACCGGCCATTTCATGTCGCGCCGCTGGTAGCCGTCCGCGCCCTGCGCTATCCTCCGGCAAACATTTCGCCAGGGGAAGACGCATCATGGGACGAATGAAGCTCGACGTTTCGAAGATCTGCTTCGGCACGTCCTCGCTCTCGAGCATGCCGGACACCTACGGCTACGAGGTCTCGCCCGAGCGCGCCCATGACACCGTGCGGGCGATCTTCGACAGCAGCGTCAACTTCCTCGACACCTCCCGGATCTACGGCTTCGGCCGCAGCGAGGAACGGATCGGCGACGTGATCCGTGAGCGCGGCGGGTTGCCGAAGGGCTTCGTGGTCTCGACCAAGCTCGACCGCGATCCCAAGACCAACAAATTCGATGCCGGCGAAGCCCGCCGTTCGCTGGAAGAGAGCCTGAAGGCGCTCAACCTTTCCCGCGTGCATCTCCTCCACCTGCACGACCCGGAGCATGCCCGCTCGCTCAGCGAGGTCACCGGCCCCGGCGGCGCCATCCCGGCGCTGATCAAGATGAAGGAGGAGGGGCTCTGCGACGCCATAGGTCTGGCGGCCGGCACGCTCGAGGTGATGATGCCGCTGCTGAAGGAATTCGAGTTCGACGCCCTCATCACCCACAACCGCTTCACCCTGGTGAACCGCAACGCCGAGCCGATGATCGCCTTCGCCGCCAGCAAGGGCATCGCCGTCCTCAACGCCGCGCCTTATGCCGGCGGCGTGCTCGCCAAGGGCTCGGATTCCTTCAAGCGCTATGTCTACCAGGAGGCCAGCGACGCAGTCTTAAGCCCGGTGAAGCGGGTGGAGGCGGTCTGCGCCAAGCACGGGGTCCCGCCGGGAGCCGCGGCTTTGCAATTCTCGATGCGCGACCCGCGCATCACCTCGACCATCTGCGGCGTCAGCAAGCCGGAACGGGTCAAGGAGACGCTGGCCTGGGCCGAATGGAAGATCCCTGCGGCGCTCTGGGAGGAACTCCAGTCGCTCCCCTTCGCCACGGACGACCCGGAAGCGACCCGCCAATACAGCGCGGGATAAGACCTTCAACGCAGCAAGCGCTTCTTGGCGAAGGCCTTGCCGGAACCGGACTTGAAATAGACCTCGAGTTGCCGGGCGTGGACCTTGCTCGGAACGGCGACGTAAGACTTCAGGACAACCGGAAGATAAGCCTTGGTGGACGTCACTTCGCCGCGCGAATGTGAACCAAAGCGGCGCCTGAGATCGTCGGTTGAACCGACGTGGTTGTCGCCGTTGCTGAGTTCGAGAAAGTAGACGTACCACACGGTGGTCACCCCCATCCCGCCTGAGACTGCGGGAGGGAAAAATAGCGGACCAAGCGGTACCCGTCTCCCTACGCCAAGGCTTCGGGAGACACCCTTCGCCCTACGGTCTCCAGGTGGCTGCGCCACCCGAAGCCCTTTAGGGCGTAGGGTGGCGGAGAGAGCGGGATTCGAACCCGCGATAGGCTTTCACCTATGCACGCTTTCCAAGCGTGTGCCTTCAACCACTCGGCCACCTCTCCGCGGCGCCAAAACCTGACGCGGGTCGACACCGCAGCATTTTGGGCGGGCGGAACCTAACCGAGCCTCCAGAACAGTGCAACCCATCCCAAACCACCCAATAGAGGGTGAGTTTGCGATTCATTTGTTAGGTTTATAAGCAGTTTTCTACAGTTTTTATCCAAATAAATCAATGACTTAGTGTCCATTTCCGCGTGACAGCCGAGGTCCGGCGGCGTAGGCTGCTCAAGCAGGCAATTCGGCTGAGGAGTCCCTCCATGACGGTACGACGGATCATTGGAATGGTGATGCTGGCCGCGGCCCTGATGTTCGGCGCCGCCGAGTTCTGGTTCAGTGTCATCAACAGCTACGACGCCGGGGCCATCACCCTGGGCCGGCTCTGGGTGACGGTCAGCGCCCGCAGCCTCAACATCGTGCAGTCGCTGATCACCGACCATCTCTGGAGCCCGATCTGGAACGTCGGCATTTCGCCGCTGCTGGTGGCGCCGGCCTGGTCCTTCTTCGGCGCGCTCGGCGTGCTGTTCTTCATCTTCGGCCGTCCCAAGGTGGTCGAGCGCTAAGCCGCCTTTCCACGCGTCCCCGACCAACCCCAACTTGAGTTACCCGGCGGTCTCCTCCGCCGGGTAACTTGATTTCAATCAATCTCCGAACAGACTATGGGGGACGATGTTCCGGCGTCCCCCGGTCTCTGCACATCCGGGCCCGCCGGCCGATCGAAAGCCGCCAGCGAGGCTCGGATGAATTTTCTCAGCGCCTTCTTCGACACCCAGCAATTCGCCCCGCATGGGCAATGCCTGCTCTGGCAGTCGGACCTGCTCATCCTCTACACGGTCTCCGACGCCGCGATCGCGCTCGCCTATTTCTCGATCCCGCTGGCGCTCGGCTATTTCGTGATGAAGCGGCGCGACATCGCCTTCCGCTGGGTCTTCGTGCTGTTCTGCATCTTCATCGTCGCCTGCGGCACCACGCATCTCTTCGATGTCTGGACCCTGTGGAACCCGGATTACGGCCTGGCCGGCCTGGCCAAGGCGGTGACCGCGATCGCCTCGGTCGGGACCGCGGTGATGCTCTGGGACCTGATGCCGAAGGCCCTGGCGCTGCCGGGCCCGCAGCAGATGCAGAGCCTCAACCTGCTGCTGCAAAAGGAACTCGGTGAGCATCGTTCCGCGACCGCGACCTTGAAGGACATGACCGAGGCGCTGGAGCGCCGGGTCCAGGAACGCACCGCCGATCTCGAGCGCGAGATCGCCCAGCGCCGCTCGACCGAGGCCGAGCTCTTGAAGAGCCGCGAGCAGTTCCGCCACCTCTTCCTCAGCAACCCGCTGGCGATGTGGATCTACGACCGCGACAGCCTGGGATTCCTCGAGGTGAACGACGCCGCGATCACCAACTACGGCTATACCCGCGACGAGTTCCTGAAGATGCGCCTGCCCGACATCCGCCCGCCGGAGGAGGTTGCCAGGCTGATGGCGGTGCTGGAGAAGGGCGTCGGCGCCTATGAGCAGAGCAGCAACTGGCGGCACCGCCGCAAGAACGGCGAGGTGATCACAGTCGATATCTTCACCCATGAGATCGCGATCGAGGGGCACAACGCGCGCCTGGCGGTGGTGCTGGACGTGACCCAGCGCAACATCGCCGAGGAGCAGCTGCGCCAGGCGCAGAAGATGGAAGCGGTCGGCCAGCTGACCGGCGGCATCGCCCATGACTTCAACAATCTCCTGGCCATCATCCAGGGCAACATCGAGCTGGTGCAGGAGAAGGTGAAGGGCGACCCTGTTCTCGCCGAGATGATCGACTTCGCCCTGCGCGCCTCCGAGCGCGGCGCCAGCCTGACCAAACGCCTGTTGGCCTATTCGCGCCAGCAGCCCTTGGCGCCGAAGCCGGTCGATATCGCCGTGCTGATCGCCGGCATGTCCGATCTCTTGCGCCGCGCGCTGGGCGAGACCATCGAGGTCAAGACCCATATGGCGCCCGGCCTCTGGCCGACCCGGATCGACCCCAACGAGCTCGAGCATGCGATGCTCAACCTCGCGGTCAACGCGCGGGACGCGATGCCTGGCGGCGGCAAGCTCTCGATCGAGGCCGAGAACGCGCAACTCGACGCCGCCTATGCCGACCAAAACATCGAGGTCCGGCCCGGCGCCTATGTGATGATCGCGATCACCGACACCGGCGCCGGCATGAGCAAGGAAGTGATCGAGCATGTGTTCGAGCCGTTCTTCACCACCAAGCCGATCGGCCAGGGCAGCGGGCTCGGGCTATCCATGGTCTACGGCTTCGTCAAGCAGTCCGGCGGCCATATCAAGGTCTACAGCGAGCCCGGCCACGGCACCACGGTCCGACTCTACCTGCCGCGCTTCGCCGAGCAGCCGGAGGCCGAGCCGGCGCCGCATGAGGCGCCGCTCGAGGCCGAGCACAAGGGCGAGGTGATCCTGGTCGTCGAGGACGATCCCGACGTCCGCAAGCTGGTCCTCGGCATGGTGGAAAGCCTCGGCTATCAGACCATCGCGGCGATCGACGGGCCGAGCGCGCTCGAGGCGCTCGATCGGATCGGCAAGATTGACCTGCTGTTCACCGACGTGGTCCTGCCGCGCGGGATGAACGGCGCGGCTTTGGCCCGCGCGGCGCAGCAGCGCCAGGCGGGCTTGAGGGTGCTCTACATGTCCGGCTATACCCGCAACGCCATCCTGCACAACGGCGCGCTGGACGAAGGTGTGCAGCTCATCACCAAGCCGTTCCGCAAGACCGACCTCGCCGTCAAGCTGCGCGAGGTGCTGAACGGCTAACGCGCGGGGCGGCCGGGGCAGCGGCCGAGGAAGTCGATCACGTCGCGGCGCATCTTGTTGTCCGCGGTCCAGAAGCTCGAGAATTGCAGCACGACATCGATATGGTCCAGGCCGGGATAGTCCTGCCGGCGGACCGGATGACCGGCCGCCGCGAGACGGCGTTCCAGGCGGACGCTGTTCGACGGATCGACCGTGTCGTCGGCACCGCCGGTTACCAGCAGGACCGGGGGTCCGGGATTCCCGGCATAGGTGATGGGCAAGGCCTCGGCCGGGTCGCGGGCCGCGGCGAACACGCCGCGCAGGAGATCGGTGTCGAACGCGAAGTCAAAAGGGCCGGCCAGGCCGACGATGCCGCAGAGATTGCCCGCATCGAACCCCGCCGCGGACCCATAGCGCCGGTCCAGGCCCAGCATCATCGCGTTATAGGCGCCGGCGGAATGGCCCATCAGGAAGATCCGCTGCGGATCGCCGCCATAGCCGGCGATCCGATCCTGGGTCCAGCGCAAGGCCGCCGCACCGTCTTCCAGGAAGGCGGGATAGCGCACCGCCGGGTAGAGCCGATAATCGGCAATGACGACGACAAAGCCTTCCGCTGCGAGCAACTGTCCGACGAAGCGGTAATCTGCCCGCTCGCCGCTGTTCCAGTACCCGCCGTAGAAGAAGACCACAACCGGCGCCGGGTTCGCGCGCGGCTGATCGGGTCGATACACGTCGAGCGCCTGCCGCGCGGCTTCCCCGTAAGGCAGCCCCGCGCTCAGCCGATAGCCGTCGTCGCTGGTCATCGCATTGAGCGCGTCCACCGGCCTGCAAGCGCAGAGGGTGATTGCCAGGAGCAGGAAAGCGATTGTCGGAATCCGGTTCATACGCTGCTTACGCTGGAATGGATCGTTCAGATCACTGGCCGCAGATCCGCGATCGTATCGGCGGATTTTTTCGCCCGTTATCGACACGATGGTGTGGCCGCGAATACCGAAATCAATGGCTTGTTAAGACGGCTGCGTCACGCTGTGGGCAATCGCGGCGCCGGCCGCAGGCAGGGTTTGGACAAGTCATGGATTTCGCGGAAAGTCGCACGCAGGTCAGCGCGGCGGAAATCGATGCGGTGCTCATCTCCGGGCTCTACCGGCGCACCAAGCCGCTGCTGATCGCCAACCTCGGTGCGCTCTCGTTGCTGAGCCTCTCGCTGCTGAACAGCGCCGGGACGCTGCACATCCTTCTCTGGGCCTGCACCCTCGCCGGCTGGACCATGCTGCGCTTCGTGCTGGCGAAGACCTACCTCCGCCGGCCGCGCGACAACAGCGAGGCGCGGCTCTGGACCTATGCCTTCGCGCTCGGCTCCGGGGTTGCGGGCCTGCTCTGGGGTTCGTCGCTGTTCCTGATCGAGAGCCTGGAGCCGGAGAACGCGCGCCTGGTTACCGCCTTCCTGATGGCGGCGCTCAGCGCCGCGGCAATCGCGGGCTACACCAACAGCATGCTCGCCTTCGCCGCTTTCGTGCTGCCGTCGCTGCTGCCGTTCGGCATCCGGCTCACCTGGCTCGACGGCAGCTTTCATGCGCTCATCGCCGCCTTCGTGGTGTTCTGGGCCTGGCTGCTGTGGTCGATGGCCCGGCACCTCAACGACGGCTTCAAGGACAGCATCGGCCTGGTGCTGCACAATCAGAACCTGGCGAAGCGGCTCAGCCGCGCCAAGGACGTGGCGGAAGCCGCCAGTCTCGCGAAGACGCGGTTCCTCGCCAACATGAGCCACGAGCTCAGGACGCCGCTCAACGCGATCGTCGGCTATTCCGAAATGATGACGAACCGTATCCTGGGGCCGGTCGGCAACCCGACCTACGAATCATATTCCCGCAATATCCTCGACAGTGGACAGCATCTGCTGGGCATGATCGAAAAGGTGCTGGATGTCTCCAGCATCGAAGCCGGCAAGTTCAATCTGAGCGAGGACCTGATCGACGTCGAGGAGCTGGTCGACAGCGCCGTGCGCCACGTGCGGACGGGCGCGGCGGAGGACCAGATCAAGATCCATGTCGAGGTCGAGCGCGACCTGCCCTACCTGCGCGGCGATGCGATCAAGATGCGGCAGGTCCTGCTCAATCTGCTGTCGAACGCGGTCAAGTTCACGCCGCCCAAGGGCCACGTGATGATCGTCGCGGACCGTCTCACCGACGGCGGCATCGCGCTGGCGATCGCCGATACCGGCATCGGCATCGCCCAGGAAGATCTTGCACGCGTGCTGACGCCGTTCCGCCAGCTCGAGGACCAGGACCACTTGAAGCGCAGCAGCGCGCAGAACGGGCAGGGCGGCCATACCAACGCCGGGCTGGGCCTCCCGTTGGCCAAGCTGCTGACCGAGCTTCACGGCGGCGGCTTCCTGCTGGAGAGCCGTCCAAACATCGGCACCACCGTCACGGTGACCTTGCCGCCGGAGCGCGTCGCGCCGCGGCCCAAGTTGCCCGGCGGCGATCGCTGGCGCAAAGCCGCCGAATAGCCGCCGATCAAGCGGGCAAGTCAGATTCGGATGAAGGGCTGCATCAGGCGGCCCAGCAGGTTGCGGAACCGCAGCGGCGCATCGGTGACCGCGAGACAGATGCAGGTTTCCCCCGGGTCGGCGACCGGCCGGTGGGTCGTTTCCTCGTCGGCGCATTCGACGTCGCCCGGCCGGAACTGCGTGCCGCCCGACCGATAGCTGCCCGCCAGCACCAGGGTCATCTCGTTGCCGCCGTGGCTGTGCGCGAACACGCCGCGGCCGGGCGCGATCCGCAGCAGGCGCGCGACCGCGCCATGCGGGTCCTGGGCCAGCACGCAATGCTGGATGCCGGGACCGAGCGAACGCCAGGCCACGGAATCGAAGTCGCTGAGGTAAGCCCGCAGCGGCGCGGCCAGCGCCGAATCCGGCGGTGGCAGATCGGCCTGCGGCTGCCGGGCCGCCCGGGCGAGGATCCGCTCGACATCGCCGTCGAGGGCCGCGGCGCTTGCGGTCTCCGGCGCCAGATCGTCCAGCAGCGCGCCGCCGATCGCCTCCGCCTGCGCCACGGTGGCGCGGCATTCCGCGCATTCGGCCAGGTGGGCCGCGACCAGCAGCGCGAAAGGCTCGGTGGCCGCACCCGAGGCGTATTGCAGCAGGAACTCCTCCGCCGGGTGATGTTGCGGGCTCATTCGGTTTCTCCAAGGGCTTTGCGGAACCGGCCGAAGGCAAGCCGCAGCCGCGACTTCACCGTGCCCAGCGGCACGCCGAGTGCCGCGGCGATCGCACCATGCGGCCGGTCCTCGAAGAAGGACATCCGGATCACCTCGGCCTGGTCTGGGGGCAGCGCTGCCAAGGCGGCGCGGATCGCCACCGCGTTGCGCCGCGTGATGATCGCCTGTTCCGGGGAATCCGGCGCCTCGGCCTGCAGGCTCGGATCCTCGGCATCGAGCTCCGGCCGGCGCTCGCGGCGGATGAGGTCGATGCGGCGGTTGCGGGCGACCGTGAAGATCCAGGTGCTGGCATTGGCCTTGGCGGGATCGAACAGCCGCGCCTTGTTCCAGACCGCGGCCATCGCTTCCTGGGCCAGGTCTTCCGAAGCCGCGGCATCGGCGCCAAGCTTGCGCATGTAGAGCCGCAGCCGCGGGCCGTAATGGGCGTAGAGCTCGGCGAAGGCCAGGCGGTCCGCGGCGGCGACCCGCAGCAGCAATGCCGTCATCCGGCCGGCCTCGCCGGCTTTCTCTCGTTCCGCTTCGCTATTCATCGCGACCCGCCGGGGCGGCCGCGCGGCGACCTGCAGGAAGCGCGGACCGGGACTCTGTGCCAAGGCGACTTGCATGCCGGTAAATACGCGTCCCGGCCCGGCTTGGATCACCGCCCCGCCCGGTGATCCAAGCCCGGCAAGACACCGTAATGGAAAGACGGATTTTCCGGGCGGAGGCGGTCGGCACTGTGACCCTGAATGACATTACGACGGGCGCCGGCCCATTTGGTCCCGGTCATGCGCCGCGGTCAACCGGTGGACCAGATTCTCCGCGCGCTGCGCAAGCAGGCGGCCAGCGGATCGCCGTAATCGGCAGCGGCATCAGCGGACTTTCGGCGGCCTGGCTGCTGGCGCGCCGGCACCGGGTGACGCTCTACGAAAGCGATTCCCGGCCGGGCGGGCACAGCAACACCGTCACCCTGCCGAAGGCCCTCGGCAGCACACCGGTCGATACCGGCTTCATCGTGTTCAACGAGCAGACCTATCCCAACCTGACGGCGCTGTTCCGCCATCTCCAGGTGCCGACGATCGCGACCGAGATGTCGCTCGCGGTCTCGATGAACGGCGGCGCCTTCGAATATTCCGGCAGCACGTTGGACGGCTTGCTGGCGCGGCGGAGCAACCTGCTGCGCCCGCGCTTCTGGAGCATGCTGCGCGACATCGCGCGCTTCTACCGCGAGGCGCCGCTGCACGCACGGCGTCCGGAATGGGCGATGCGCAGCCTCGGTGAGTTCCTGGCCCATGGCGGCTACGGGAGGGCCTTCGTCGCCGACCATCTGCTGCCGATGTGCGCGGCGATCTGGTCGGCGCCGCCGCGCGACATGCTGGATTATCCCTTCGAATCCTTCGCCCGTTTCTGCGCCAATCACGGGCTGCTGAAATTCCGCGACCGCCCGGTCTGGCGCACGGTCGCCGGCGGATCCACGACCTATGTGCGGGCCTTGCTGGCCGATGCGCCGATCGATCTGCGCCTGAACAGCGACATCGTCGCGGTCGAAGCCGGTCCCGCCCCGGTCCTCATCCACTCCGACGGCGCGCGCCACGGTTACGACGCGGTGGTGCTGGCCTGCCATGCCGACCAGGCGCTGCGTCTGCTGGCGCGGCGCAGCGCGATCCAGAACTGGCTGCTCGGCGCCTTCCGCTACCAGTCGAATCGCGCCATCCTGCACGGCGATCCGGCGCTCATGCCGGTCTCGCGGCGCGCCTGGTCGAGCTGGAACGTGATCGAGACTCCCGACCCGAGCCGGCCGGTGACGGTGAGCTATTGGATGAACCGCTTGCAGCGGCTGGAACTCGACCGCGATGTCTTCGTGACGCTCAACCCCACCACCCGGCCGCGGCCGGAGAGCGTGTTTGCGGAGTTCGAGTACACGCATCCGATGTTCGACGGCCGCGCGGTGGCGGCGCAGTCTCAGCTCTGGCGGCTGCAGGGCGAAGGCGGGCTCTGGTTCTGCGGCGCCTATTTCGGGGCGGGCTTCCATGAGGACGGGCTGCAGTCCGGGCTGGCGGTTGCCGAGGCTCTGGGCGGCGTGCGGCGGCCCTGGCGGGTCCCGGACGAATCCGGCCGGATCGCAATCCTCCCGGCGGCGGCCCACGAATCGGTCGCCGCGTGAGCGCGCCGCCGGACATGCATTCGGGCGTCTACGAAGGCACGGTCTATCACAAGCGTCTGCGGCCGAAGGTTCATGCCTTCCGCTACCGGGTGTTCAGCCTGCTGCTCGATCTCGATGAATTGCCTTCGCTCGACCGGCGGCTGCGCCTGTTCAGCCACAACCGCTGGAACCTCTTCAGCTTTCTGGACCGCGATCACGGCATCGATCGCCCGGCCTCGCTGCGCGAATGGGTGGAGGAGCGTCTCGCCGGCGTCGGGATCGCCATCCCTGGCGGCCGGATCAGCTTGCTCTGCTACCCGCGAATCCTGGGTTACGTCTTCAACCCGCTCTCGGTCTATTTCTGCCACCGGGCCGACGGCGCCCTCGCGGCGGTGATCTACGAGGTCAGCAACACCTTCGGGGAGCGGCACGCCTATGTCCTCCCCAATATTGGGCCCAATATTGGGCCCAATATTGGGGAGGGGGATGGCGACGGTGCGGTGCGGCAGAGCTGCCGCAAGGCCTTCTACGTATCCCCCTTCAACGACGTGAGCGGTGGCTATCGCTTCCAGGTCCTGCCGCCCGCGGAAAGGGTCGCGATCCATATCGATCAACAGGATAGCGGCGGCAGGCTGTTCCGGGCCGGCTTCACCGGGCGGCGGGGCGGGCTTTCGGACCGGGCGCTCCTGGGTCTCGGTTTGCGCTATCCGCTGATGACCCTGAAGGTGATCGCGGCCATCCACTGGGAAGCTTTCCGTTTGCTGATCAAAGGCGTTCCGCTCCGGCTCGACACGCGCAATACTGGGGGGATCAAGTTCCATTCCAAACTGGAAACCTGAGGCCCAGAATGACCGACGACCGGGCGCCGGCGCCATCCGTTCCCGAGACCACCAGCCCCGATTTCGGCGGCCTGTGGTCGGCCTTCCTCCACCGCTGCTGCGCGCAGCTCGAGATCGGCGAAGTGTCGATCCGCTTTCCGAACGGGGCGACGCGGCATTACCGCGGCGAGACCGCGGGGCCCAAGGTCGCGCTGGACATCCGGACCTGGGCGGCCTTGCGGCGGATGGCCTTCGGCGGCGAGCTCGGCTTTGCCGAAGCCTATCTCTCCGGCGAAATCGGCGTGGACGACGTCGACGGGCTGCTCCGGCTCGCCTCCCTCAACCAGCATGTGCTGGACAAGAAGCTCGCCGGCTTCGGGGTCATGCGCGTGGTCAACCGCCTGGCGCATCTGCTGCGGCCCAACACCCGCAAGGGCAGCCGGCGCAACATCGCCGCGCATTACGATCTCGGCAACGACTTCTACCGGCTCTGGCTGGACGAAACCATGACCTATTCCTCGGCGCGCTTTGCCGAGGACGGCGACGATCTCGCCGCGGCCCAGAGCCGGAAATACCGCCGCATCGCCGAGCTCGCCGGAATCGAGCGCGGCAGCCGGGTGCTCGAGGTCGGCTGCGGCTGGGGCGGTTTCGCGGAAATGGCGGCCGGCGAGCTTGAAGCCCGCCCGGTCAGCCTCACCATCTCGGATGCGCAGTATCGCTTCGCCCGCGAGCGGATCGCCCGCGCCGGCCTCGCCGACAAGGCGGATATCCGCCTGCAGGACTATCGCGACTGCACCGGCGAATACGACGCGGTGGTCTCGATCGAGATGTTCGAGGCGGTGGGCGAGCGCAACTGGCCGGTCTATTTCCAGGTCCTGCGCGACCGCATGGCGACCGGCGCCAAGGCGGCGCTGCAGATCATCACCATCGATGAGAGTCGCTACGCGTCCTACCGCAAGTCGGCGGACTTCATCCAGCGCTACATCTTCCCCGGCGGCATGCTGCCGACGCGGCAGATCCTCGAGACCCTGGCGCAGCGCGCCGGCCTCTCGGTGCTCTCGAACGACGGCTTCGGCAGCGATTATGCGCGGACCCTGCGGCTCTGGGGCGAGCGGTTCCGCGAGAACTGGCCCGCCATCCAGTCGCTCGGCTTCGACGACCGCTTCCGCCGCATGTGGGACTACTATCTGCGCTACTGCGAGGTCGGCTTCAGCCTCGGCAAGATCGATGTCGTGCACCTGCAGCTGCAGCGGCGCTCATGACCGGATCCGCGCCGTCAGCCTGAAATAGAGGCGGTAGGGCAGCAGCCGCGCCAGCTTCAGCAGCAGCGCGAAGCGCCGGGGAAAGGCGATCTCGAAACGCCCGCTTTCCAGGCCGCGGCGGATGCGCCGGCAGGCCTCCTCCGCCGAGATCAGGAACGGCATCGCGAAATCGTTCTGCGCGGTCAGCGGCGTCTCCACGAATCCGGGGCAGACCACCGCGATGCGGATGCCATATCGCCTTGCGTCAGGATAGAGCGCCTCAGCCATGTTGATCAGCGCCGCCTTGGAAGCGCCGTAGGCCGCGGCACCCGGCAGCCCGACAAAGCCGGCGACCGAGGCGACGATGACGATGGTGCCGCTGCCGCGGGCGCGCATGCTCTCCAGCAGCGGCGCGATCGTGTTGCCGACGCCGATCAGGTTGGTCTCGATCATGTCGCGAAAGGCCCGCGCGTCGAATCCCTCGACCCAGATCGGCGTGTAGGTGCCGGCGTTGAGCACGGCGATATGAATGGGGCCGAGGCTGCTCTCGATCGCCGCGACGACCTGCGCGGCGGCGCCGCCGTCGGTGACATCCAGCGGATGACAGTGGATGGCGCCGGGGGTTGCGGCCGCGGTTTCAGCCAGGGCCTCGCCGCGCCGGCCGCTGATCGCCACCACATGCCCGTCGCCCGCGAAGGATCGCGCCAGCGCGCGGCCGATGCCCGACCCGCCGCCGGTGATCCAGACAGTCTGCGGCAGCATGGGTATCAGCCTTTGCCCAGCAGGCGCAGAATCCAGAAGCCGGCGAAGGCGGCGGCCCCGGTCGCGACCGAGCCCCAGCCGATGTCGACCGCGGTCACCAGCGGCGACCAGCCGCGCAGCGTGGCCAGGTTGGTCAGGTTATAGGTCGAATAAGCCAGGAAGCCGAACAGCAGCCCGTATCCGAGGGCGACCAGGCCGGAGGCGGCCTGCAGCGCCGGCCCGACCGTGAAGACCGCGATCCCGACCGGATAGAGCAGGTAGAAGGCGACGGCCGGCGCCAGCAGGAACTTCTCCAGCACCAGGTTGCCGAGCTGCGCGCGGTAGAGCGTCGTCCCCATGACGCCGAGCCAGACCGCGTCCAGCGCCAGGAAACTCAGTCCGGAAACGAGGTAGGTGAGGAGAAAGGGCTTCATGATGATCCAGGTCGGGGCTGCCACGGACCTTGATACGGCCCGTCCGCCCTTTCGGATCACCGCTTCACTCGACCTTGCGGGCGTAGTTGTTGCGGACCTGCTGGCTGATATAGGTGGCGAGGCCGGCGCCGGCGCGGGCCAGCGCGATCATCTGCGCCACATGCACCTTGCCGGGCTTCACCTGGTCGTAGAGATAGGTCCCGCCCTCGGCAAAGCGCACCGTGATCGAGCGGTCGCCGATCTCGAAGGCGGCGATGCCCGCGCTGCCGTTCAGACTCGGCTTCCCAGTGTGATTTCCGATAAATTGCATAACGACCTCAGGCACGCCCATCTCTTCTCGAAACGGGGGCAGGTCGCTTCGGTTCCCGGATGATACGGCGCCGCTATTCGGCGAAGGCGGCCTTGGCGGAGGCGGTGTGGGCGGCTTTCAGCGGCTTCACCACCGCGGGGTCGGTGATGACATAGGCGGCGACGCTGCGGCTGTGCCGGGTGCCGCTGCCGAGGATCTTCCACCGCAGCGGCTTGGTGCCGGTGTAGAGGTCGATCTGGTTCTCGTCCATCGCGCCGATATCGGCGACCAGGAAATAGCCGTCGTGCTTCTGGCCGTTCGGCAGCTTCAAGCCGCGCGCCGCCGGGATGTAAACGACGGTGCCGAGCTTCAGCCGTCCCGACTGGACCGCGATGCTGCGATAGGGGACCAGGCCGTAGGCCTTGGCGCCGAGCCCGTCCGAGCTGGTCAATCTCACAAATCTGTTGCTGCCGAGATCGAAGGCGGCGCAGCGCGGGCAGGAGAATTCCGGCAGCGCGCAATCGACCAGGCTGTCGCCGCCCTTCCCGGCGACGCTGTAGAGCACGCCGGAAACCTCGACCGTGCCCTGCAGCGCGGCGGTGCAGAAATCGCCGCGCGAGAGCCCGACGCCCAGCGGCTCGTCGTCCATGTTCAGCAGCTCGACGTCCATGCCGGGCTTGGCATGGACCACGTGATACTGGCTGACATGCAGGTTGAGCTTCTTCAAGTCGGCGGTCTCGGCCTTGGGCAGCGTGAAATCGTCGGCCTGCGCCAGTGGCGCGCCGAGCATCGCGAACAGGAAGAGGATAAAGCCGAGCCGGCGCCAGATTCCGCGCCGCTCCGCCAGCCGATCCAGCACCGCAGGGTCCCCAAGGAGAAGTGAGGCCGTAGGCTGGCGCAGCCTTGGCGGGCTGTCAAATCACGGAATCGCCGGAAAGGGTGATTCAGGCCGCTTGGGTCTTGCGCGCGCCTTTAGCGGCGGCGGTGGCCTGCTGCAATTGCTGTTTCAGCTCCTCGGCCATCTGCTTCAGCACCGCCTCGCGCTCGTCGGGCTTCATCGCCTTCAGTTTCGCGCGGTCCAGGCCATGGGCGGCGAGCCAGGCATCGGCCATGCGCTCGGCCAGCGACTTCTTCATATAGGCCAGGAATTCATCGACCGCCGCGTTGCCGGCCGGCTTCTGCGGGTCCGGGCCGGCCTGGGCCATTCCCAAAGTCGGGCCCAAGGTCGGAGTGGTCACCATCTCGAAGCTCAATCCGCCGATCCCTGACATTGTCCTGCCTCTTGGGGTTTGGAGCGGGCAAAATCTGCCCTTCACGCCGTCGCGCCGAAGATGTCGCAAAGCCCGTGCCAGGGGATTTCCGGGGCGCTAAAGTGTTAATCACGGTCGGGGACGTTCGGGGACTGGGGTAATGGATTCGACGGTCTGGGGTCAGCTGGTGCGGCGCTATTTCCAGGCGGCGGCCCTGCTGCTCGACCCCGCCAACCTGAAGGCCGGCTCGTTCCAGCGCGACCAGGCGGCGATCCGCGCGGCGGCGGCCCCGGACCGCCCGGCCGAGGAACGCGCCACTATCTTGGCGGAATGGCTCGCCTATCACCGCACCGGCCCGGCCTCCGCCGACCATCTGGCGCGGCAGGTTCTGCCGGTCCTCGACCGGCTCGACGCCGCCGAGCTTTCCTCGGCCTTCGACACGCTTCGCGCCGCGGTCGCCCGCGACGACAAGAGCCGCAGCTTCATGGTGCTGACCTCGCGCCTGCTCTGGGCCCGCTTCCCGGAAGCCGCACCCGTCTATGACAGCGCCACCGTCAACGGCATCGCTTTCCTGGTGAAGCTGTTGAAAGCGGTCCAGCTCGAGACGCCTTACGAACGCATCGTCGAGGAGCGGCTTTACGACGACCATGACGGCTATGTGCGCTGGGACTTCGGAGACAAGAAGCTGGTCGATCACTGGTACTACAAGGATTTCATCCAGTCGCATGCCGCCCTCTACACCCGTTGCCGGCCGGAGATCATCGAGCGCATCGCCGAGGCCGGCCGCGCGGTCTCGACCGCGAGTCCGTTCCAGGTCTTCGACAAGATGCTCTGGCTGATCGGCGACCACCGCCACGATTACAGCCTGAAGGGATCGAACCTCTGATGCCGTCCGATCAGAATTCCGCACCGCGTCCCGCGATCATGGAAGGATCGCCGCCGGCCCTGGTCGTGCCGAAGCTCGACTGGGACCGGCCGCCCTGGAACCGCTGGGCCTTCCAGCATATCCGCGAGCTCATGCCGACCCGCGAAGTCTGGCGCGGCGGCGGTCATGCGAAGAAGCTGCCGCGCGACGAGCGCGACCTCGACGCGCTCGAAGTCGCAAGCTGCGCCGGCGGCAAGACCACGCTCGCCGCACTGCTCGACGAGACCTTCACCGACGGCCTGCTGGTGCTGAAAGGCGGCAGCATCCGCGCCGAGCGCTACTACAACGGCATGACCGCGCGTTCGCTGCATCTCTCGCAATCGGTGGCGAAGTCGGTGACCTCCGCCGTCTGCGGCATCCTGGTCGGCCGCGGGTTGATCGATCCCGCGCGGCTCGTCACCGACTACCTGCCGGAGCTCGCCGACACTGCCTATCAGGGCGCCACCCTGCAGCAGGTCCTCGACATGAGGAGCGGCGTCAAGTTCAGCGAGGACTACACCGACCGCTATTGCGAGGTCGGGCAGATGGACGTCGCCTGCGGCTGGAAGCCGATCCCGCCCGGCAGCGATCCCGATTTCAAATGGCCGGCGCATATCTGGGAACTGATCCTCAGCTTGAAGACCCTCGAGCGCCCGCATGGCGCGGAATTCAACTACCGCTCGATCGAGACCGACGTGATCGCCTTCTGCATGGAGCGCGTCACCGGCAAGCGCCTGCCCGAGCTCGTGTCCGAGGAGATCTGGCAGAAGCTCGGCGTCGAGGAGAGTGCCAGCTTCACCGTCGATTCCGCTGGCTATGCGCTGGCCTGCGGCGGCTTCAACGCCACGCTCCGCGACTACGGCCGCTTCGGCCAGATGATCCTGGAGAACGGGGGCGGCATCGTGCCGGCGGCCTGGGTCGAGGCCGCGCGCAACGGCGGACGCCACGGCCCGCAATACTGGGAGATCCTGGACCAGGGCTCCTACAAGAACCAGTTCTGGCTCGAGGACCCGCGGTCGCGGACCTTGATGTGCGTCGGCGTCTTCGGCCAGCTGATCTGGATCTCCTGGGAGCACGACATGGTGGTGGTCAAGCTCTCGACCTGGCCCACTTTCACCGACACGGTCAAGGAAGGCGCAACCCTGGCCGCCCTGCACCGCATAGCCGCGGCGCTGGCGTAACCGCGCGCGCCCGGCCATATAAGCGGCAGCAAACCGAGGAGCACCCCCATGGCGGCCAAGAAGATCCAGATCGATTTCGTCTCCGACGTGGTATGCCCCTGGTGCGCCGTCGGCCTCGCCAGTCTCGAGACCGCGTTGCAGCGCCTGGAGGGCGAGGTCGAAGCGGAGATCCAGTTCCAGCCCTTCGAGCTCAACCCCGACATGGCGCCGGAGGGCGAGGACCGCGACGAGCATCTCGCCAAGAAATACGGCCGCTCGAAACAGGAATTCGCCGCGTCGCGCGAGCACATCCGCCAGCGCGCGGCCGCGGTCGGCTTCACCATGAATCCGCAGGAGCGGATCTACAACACCTTCGACGCGCATCGCCTGCTGCATTGGGCCGGCGTCGCCCAGCCGGCCAGCCAGCCGGCGCTGAAACACGCGCTGCTGCGCGCCTATTTCACCGACGCCCGCAACATCGCCGATCCCGAGGTGCTGGTCGCCGCCGCCCAGCAGGCCGGCCTCGACCCGGCGGAAGCCCGCGCGATCCTCGCCTCCGACCGCTACGCCGCCGACGTGCGGCAGGAGGAGCAGGCCTGGCTCTCCGCCGGCATCAACTCGGTCCCGGCGATCATCGTCAACCGCAAATACCTGATCTCCGGCGGCCAGCCCCCCGAAGTCTTCGAAGCCAACCTGCGCGAGATGGCGAAGCAGCCGGATTAACCAAGAGAAAGCGATATCCTGCACCGGACTGTGCGGATTCGGGCGGCGCGGCCCCGCCGACCGCCCGACCGTTACGAAGTTTTCACAATCATCGCCTAAGCTGATGTGACGTCGGGACCGATTGGAATCGGGGAGGTCACATGCGGGGCTTCAGGCTGGCACTGCCGCGTTTCATGATCGCGGCCTGGGTGATGACCGCCGTGGTCGCCGCCATCGCCTACACTCTCTGCCTCGGCACCGCGCAAGCGGTCATGCCCCACGGCCCCGATCACAGCCAGCGCAGCTAGGCAATCTCCGCGAACAGCACCACCAGGGTCGCGCAATCCAGCGCCATCTCCGGGTTGGCCTGCACCATCCGCGTGTGGAGTCCGCGCGGCCCGAACACCTCGTTGACGATATGCGAGGCACCGTTCAGCACCTTCGGGTGATCGGTGAATCCCGGCGCGCAGCCGAAGGTGCCTTCCAGCCGCAGGATCCGGTTGACGCGGTCCAGGTTTCCATCCAGCGCCTTCCGCACCTGCGCGATCGCGTTCAGCGCCGAGAGGCGAAACGCCTGGTAACCCTGCTCGAGCGTGAGCTCGGCGCCGATCTTGCCCTTGAACTTCAGCTCGCCGTTGATCCAAGGCAGCTGCCCCGAGGTCATCAGCAGGTTCCCGGTGATGATGTAAGGCAGATAGTCGCCGGCCACGCCCGGCGCCGGCGGCAGCTCGATGCCCAGGTCCTTCAGGCGCTGCTCCGGCTTGCGGTTGTCCGAAGTGTCGGGTGCTGGCGGCATCGCGCTCTCTCCTCGCCTCATTCGACCAGGGACAGTTTGTGCTCGAAGCCGTCGACGACGCCGACCAGCTCGGTCATTGATCCTTGCCGCAGCAGCAGGACCATGCTGAGGCCTTGGCGCGCGCCGGGGATGAACACCCGGATATAGCCGGCGATCGGCGTTCCGTCGGCCGATCCGGTGCCCCATGCCGTCACGCTGTCATGGCCGCGCCACGGTTCCAGGACCGGCTCGCCGGTGAACGCGATTCCCGCGTTCTTGAAGGCGCCGCGCACGGCGGAGAACATGACCTCGCGAGAGGCGAGCTTCAAGCCGGCGAAGCCTACATAACCGATATCGACGAAGGTCGTCTCGTCCAGCGCGCCGGAATAGAAGGTCGTGGGCAGCTGAACGCCCTGTTCCAGTTCCTTCACCGAGTTCTGGCGCGCCAGATGCCACGGCAGCAGCAGCTTCACCCCCGGCTCGGGCAGTGCGATCTCCATCTCGGTCGGCTGCCACTCCGGCATCAGCAGCAGGTTGACGCGGTCGAGCGAGCCGTCGATGCCGGCAAGCACCGTGGCGACCAGGTCCTCGGTGATGTAGGCGATGCGGCCGCCGCCGAAATCCACCGGCTCGCGGTTGGCGGCGCCGCGGATGATCCGCTCGGCATTGGCGACGCTGCGCTCGAAATCGGCCGTCGACGCGCCTGGACCCATGGCATGCAGGGCGTCGAAATTCTTCTGCTTCGCGCGCTTGTAGTCGTCGGTCTCGGTGTAGCTTCCGGTCCGGAGCGCGATCTCCGCCGAGGCCCAGCTCTCCCGCGTGAAGACCTGCCCGTTGACCATGAAGGCCTGCATCTGCTCGACCAGCCAGGCCTTCTCTGCGCCGGTGAGGGGGATGGCCGACCAGAACTCCTCGTAGAGCGCGGCGTCGATATAGCCGCCCTGCGCATTCATGATGGTCTGGATGATCTCCTTTTGGCGCGGCGTGATCCGGTAGGGATCCTGCGCCGCGGCCGGCGAGACCAGGTTGCCGAACCACAGCAACAGCGCCAGGCAGACTCCGCCAACGAACTTCACCGCAACCCCGCTCCCCTCAGGCTCGGCCGATCGCAACCGGGCCGCGCCCCGATCATGCGAAGCGGCGGGGCAGCAAGTCAACCGGAACGCGCCGGGACTGGAGATCGGGGGCGGGCAGGGCGCCTCACCCCTTCACATTCTCCCACTGCTTCGACGCCGCGCTCTTCAGCACCGCATCGGTCACATACTCGGTCGCCAGCGCATCGCGGAAGGTCGGCGCCGCCGCCTTGCCGCTGGTCAGGCCTTCGATGAAATCCGCCGCCTGGTGGATGAAAGTATGTTCATAGCCGATCTGCAGCCCCGGCACCCACCAATGGCCCATATACGGGTGATCGCCGTCGGTGATGTGGATCGAGCGCCAGCCGCGCAGCTGCCCCTCGTCCTTGTGGTCGAACCATTGCAGCCGGTGGAGATCGTGCAGGTCCCAGAAGATCGAGGCCTTCTCGCCGTTGATCTCCAGGGTGTAGAGCGCCTTGTGCCCGCGGGCATAGCGGGTCGCCTCGAACATGCCGAGCGAGCCGTTCTTGAAGCGCGACAGGAACATGCTGGCGTCGTCGATCTTCACCTCGGCGACCTGGCCGGAGACCGCGTGCTTCCTCTGCTTCACGAAGGTCTCGGTGGCGCCGGTCACGGTCTCGATCCCGCCGTTCAGCCACATCGCCGTGTCGATGCAATGCGCCAGCAGGTCGCCGGTGACGCCGCTCCCTGCCACGCTCGCATCCAGCCGCCAGGTCCCGGTGCCGCCCTGCGGTACGTCGGCGGAGATGGTCCAGTCCTGCAGGAACTTGGCGCGGTAGTGGAAGATCTTCCCTAAGCGGCCCTCGTCGATCAGCTTCTTGGCCAGGGTCACCGCCGGCACCCGGCGATAATTGTACCAGACCATGTTCGGCACCTTGGCCGCCTCGACCGCGGCGACCATGCGCTCGGCCTCGGCGGCGGTGCGGCCCAGCGGCTTCTCGCACATCACCATCTTGCCGGCCTTGGCCGCGGCGATGGCGATCTCCTCATGGGTGTCGTTGGGCGAGGCGATGTCGATGAGGTCGATGTCCTTGCGCTCGATCAGCTTGCGCCAGTCGCTCTCCGCGCTCTCGAAGCCCCAGTTGGCGGCAAACTTCGCCGCCCCCTCGGCCGAGCGCGTGCAGACGGCTTTCAGCACCGGCTGGTAATCCAGCGCAAAGAATTCCGGCGCCTGCCGGAACGCATTGGAATGCGTCCGCCCCATGAACCCGCCGCCGATGATCCCGATATTCAGCTTCTTCTTGGCCACGTCAGACTCCCAAGGTCAATTTTTTAGGTCGTCATGGTCCGCGTAGGCGGACCATCCACGAGTTTGCCTGCCGTCGCAGGATGCTCAAATTTTCAACGCCGTCATGCCAAGGCTTGGCCTTGGCATCCACGAGTTTGCCCACGTCACTCTGCGCCGCGGAGAGAAACTCGTGGATGGTACGCCTTCGCGTACCATGACGACTAAGAACGCTGCGCGCTCTCAGTCGTCACTCCCGCCACCCATGCGCATCGCGCACCTTCAGCATGGCGCCGAGCACGTCGTTCCAGGTCTGCTGCTGCTGCATCACCGCGTTGGGGAACATGCAGCCGTCCCACGACAGATGCCGGATCTTCTTGGTCAGCGCGCCCTTGTCGTCGCGCAGCCAATAGCCGGCATGCTTGGCGATATCGAGCTTGCCGTTGGGATCGGTCGCCTGGACGTGCCGCCCGGTCTTCTCATGATCGCCGGAGCCGAACACCGTGCCGTCGTTCTGCGCCACGTGGAAATCATAGGTCCAGGGCCGCAGCGCATCGGCCACCTTCTTATAGGCGGCATCGAGCTGCGACTTGTCCTTCCAGTCGTAATCCTTCGGCAACAGCCGGTCCTCTTCCGAGTTGTAGCCCAAAGTGAACAGCATCGAATGCGCCATGTCGGCCTGGTAGCCGACCACGCCCGGCATGCCGACCTCTTCCAGCAGGTTCACGTTCTTCTTCCAGGACTGCATCCCGCCCCAGCAGATCTCGCCCTCGGCGAACAGATACTCGCCATGGTCCTGCGCCACCTTGCCGGCCTCGCGGAAGGTCTCGGCGATCTTGTGGGTGTTGCCGGCCGGATCCTTCTCCCAGTCGGTGACGCTGGACGAGGAATCGATCCGCACGCCACCTGTGGGACGAATCCCCATGTCGCGCATCCACTTGCCGATCACGCAAGCCTTGCGCACCGCCTCGACGAACTTCTTGCGGTCCTCGGCCGAGCCCATCGCCGACCCGCCGCCTGCCCCGCCCCAGATCGGCGCCACGAAGGAGCCGATCTTCAGCCCATAGCCGGCGATCTTGTCCACGACGCGCTTCACGTCGTCCTTGGAGCTGTCGATCGAGACATGCGGATCGGCGAGCCAGAGATCGACCCCGTCGAACTTCACCCCATCGACATCGGCCTTGGCGGTGAGCTCCAGCAAGGTATCGAGCCCGATAAACGGCTCCGCCCCCGGCGCCCCCTTGCCGACCACCCCCGGCCACATCGCGTTGTGGAGCTTCGGATAGTTGTTGGTGTGCTCAGCCATGACAGCATCTCCTCCCAAAATGTTCAGCAGCGGGGCAATCGCAGACGGCCGCCTCTCTCCGCTCGTCATCCCCGGCGAAGGCCGGGGACCCCTGAGTTCCGCACAGGCGGAATCCCAGAGGCGCCAAAACGCGATCGCCCAAACATCACCGAAGGAGGAAGCGAAGGCCCTTGCCCGCGCGAGGCCCGATAACCGCCTCGCAACAAAACCCAGGAACCCGTTCGCGGTGTCATTTCATCGCCACGAGGCCGCCCGCCAAGCCCCAACTCCCTCCCGCCCGCCCGCCATTTCTCCCGGCCGACTGGGCATGGCAGAGAGTGTTCGGGAAGCGGTGCGCGGGTGTCAAGCACGGCGCGGACGGAGACGGAGAGGACGAGCGGTTTGTACCGGCCGGCGAGTGATTTGTTATAATGTCCCATCGATCGAAAGGTATATGTGCACCCAACTCAAGCGGGCCAATCTTCTCTTCGGCTCGCAATTGGCATAGGTTGGCTACAACTATTTGGATATAGGGGGAGTCTTCCAAGTGGCTGCCGCAGAACTCAAAGCTGCTAACCAGGATTCAAAAGATAGCAAAGCTCTAATCAAAGGGCATGCCGCAAATGAAATCTTTTTTGCGGTCGTCGGGCCAGTGGGCGCAGGTTCATCTCACGTAGCACGCCAACTTGAACGGCGATTGAAGGACACTGTTTATAACGGGTCAAAGTTTAGTTGCGAGATTCTCAAAGCGGGTGACGTAATCGGCGATTGGGTGAAGGCAAACAAGATAGAACTGCCACACGATCCACTCGACAAGAAGATTGCAATGCAAACGTACGGAGACACAATGCGAAAGGCAGATCACGCTGCTATTGCATTGCGCTTAGTCGAAAAGATTGCTGAGACGCGGGCGAAATCGCAAAACAAGGCTTACGTCAGGGGTCAAGTCGTGGCGCCTGATGGGAATCCTCGTGCCTACATACTCGATTCTCTAAAGCATCCGGCTGAGGCAAGGATACTGCAGAAGCTTTATGGCGACGCATTTATTCTGATTGGCGTTGTATGCAGTGAGCCTGTTCGGAAGAAGCGACTTCTGAACGCATTCTTTACCGGCATCGACCAAGGCAAAGCAGCCAACAAGCAGAAGGTCGATGAATTTATGGCTCGAGATTCTGATGATAGAGACAATAAGTTCGGGCAGCACGTTACAGACGTTTTCCAGGAGGCAGACTTTTTTGTCGACAACACAGCGAAGGTGACCGCCCCGAATGGTGAGATGAAGGACGCAATTGATCTGCGCCTGCTGAGCGAGTTGGACAGGCTTGTATCGATTATTACTCATCGGTCCGTACTTAGACCAACAATCGATGAGACGGCGATGCACGTTGCGCATACGGCCAAGCTCCAGAGTAGTTGTCTATCACGTCAAGTGGGGGCATCACTTGTCGATAGCCTAGGCAGCATCGTTGCTACAGGGACGAACGAGGTGCCAAGAGCTGGAGGAGGGGTCTATGGCGATGGAGCTGGTGGTCCAAATGTCGAGAACCGATGCGCCTTATGCGAAAATGCACATTGCAGCAATAACGAGTTCCAAAACAAGATCATTGAAGACGCATTAGTCGCTCTGTATGGCTCCGATTTATCGGAAGAGGATCGATCAACGAAGTTGGAACGCTTAAGAAAGACGAGGCTCGGTGGTCTCTTGGAATTCAGTCGATCAGTTCACGCCGAAATGGATGCGCTTTTATCTGCTGCTCGATCGGGAACATCACCTGTCGCTTCTCGACTTTTTGTGACCACTTTTCCTTGTCACTACTGTGCTAGGCATATCGTTTCGGCGGGGGTTTATGAGGTTCAATACATTGAAGCCTATCCAAAGAGTGAAGCCCTCTCATTGCACGGTGACGCGATAGCAACAGTTCCTGAAGTCTGGATTCCACCGAGTGAAGTTCCGCTCGCAGTTAAGGTCGTTGAGGAGCACAAGGCGCGAGCGCGACTTGAGGCTGGTGTCGAGAATAATCGCGAGGAAGTCGCGATGCCCGTGCCGGTGATTCGCGTTGGCGAAATGGATGGCAAAGTCGGAAAGGTCTTGTTCCGGCCATTTGTTGGGATCGCCCCCAAGTTATATGGACGAGTGTTCCTTAAGGATCGGGAATACAAGAATAAAGTGACAGGAAAACTGGAGATGGGTGAGGCAGAATGGGGTAGCCCATGGTCGCTTCATCAGCTAAGCTACGCAGCGCTTGAAGCGTCATTGACATCAGATTCTGCCCTCTGACCGGCGCCAGGACAATGTTGTCGTGACAAATATTTTAAACTTCAAACTTAGAAGCCCAAATGAGCTCGCTGATGATTCAGCGAATAAAAAATTCGCGCGCCGACAATTCGAGTTCGATTTTAATCGCGAGCGACTTCTAATAGTTGTTGTTGCGGAAGGATTGCACGGGGCAACTTTCCTGAGATCTCTTACCGAGGCTCGTCCGAGCGAAATCATTGATCTTCGCGACGCACCTCACTTTCACTTTACCGCTATTGCTCCTGAGCTTCTGCTAAGAAGCATGCATGGTCTCAAGATTCGATACAGGCATATTGGAGTTTCGAACTTTCCAACGTCTGTGACTTCAATTGATAGCCTTGACCTTCCCAGCACTCTCGCTCCTGTAATCGCCAATCACTCTTTTAACGAGGGGCCGCTCTGCATCCTTGTTTCGAATGTTGACGCGTATCGAAGGGTTGAGCCGGGTCTTTTAACTGCGCTTCATCGTATAGACGATGGTCCTTGGACTATTTCGGTCGTTGGTTAGCTGAGCACAATCGGGACACAGATTTCCGAGTACACGATACTGAACTTGACTTGTTTGGATCTGTGCGCCGCTACGCCTCCCCCTCATCATCCGTCGTAACATCCAACACATCCTGCGCGATCCAGAATCTCCGCCCCTTGAACCGGTCTTCCTTCACGATCCCTTCCTCCGCCAGCCGCTGTAGGTTGTTCTTGGCGGCGTTGTAGGAAACGCCGAGCTGTCGCGCGATCGTCGGCACGAAGCTGATCGGGTGTTCGAAGAAAGTGTCGATCAGCCGGCTGAGAGGGGCGGCATCGACGAGGGCGCCCCCAAGCCTGCGGTTTCACGAAACGGCCTTTTCGTGCAATCGCCGGGTGCGCGTTTGCACGAAACAGGCAAAAGATGCAATCGCGCGGCGTGTCTTGCAGTTAACGTCAATGCGAAAATAGTGCGTTATCCCAATGTTATAGGGGCTATTCAGTCTCCATTGTCGCGGATTGCGGCCAGGCCACGGGCTACGCCTGCGCCGCCGCACGCGGGGCGATGGGATAGGTCGCGTAGAACACCACCACGCGCTCCGGCACCTCATAGCGCAGGGCCGTATGCGCCGGGAACCAGGCGACATCGCCGGGCCCGCAGTCATGAACCGCGCCGCCCGAATGGATCCGCATCGCGCCTTCCAGCACGACAATCATTTCATCGAAGGGCAGATCCCACGCGACGGTCAGCCGCTCATAGACGACCACGCCGCCGCCCATGCTCTGGCTCAAGTCACCGTCGACCAGTCGTGCAATGCGGGCGCCGCCGCTGGTCGCCGATGGCGCGAGATAGGTTTCGAACCGGCGCGTGCCGGCAGGGAAGACCGTGACGCCGGACATCGAGATCCCCTCCAAAACGGGCGGTTCAACCGGTGCTCTTGGTTGCGGTCGGCCCGCCTGGTTCAGGCTGCCTCTAACGAGTATGCGCGCACCAGACCGCAGCGCCAAGGACCCGCGTCAACGATAATCGCGGACCTTGGCCCGCCCGTATGAAGATCGAGGCGGTGATGCACACGCGTTTCTCGATCGACCTCGCGCAGAAGCTCCGGACCCGGCCGCTCAGCAACGCCGAGCCTGACCGGCCGCTGCATTCACCCGCCTCGGTCTGACGTCAGGGATGACGCGCGCAGCGAATTCGGCGCGCACCCGATCGGCTCGCTTTCTCGCACCGATGTTTGTGAGAGCGCGCAAAATGCACTATAATCGCTTTCGCAACGGCGGATCGAAACACGGTCGCTTGCGCCGGTGAATGCCGCGCGGTTTTTGCCTCCAGATTGGTGCGGAACCTTTACAGGGCCTTTACGCCAGCCGGATAGGACCGGCCGCGCCCGCCGGAGATAGTGCTGCAATCGCATGAAGTTGGCGGGCCTTTCGCCGCCGGGGGCCGTAAAGGTTCCGCGGCACCCGCTTCAGGCGGCTCGTCCGGCGGCCGTCGCGGTTGATGCGATGGTGCTGTTTGACATCGTGAGTATCGCTTCCGCTCTCGCGCAGCGCGCGTGAGTTCCGCGAGCCCCCACGGGACCCCCACAGAATCGCCTACCCCCACCGGGCCCGCACAGATCGCGCAACCCCGACCGGACCCTGACAGAATCGTCCTATACCCAATACCCCCTCGGCCTATGGGACCCCGCAACCTGGTCCCGGCTGCGAGGCCGCTAACCGAGCCGCTCCGCGTAGTCGCGGACATGGCGGTTGATATAGGTGGTGAGGCCGGAGCCTTTGCGCAGGATCCACTTCATCCGCTCGAGCTGCTCCGGCCCGGGCTTCTCTCGGTCGTAGACATAGGTGTCGCGCGCGCTGTTCTTGAAGCGGACGATGATGAAATCATCGCGCACCGCAAACGCGGTGACGCCGGTCGCGCCGTTGCCGTAGGGTTGCAGCGCGATCGTCTCGCCCTGGTAGCGGACGGAATCCAAGCCGGCTAGCTGCGCCGCCGGCGCGGCGCGGCCTTGCGCGCCGTGGTCCGCGCGACGCCATCGGCATCGCCGCCCGACACTTCCGGTGCCGGTGCCGGCGTGCTTGCCGGGGCGGCGGCCTTCGCCTTGGGGCGGATCAGCATGTCGCCGCCGGCATGGCGCTTGATCTCGAAGGCCTTGGTCTTGGTCACGAGATCGCCGAGCTTGGCTGCGCCGTAAGTGCGCGGGTCGAAATCCGGCGCGAGGTTGGCCAGCCGGTTGCCGACGCCGCGCAGGTTGACCCAGCCGTCGTCGTCCGAGAGCTGCGCGATCACCCGGCTGAGCAGCGGCACCGCGGCGGCGGCGGGCTCCAGCGACTTCGCCGCTTCCGGCGCGCTGCGATCCGCCGCGGGTGCGGCCGGCGCCAAGTTCCCCGGCGCCTCCGGCGCCAAATTCTCGGTGTAGATGAAGCGGCGGCAGGCCTGGCGGAAGCTCTCCGGCGTCTTCTTGGCGCCGAAGCCGTAGACATCGACGCCCTGCTCGCGGATCCGCGCGGCCAGCCGCGTGAAATCGCTGTCCGAGGAGACCAGGCAGAAGGCGTCGAACCGGCCGCTGTACAAGAGGTCCATGGCGTCGATCACCAGCGCGATGTCGGACGCATTCTTCCCGGTGGTGTAGGCGAAGTTCTGCTGCGGCACGATCGCGAACTTGTTCAAGAGGTCGGCCCAGGATTTGAGCCGGCTGCTGGAGAAGTCGCCGTAGATCCGGCGCACGCTGGCCTCGCCCATCTTGGCGACTTCCTCGAACAGCCCGGCCGCGATCCGCGGCGAGGTGTTGTCGGCGTCGATCAGCACCGCGAGGCGCGCGGAACGGGGTTCGGCGGCCATGCGGTCTCAGCCTTCGTCGGATGAAGGTTCCGAGGACTCGGCAGATTTCTGCTCGGCCTTCTTCGCTTCCTTGGCGGCGGCCTTCTCGGCCTTCTTCTCCGCCTTGGCCTTGTCCCGCTGCATGCGGTCGAAACGATAGTTCGGCGTCTTTCCCATCGGCGGCCCTTTCGTGGTTAAGGCCTACAACCACCACGCTTGCGCCGCCGCTGCAAGCGATATCGCCCGGTGGTGGTCCGGGAGGCGGAAAACGCCGCTATTCGTGCATCTTGAGGGCGGCGATGAAGGCGCTTTGCGGGATTTCGACATTCCCGTATTGGCGCATCTTCTTCTTGCCCTCTTTCTGCTTGTCGAGGAGCTTGCGCTTGCGGCTGATGTCGCCGCCGTAGCATTTCGCGGTCACGTCCTTGCGCAAGGCGCTCACCGTCTCGCGGGCGATCACCTTGCCGCCGATCGCCGCCTGGATCGCGATCTTGAACAACTGCCGGGGGATCAGGTCCTTCAGCTTCTCGCACAAGGTGCGGCCGCGCGCTTCGGCCTGGCTCTTGTGGACGATGCAGGAGAGCGCATCCACGGGATCGCCGTTGACCATGATGTTGAGCTTCACCAGGTCGCCTTCCTCGTAGCCGTCGAGGTGATAGTCGAAGCTGGCATAGCCGCGGGAGACCGACTTCAAGCGGTCGTAGAAGTCGAACACCACTTCATTCAGCGGCAGGCGATAGGTGAGCATGGCGCGGGAGCCGGCATAGGTGAGGTCGATCTGCACGCCGCGCCGACCCTCGCAGAGCTTCAGGATCGAGCCCAGGTATTCGTCCGGCACCAGGATGGTCGCCTTGATCCAGGGCTCTTCCATATGGTCGATATGCACCACGTCCGGGAAGTCGGCCGGGTTGTGCAGCTCGATCATCGTGCCGTCGGTCTTGTGGATCTTGTAGACGACGCTCGGCGCCGTGGTGATGAGGTCGAGGTTGAACTCGCGCTCCAGCCGCTCCTGGATGATCTCCAGATGCAGCAGGCCGAGGAAGCCGCAGCGGAAGCCGAAGCCGAGCGCCGCGCTGGTCTCCATCTCGAAATGGAAGCTGGCGTCATTGAGATGCAGCTTGCCCATCGCCTCGCGGAGCGTTTCGAAATCGTTGGCATCGACGGGAAACAGGCCGCAGAACACCACCGGCACGCTGGGCTTGAAGCCGGTCACCGCCTGCGCCGTGGGCCGCTTCTCTTCGGTGATGGTGTCGCCGACCGCGACGTCGGCCACGGCCTTGATGCTGGCGGTGAAGAAGCCGACCTCGCCGGGGGTGAGCTCGGGCAGGGTCTCGTTCTTCGGCGTGAACACGCCGACCCGCTCGATCTCGTAGACCGAACCGTTCGACATCATGGTGATCTTCTGCTTCGCCTTCATCACGCCGTCGATGACGCGGACCAGGATGACGACGCCGAGATAGACGTCGTACCAGCTGTCGATCAGCAGCGCCTTCAGCGGCGCGCTGGCATCGCCCTTGGGGGCGGGCAGGCGGTGGACGATCGCTTCCAGCACGCCCTCGATGTTGATGCCGGTCTTGGCCGAGATCTCGACCGCCTCCGAGGCATCGATGCCGATCACGTCCTCGATCTGCGTTTTCACGCGATCCGGCTCGGCGGCGGGCAGGTCGATCTTGTTGAGAACCGGCACGATCTCGTGGTGGTTCTCGATCGCCTGGTAGACATTGGCGAGGGTCTGCGCCTCGACGCCCTGCGAGGCATCGACCACCAGCAGCGAGCCTTCGCAGGCGGCGAGGCAGCGCGAGACTTCATAGGCGAAGTCCACATGGCCCGGCGTGTCCATCAGATTGAGCTGATAGGTCTCGCCGTTCTTGGCCTTGTAGCTGAGGCGCACGGTCTGCGCCTTGATGGTGATCCCGCGCTCGCGCTCGATCTCCATGTTGTCGAGCACCTGCTCCTTCATCTCGCGGTTGGTCAGCCCGCCGCAGGCCTGGATCAGCCGGTCTGCGAGCGTGGACTTGCCGTGGTCGATATGGGCGATGATGGAGAAGTTGCGGATATGCGCGAGGTCGGTCATGTCGGCTTTGTCGGGTTCCTGAGTGCGGCGCAAGATAGGGGCTGGAACGGTTCCGCGCAACCGGCGAAAATCCTTGCGGTTCAATGCGTTGTGAGGCTCCTGTCACGCTTCGGCGGCAGCCGAACCGTTTCCTGGTGACCGCATCCCCCGATTGACGTTAGCAAGGCGGGAACAGGGGAATCGCGCCGCCATGACCGCCAGACCGAATCTCGCCTTCGAACTTGCGCTGCTCCTCGCCCTGGCGACGCTCTGGGGTGCCTCCTACAGCTTCATCCGCATCGGCGTCGAAACCATCCCGCCGATCACCTTCATCGCCGCGCGCACCCTGATCGCCGGCTTGCTGCTGCTCGGTGTGATGCGGCTGCGCGGCCTCAAGCTGCCGCGCGACGGCGCCAGCTGGCGGAAGTTCCTGTTCCAGGCTTGCCTCAACAGCGTGGTGCCCTTCACCATGATCGCCTGGGCCGAGAAGACTGTCGATGCCGGGCTCGCCACCATCCTCAATTCGACCTCGCCGATCTTCGTGTTTCTCCTGACCGCGTTGATCACCCGGCACGAGCCGCTGACTTTGCGGAAACTGTTCGGCGTCGTCGCCGGCATCACCGGCATCGGGCTGATTATCGGCGTGCAAGCACTGGGTGGGCTCGGCCATGAACTGGTGGCGCAGCTCGCGATCGTCGCCGCCACCATCAGCTATGCGGGTGCGGCGATCTTCGGCAAGCGGTTCAAAGGCCTCGATCCGCTGTTGCCCGCCGCGGGGTCCATGCTCTGCGGTGCGGCGATCCTGATCCCGGCCAGCCTGGTCTTCGAGCAGCCCTGGACGCTTTCGCCTTCCAGGGATTCGATCCTGGCCTTGCTCGGCCTCTCGGTGTTTTCGACCGCGCTCGCCTTCACCATCTATTTCCGGCTGCTCCATACCCTGGGCTCGATCGGCACCACGTCGCAGGCCTATCTGCGGGTGCCGATCGGCGTCGCCATCGGCGTGGTCTTCCTGGGCGAAAGCCTCGCACCCAGCGCCCTCGGCGGCTTGCTCTGCGTCATCGCCGGCGTCGCCGCCATGACCATTCCCGCGCGGCAGAGAAAGGTGGCATGATCGATTCCTCCCTCGCGAGGAAAAGGTCGGTCATGCGCGCAGTCCGCTTCCACGGCATCGGCAAGCTCACCGTTGAGGACATCGCGCCGCCTGCAGCGCCCGGCGAAGGTGCGGTGCATCTCAGGGTGCTGGCGGCCGGCATCTGCGGCTCCGATCTCCACAATTTCAAGACCGGCCAGTGGATCGCGCAGCTTCCGGTCACGCCGGGCCATGAGTTCACGGCGGAAGTGATTTCGGTCGGCGCCGGCGTCTCGGACTTTGCGCCTGGCGACCGCGTCATAGCGGATTCCCGCGCCTCCTGTGGCGCCTGTGTCCAATGCCAGGCCGGCCGCCCCAACCTCTGCCTCAAGCTCGGCTATGTCGGCGAGGTCTGCGACGGCGGCTTTGCGGAAGAGGTCGTGCTGCCGGCGCGCGGGCTCCTGAAGGTCGACGCCGCGGTGCCGCCGCAGGTGGCGGCGCTGAGCGAGCCCTTGGCCGTCGCCCTGCACGCGATCAAGCGCGCCGCGCCGGAGCCCGGCAAGCCGGTGCTGGTGGCGGGCGCCGGGCCGGTGGGCGGACTGGCCTGCCTGCTGCTGAAGCATCTCGGCTTCGGCCCGGTGCTGTTCGCCGAGCGCAACCAGGCGCGGCGCGCGCTGGTCGAGGCCGTGACCGGCGCTGTCCCCGTCGAGCTCGATGCGGTCTGGATCGGCCAACCCTTCGACTGCGCGATCGAAGCGACCGGGGTCCCGGCGGTCCTCGGCAAGCTGATCGCGCTCGCCGGACCGGCGGCGCGGATCGCCTTGGTCGGCATCCCGAGCGCCGCCGCCTCGATCAACGCCATCGCCGTGGTCGAGCGCGAGCTGGAATTGAAGGGTTGCTCCGCCTTCCGCGACGAGCTGCCTGAGGCGGTGGCGCTGCTCCAGGCACTCGAAGCCCCGCTCTCGCTTCTGGTCGAGGATCCGATCGACCTTCAATCCGTGCCGGAGGCCTATCAGCGCCTGATTTCCGGTGGCAGCGACCGGCTGAAGACCATCATTCGCCCGTAGCGGATTTCACATTGCCCACCAGATATTTGCGGCCGAGCAACGGCCCGTCCCGCTGGACCCCGAATCGTAGTTAACCAAAGGAATAACCGAGACGTCGACTCGTATTCGTGGCGACGCGGCAGACCACGGTCCGTCGCGAACACGCATTGGGGAAGACGGAGCGGTTATGAAACTGACAATTCTTCTGAGCGCATGGGTCGGCGCGGTGATGCTCGCACTGGCCGCACCGGCCGGGGCCACCACGGTGACCGGGACCAACACGATCAATGGGCTCGGCTCGATTGCCGCGGCGGATCCCGATCTGAGCTTCGGCGCCGGTGCCACGGGCGTCAATGTCGCCAGCTTCGGCAACGGCAAGACCTACTACGACTACGCCTTCTCCTTCACGCTGACCGATGCCAGCGACGTGACCGTCACCACCACGGCGACCGCCAACGGCCCCTATGCCTTCAATGCTTACGCGGCCTTGTTCAACAACTCGCCGATCTCCGGCCAGGTGCCGGCGGGCAGCGCGCTGACCGACGCCAATCCGGCGCCGCTCAGCCTGACCAACACAGCAGGCCTGCTGGCGCTCGGCAGCACCAACGGCGGTGCGTTGAACACGCTCAGCCTCGCCGCAGGCACCTACTATCTGCGCCTGTTCGGCCTGCTTCCGGGCAACATCAACAGTGGCCATGCGCTGAACGCGATCAGCGGCACCATCGCGGCGACCGCCGTTGCCGCCACGCCGATCCCGGCAGCCCTGCCGCTCCTTGCGACGGCACTGGGGCTGTTCGGCTTCATGGGTTGGCGTCGGAAATCCATGGCCGCCGCCGCGGCCTGAGACGGCTGGTCCTGCCAGAACGGCGTCCCGATGGGCGGGACGCCGTTTCTGCTTCTGCTGCATCCGGATCCTAGCGCAGGTCCAGCACGGTATCGGCGAGCTTCTGGAAACGCGCATCTTCGCGCAGCGACCGGAAGGAGCGATCGATCCGGATACCCAGCAGATCGGGCTCGCCGCCGGCGAACGACTGCTCCAGTGAGGCGAGCGCGGCGTCGCGGTCGCCGAGCAGGGCCGCGGTCCGCGCGACGTTGAAGGCGGTCTCGCGTCCGGCCGCCAGCTCGCTCTTCTGCACCGCCAGCATCGCGGCGAACAGGCCCTTTGCACCGCCGGCGCGATAGCCTGCGGCGCCGGCTTCGATCTCGGCCTTGAGCGCGGCATTGCCTTCGACCTCGGCGGCCTTCAATGATTCGCGCAGATAGTCGTCGTAACGCTGCTGGTCGAGATAGATGGTCGCAAGATAGTAATGCGGCGCCAGAAAGCCCGGCGCGCTCTGCGTCAGGTCGTTCAGCACCGCGATCGCCTCATCCGTGCGGCCGGCATAGAACAGGATCAGGCCGCGATTGGCGCGCACCGCATGCGACTGGGGATCGAGCTCCTGCGCCCGGGTGATGGCGCGCAGCGGCTCGTCGAACTTGCCGGTATGCATCATCACCAGCGCATACCAATGGAAGGTCCGGCCCGACTTTGGATCGAGCGCCAGGGCCTGCTGGAACAGCGTCTCCGACCGGCGGAGATCCTTGAAGCCGTAGAACAGCGCGAAGGCCAGCGCGCTGTAGCCGTCGGCGAGCCCGGGATCGAGCGCGATCGCCTTCTCCGCCGCGGCCCTGGCCTGCGGATAGGCCTCGCCGGGTTTCATGACGCCGTATTGCGCCAGCAGGTTATAGGCATTGCCGAGCCCGGCATGGGCCGCGGCATAGGCCGGATCGAGGGCAATCGCGCGGCTGAACTCGTCGCGCGACTGCTTCAGGCCCTCGGCGGTGCGCGTGTTCCAGTGATAGATGCCGGAAAGATAGAGCTGCGCCGCCTCGGCCGAAGGCTGATGCCTCGCCGCCGTCGCTTCGCGCCCGTTGTCGCCGATCGGGCCGAGCGCGCCGAAACCCACCGCCAGCGCCAAGGCCACGACCATCGCGAGCGCCGCCGCGGCCGCAGCCGGACGGCGATACCAGGCCCGCGGCGGTTGCGGCATTTTCGGTTCGGCCGGCGCCCCCGACGGCTGCAGCTCCTCAAGCGGAGATTCATGGGCCGGCGCCGTGCCGCGGCCGCCTTTCAGCCAGGCCTCCAGCTCGCCGGTGAAGGCGAATACCGCGGTATTCGCGCCGCCGGGCAGGCGGTGCACCGGCAGGCCGCGCTGCTCCCAGCGCTTCACCGTGCGCTCGTTCTTCTGGAAGAACGCGCCGATCTCCTTCCAACCGTTCAGCCGCCGGCCGGACCCCTCACGATCACCCTCGGCATCGCTTGCCGTGAGATGCTCCGCCCTCATGTCCCGACCTGTCCCGATCCACCGCTTGCCAAGACTAACATCTGCCTGCGGGGCTCTGTCGAGCGAACACGGTTAATCCCGCTCGCAACGCAGCCGATGTCACGAATTGCCCCGGCGCGACCATCAGTTGCCGTCTTCGCGATCCAGCCTCGCGCCTCTAGCCTCCTCAAAGATTCGCTCAAAGCAACAGATGCACACGGCGGTGTGCGGACCGACAGGGAGATCAGGAATCATGAAAGTCAACATGCTGGCGGCCCTTGCGAGCCTGCTCTTGCTGGCAGCTGTGACGCTCGCCATCCCGGCACAGGCCGCGACCATCGATTTCACCGGCGCCGGCACCGTAAACTATGAAGACGTCTCCCAGGGCTACGGCGACTCGGCGGAAGCCGATATCGGCCATCGCACCCTCGGCGGCGGCAACAACTGGGGGCAGTTTGCGGCGCAGACCGCCGACCATGCCGAATACTGGGCCGATACCAACTACAGCGGCGACAACGCGATCTTCGCGGTCAGCAACGGGAACAAGCTGGAGGTCTCGCTGCTGGCCGGAGCCGGCCTCGGCTTCACCTCCATCAGCTTCGATCTCGGTGGCTTCCCGAACATCGACAAAACAACTGCCTTCAGGCTCTACGATGCGGGCTGGAATCTGCTGCTGAGCGACGATACCTTCGCCATCTCCGGAACCACGGGCGGGCTGGTCACGCTCGCCGTGAACACCACGGCGCTCTATTTCCAGATGGGCGACGACTGGAACACCGGAGTCCGCTCATTGAGCTTCCAGACCGCCGCCGTGGCCACGACGCCGATCCCGGCGGCGCTGCCGCTCTTCGCCAGCGCCCTCGGCGCCCTTGGATTCGCCGCCCGACGCCGTCGCAAGACCGCGGCCCTTTAAGAGCCCTCGACTTGGGAAACGGCCGGCAACCCGTGTTGCCGGCCGTCTTTCTTTTTACTTCCGGAGTTCGCCGCCGGTGGCCTTGTTGACCGCGGCGACCACCTTGGCCGAGACGGCTTCGATCTCGGCGTCGGTCAGGGTCTTCTCCCTGGGCTGCAGGGTGACCGAGAGGGCGACCGACTTCTTGCCCTCGCCCAAGGACCCGCCTTCGAACACGTCGAAGATCGAGACCGCGGTGATCAGTGCCTTGTCGGCCTGTTTCGCCGCTTTGATCAGCTTCTCGGCCGAGACATCGCTTCCCACCACGAAGGCGAAATCGCGCGCCAGCGGCTGGAAGGAAGAAGCGTCGAGCAGCGGCCGCGCCGTGCCCCCCGCCTTCCCATGGGAACGCGGCATCGGCACGCGGTCGAGGAAGATCTCGAAGCCGACCGCCGGGCCTTTGAGATCCAGCGCCTTCATCACCTTCGGGTGGATCTCGCCGAACACCGCAAGCACATTGGGCCCGAGACGCAGCGAGGCCGAGCGCCCCGGATGGAAATATCCCGGCGCATCGGACGTCGCCTGCAGGTTCTCGACCGGCGCGCCAAGCGACTCCAGCAGAGCCACCGCATCGCCCTTGGCGTCGAAGGCATCGACATCGCGCGGCTTGCCGCTCCAATGCCGCTCCGTATACGCGCCGACCCGGATGCCGGTCGCGACGGTGAGTTGGCCCTTCGGCGTGTCGTTGGCGTAAGACGGGCCGACTTCGTAGACCGCGAAGTCGGCGATGCCGCGCGCCGCGTTGCGGCCGGCGGCCTGCAGCAGGTTGCCGAGGATCGAAGGCCGCATCACGTCGAGATCGGCGCTGATCGGGTTGGCGAGCGGGATCAGCGCATTGTCGCCGGCGAAGAGCGCCGCGACCGTGCCCGGCATGAAACTGAAGGTGACCGCTTCCTCGAGGCCGCGCGTCGCCAGGATCCGCTTCGCCAGCTGTACCCGCTTCTGCGCCGGCGTCACCGCCGTCTTCGGCAAGGCGCTGTCGCGCGGCATGGAGACCGCCGCGATGTTGTCGAAGCCGTTGACCCTCAACACCTCTTCGACGAGATCCGCTTCGCCTTCGACATCGGCGCGCCAGGTCGGCGTCGTCACCTGCCAGGCGGTGCTGGCCGAAATGACCGAGAAGCCAAGTGCCTGCAGGAACTGCCGCTGCTTCTCGGTGCCGATCACGCAGCCGCCCAAAGTTTCAACGCGGGCCGGGCGGTAGTTGATCGTCCGCGTGCCCTTGGGCATCGCGCCGGCGGCGGTGACTTCGCTCGCCTCGCCGCCACAGAGCTCGAGGATG
>NZ_JAYRKD010000040.1:0-49380 GCF_041905885.1 Dongia sp. | reverse complement strand
CAAAAGCCAGTGGTAAACTCGTGATCGTCGCAGCTTGCTGTGGCATGGGGGTGCTCCTCTTGTGTGCTTGGCAGTTCACATCTGGAGTACCCCTTCCTTGCCCTGACACAAAATCTCTTACGTCACCTGCAATGCAAGCTGAGAGACGCGCAGCGACGGTCATGGTATAATCGTTGCGCTGTTTGAAATCGTGAATGCGGCACCGAACATCGTGCCCGCGGGATGCTCACCCCGTGGGGCGAAGCCGGAACCTTTACCAACCTTTACGCCAGCGGGATAAGGTCTCCAGCCTCTCAAATGGAAAAATCGTTCACCGGCAAAGGCCTGGCGTAGCTTTCTACCCCTTCCAACCGGCGGGGTCGTAAAGGTTCGCGCGGGGTCTCGCCGAGGGGCGGCGCTACTTCTTCTTGCCGTCGCTATAGGCCAGCCGCACCGCGGCCTGCGGCGACAGCACCTGGAAGGTGAAGCTCTCTTCCAGATAGAGCGTCACGGTCTTCGCGGTATGGTCGAGATAGCCGATCGAGAAATCCTCGCCGACCGTGATCTTGAAATCGTCGCCGCGCATCGAGAGCACCACCGCGCCATCCACGGCCGGCGCATAGACGATCGGCCCGTCGATCAGCCGGCGTACATGCTGAATGACCGGATAGCCGTTCTTCGTGCTGTCAGTGAGACCGGTATAGCATTGCGGCCCGAGCGCAATCGCATAAGGACCGTCGACGCCGGCATTCCTGAGCCGGGTGATCGCCTGCGCGACCGCGACCGGGTAGTCCTCGTAATTGTGGGTGATCGCGATCGACCCACCGGGCGCCGCCTCGCAGATGCCGGCGATCTTGCCCGCGGCATAGCCGTGGAACACCGCTCCATCCTCGGCGAGCGCAATCTGTCGCGCCGCGGCGATCACCGGATCGAGATCCGGATTGTCGGCGCCGCGATCCACCGCATCCAGCTCTTCGCGTGAGAGCTCGAACACGGCGCGCAGCTCGGTCAGCGGCTGCACCCGGCGGACTGCGGCGGTGACGCCCTCGCGCGGCGCCGGCTCGGCCGGTTTCACCCGGCCGGTCGAGACCGCGGACTTCTGCCAGCCCTTGGGCCCTTCGAAATCGACCAGCTTGCGCGCGGCCAGGGTGGTCTTCAGCGTTTGCTTGGCTTCCTCGTCGATCTGGGTCCAGGCTTCGGCGGAGATCGGCGCGAGATGGCGATGCAGATGGCTCATGTTCAGGCTCCCGTGACGACCAGGCTGCCGGTGCCACGCAGGCTGCCGATGCCGAGCGATGAGTCGGCCGGCGCGCCTCCACCACCGCTTGCCTCCGCTTCCTCATCGCCTTCGCCCCCGCCGTGTTCCGCGGCGACTTCGATGTCCAGGATCGAGCCTTCGGTGAAGAGATAGGTCCTGAGATGCTCATCAAGCTTGGGATCGCCGCGGCGCAACCATTCGAGCACCATCGCCGCGTGTTCCTTCTCCTCGTCGCGGTTATGCGCCAGGATCGCCGCGAGTTCCGGGTCGGTCGCGGCCTCGAAGCGCTGGTTGTACCAGTCGGCGGCTTCGAGCTCTTCTTGCAGCGAGACGTAGGCGCGGTGCTGGTCGATCGTTTTCGGGCTCAGATTTTCTTCGTGCAGCGAAGCGCTGGAACTGGCCATGGTGCTTCCCTCTGGGTGATCGCCTGGAGTGATTCTAACGACGGGCGGTGCCGGGATGGAATCAACCCAGGGGGAAGACGCGAGTTCCGCTAACCCAATGGGTTATCCAAGGGCCTTCTTGAACAAGGCCTTGCTGCGCGCCTCGGCGGTCATCGCCGAGGCCTTGTCATAATGGTCGCCGCCGGTCCGGGCGAAGGCATGGTCCTGGCCGTGATAGACATAGATCTCGATCTCCGGCCGCGGCGCGAAATGCGCCTTGATCCGCTCGATCGCTTCCTTGGGGACGAACTGGTCCTTATCGGCGAAGTGCATCACCATCGGGCATTTGATGTTCTGCGATTCATCGAGGTTCTGCTCGATGCCGACGCCGTAGTAACAGACCGCGGCATCGACCTTCACCCGGCACGCCGTGAGGTAAGCGAGCTTGCCGCCGAGACAGAAGCCGAGCGTGCCCACCTTGCCGGTGCTCTCCGGGCGCGTCCGCAGCGCTTGCGCCGCGACGCCGATATCCTCGATGCCCTTGTCGACGTTGAAGCGCTTGAAGAAGTCGAAGGCGCGCTCCCATTCCTTTGGCGAGTAGCCCATATCGACGTTGGGCTCCATGCGCCAGAACAAGTCGGGCGCCAGCACGGTATAGCCTTCAGCCGCATACTGATCGGCCACCTCGCGGACATAGGCGTTGATGCCGAAGATCTCCTGGCAGAGCACGATGCCCGGGCCTTTGCCGGAGGCGGCCGGCGCCAGGTAGGCGCGGAAGGTGCCGCCGTCCTTTGCGGTCAAGGAGATGTACTTGCCGGCCATGTCGCCTCCTCATTGTGCAGCTGGATCGGCGCGCGGGATGAGCGCGCCACGGCGACATGCTACAGCAGCCGCCGCAGCGAGCGCAAAGCGCCGGGTTTTTGTGAGATTTTTCGACGCTCTAGCCCACGCCGGTTCTGATGGTCCGGCTCAGCGATCGGTCTTTTGCCCGGACAGGACGCGCTCGATCGTCTCTATCAGCGAGGCATTGGAGAAGGGCTTGTCGATCACGGCGACCGCGCCGAGATGCGTGGCGACCGAGAGGTTGTCATAGCCGCCGACCCGGCCGCCGCCCGACATCGCCACCACCGGCACGTTCAGATTGTGCTGGCGCAGGGCGTTGATCAGCTCGAACCCATCGGCGTCGGGCATGTAGATGTCGGTCAGCACCAGGTCCGGCTGCTGCTCCGACACTGCGGCGATGGCCGCTGCGGCGTTGGCCGCCATGATCACGGTGTAGTCGTAGGCCTCCAGCAGGACGCGCAGGGACTGCAGGAGATCCGGGTCATCATCAACGACCAAAACAGTGGCTTCCGGCTTCTCCACGTCAGGCAATCCCGTCACCCTGCATGCATCCAGCCACCCACCGACCAATGGTTGCTGTGTTATCCTGCGGGAACCTTGATACAGATCAACCGAACATTCAAGCGAGAGCGGGCCGCCGCGACCTTTGAGATCGCAGGGCCCGCTCCGCCTCGGGAATGAAATGCTATTGATATATCAGGTGGATTCGCCTTCCAGCAGATCGGCGACGCCTTTCGGGTCGGCGCGGCCGGACGCGACCAGGCAGCCCTGGTTGAAGAAGGCCACCAGCACGTAGGACGCCGGCTGGCCGGTCTCCACGACTTTCGCGCCGAGCACGATCACATGATCGGCCGACAAATGGGTCTTCGGCGGCTCTGCGTTCACCCGCTCGACCACCTGCTTGGCTTCCATCCCGTCGATATTCGCCAGGACCTTGATCGCGACACCGGTGGACTTGTCGCGCACCACAGTCGCCCAATCCTGAGCGCTGATGCATTTGCCACCTTCACCCTCGGGCGGTGCGGCAAGGGCGCCGGTTCCGATCATCAGGCCGAATAAGGCCGAGCCCGCGGCCAGGAGCGCGCGTTTCATCTGAACCTCCAAAGTCCCAGTGAGCTGGCCGGTCCGACCGCTCCAGCGGTTCAGGCGGCGCCATCGGTCATGGGAAAGAAACCGGTGATCCGGCGGCGTGATCCATGGGACCCCTCAAAATGGAGCCGCTCCGAACCGTATTGGCCGCCAGCGCGGGTGTGGGAACGCCCCGGGCGCTGCGCTGTTGGGAATCCCCTTCCGCGGCACTGCCGGGTTTTTCCTCTCAAGATTTCACTTCAAATCCCCCGGAAAACCGCCTGAATTTCATCAAATGTTAGGAAGCTGTCCCCAATATTAATGCCCGTTACATCGATCGGACGGCTTCTGGAGGCGGCGATGCGGGCGTTTTCGAACTGGAAGATCCTGTTCAAGCTGCTCACCCTGGTCGGCGCCATGTCGATGGTGATCGCCATCGTCGCGATGGTCGGCGTGCACGGCGTGACCGAGCTCGATCACGAGGCCGAGGACGTCGCCGGCAGCGGCCTCGATTCAGCGCTCGGCGAGCGCATCCATCAGGACGTGCTCGGCCTCAACCGCGCCGAGTTCCGCCTCGCCGCCGATCCCTCTGCCGCCAGCCTCGCCGCCGCACTCGAGGAGATTGAACGCCGTCGCACCGGCCTCGCCGACAAGCTGGCGCAGGCCGGCAAGCAGGCCGATCCGCAACAGACGGCCAAGCTCGCCGAAGTCGCGAAGGCGCTGGAGGCTTATCTGCCCGAGCTCGACGAGACCGTCGCACGCGCCAAGGCGCTGGGTGACAAGGTCGAGGCGAACGAGGCGCGGCAAAAGATCATCGACGCCGCGGTGCAGAGCCGCGCGGAAGCCGATGCCCTGGGCGACGCGGTCGAAGACTACGCCGCCCTCTCGCAGCAGGAGATGAACCAGGAGGTCGAGGAAGCGCTGGCCACCGGCAGCCGGCTGAAGCTCATCATGATCGGCACGGCGATCATCGGCGTTTTGGGCGGGCTGGGGCTCGGCTACCTGATGGCATCCTATGCGATCGCCCGCCCGGTCGCCGCCTCGGTGGCGCGGCTGCGGCTGCTCTCCGAAGGCGACACCGATACCCCGATCGCCGGCACCGAGCGCAAGGACGAGATCGGCCAGATCGCGGCGACCATGCAGGTCTTCCGCGAGAACCTGATCCGCAACCGCGAAATGCAGGCGCGCGAGATGGCGGAGGCGGAGACCCGCGCCCGCCGTGCCCGGGCGATCGAGACTCTGACCGAGAACTTCGACCGCGCCGCCAGCGTCGTCCTCAAGACAGTGGCAGCTGCGGCGACCGAACTGCAGGCGACCGCCACGACCATGACCGCGACCGCCGAGGAGACCGCACGCCAGGCGACGGTGGTTTCCGGTGCGGCCGAGGAAACCACCGCCAATGTTCAGACCGTCGCCACGGCGACCGAGGAGCTCTCCGCCTCGATCCACGAGATCAGCAACCAGGTGACGGAATCGACCCGCATCGTCGGCCAGGCGGTGGTCGAGGCCGAGGAGACCAACGGCAAGGTGCAGAGTCTCGCGGATGCGGCGCAGAAGATCGGCGACGTCGTGCGCATCATCAACGAGATCGCCGGTCAGACCAACCTGCTCGCCTTGAACGCCACGATCGAGGCGGCCCGCGCGGGTGAGGCCGGCAAGGGCTTCGCCGTGGTCGCCTCGGAGGTGAAGACGCTTGCCACCCAGACCGCGCGCGCGACCGACGAGATCACCGGCCAGGTGAAGGCGATCCAGGATGCGACCGCGGGCTCCGCGGAAGCGATCCGCGGCATCGGCACGACCATCCATCGCGTCAACGAGATCTCGACCGCGATCGCTTCGGCGGTCGAGGAGCAAGGTGCGGCGACCCAGGAAATCTCCCGCAGCGTCCAGCAGGCGGCGCAAGGCACCCAGGAAGTCTCGGCCAACATCGGGAGCGTCAGCACCGCTGCGCAGGATACCGGTAGCGCCGCGGCGCAGGTGCTGGAAGCTTCGAGCGAGCTTGCGAAGCAGGCCGAAGTGATGCGCGAAGAGGTCGAGCGCTACATCGCCGGCGTGCGCGCGGCGTGACCGGCCCCGGCGCGCCGGATTGGCGACCCCGGCTGGACTTGAACCAGCGACCTACCGCTTAGAAGGCGGTTGCTCTATCCGCTGAGCTACGGGGCCGTGCTGAGGCTTGTGGTCAATGCGTCCAGTTGCCGATCCGGTCGAAGCGGAAGTTGTCGGCATAGGCCTTGGGCTGGACCTTTCTGACCGCGGGCTCCTCGACAATGTAGGGAATGCCTTCGCGCTCGGCATAGGCGACCGCCTCTTCCCGGGTCTCGAAGGTGAGGCGCAGTTGCCGGCGGGTGTCGTCGGAGCTGGTCCAGCCCATCAGCGGGTCGGCCTCGCGGCGCGAGGAGGGTGCGAACTCCAACACCCACTTCTGCTGCGCACCCGCGCGTCCCGATTGCATCGCATTCTTGGTCGGTTTGAAAATTCGCGCCTGCATCTTCCGATTCCGCTTTCTCGCCGTTTGCTTTTGCCGCTGGTCGGGGTGACTGGATTCGAACCAGCGACACCCTGCTCCCAAAGCAGGTACTCTACCGGGCTGAGCTACACCCCGAAACCCGCGGCAACCGCGCGGAAACTAAAGGAAAGCCCCGGTTTTCGCAACCGCGGCTATGGCGCTTTCCGAGTCTCTCGATTAGGCTGGCGGCTACAACTGCAGGCGGCATTTCGGGGGTTTGATTGCGTTTGAAATTCTGTGCGGCGGCGCTGGTGGCCGCGTTTCTCGGCTGCAGCGACTGGGCCTTGGCCGCCCCGCGGGACCTCCAGGCCTGCTACGACGCCAATGATGCGCAGGACTGGGCGCGGGCGATCAAGCTCTGCAGCCATGCCGCGCAGTCCGGCGGCCTTTCCGATGTCGATGCCGCAAGGGCCTACAACGACCTCGGCATGGCCTACCACGCCCAAGGCGACTACGACCAGGCAATCGCCAGCTTCGATCAGGCCATCAAGCTCCGGCCCGACTATTCGCAAGCCTTCTATGATCGTGCCATGAGCCTGGAGTCCAAGGATGCCTACGAACAGGCGATCGCGGACTACAGCAAGCGGATCGAGCTCAAGCCGCAGGATGCGACCGCCTACTACAACCGCGGCAGCGACCGCATGCTGGTCGGCCAATACGCGGAAGCCGTCTACGACTTCGACCAGGCCGCGCAGATCGACGCCGACTACACCGAGCTTGCCGCCTGGAACAAGGGCATCATCCAGTACTATCTCGGCCAATACCCGGAGGCGGTGACGTCGATCAAGCAATACCTGGCGGTGAAGCCGCGCTACACCTTCGGCGGGCTCTGGCTCTACCTGGCCGAAACCGGCGCCGGGCGTGCGGCGAAACCCAACCTGATCGCCCGCTTCGGCGGCGCGGATCTCAGCGAATGGCCCGGTCCGATCGTCTCGCTCTATATGGGCGTCGCCACGGCCGACGAGGTCCGCGCCGCGGCCAAGCAAGGCGATCCGGATTATCGCGACGACCAGGCCTGCCAGGCCGCCTTCTACATCGGCGCGCTGGCGCTCGTCTCCGGCCAGATCGAGGACGGCCGCCGCGATCTCAACGAAGCCGCAACCACCTGCCCGAAGAGCTTCTTCGAGCGCGGCGCCGCGCAGGTGATGCTGGATCGTTAGTGCAGCCGGCGCGAGGCGGTGTGGGTCGCCCGGATCGGCGTTTGCGGCTGCGGCCGTGCCGGCTGGCCGGCCATGGCGGCGAAGTCCTCGATCGGCATCGGCTTGCCATACAGATAGCCTTGCACCACCTCGGCCCCGGCATCGCGCAGGAACTCGGCCTGCTGCGGGGTCTCGACGCCTTCGGCGATGATCGCCATGCCCAGGCTGTGGGCCATCGCGATCGCGGCCCGGACCACGGCCTGCGGGCCCTCGCCGCTCTCGAGGTCGATCACGAAGCTGCGGTCGATCTTGAGATAATCCACCGGAAAGCGGCGCAACTGCGCCAGCGATGAATAACCGGTGCCGAAATCGTCGATCGCCAGCTTGCATCCCAATGTCGCCAGTGAGCGCGTGGTTTCGCTCGCCCGCTCCGGCTCCAGGGCCAGCATCGATTCCGTCAACTCCAGTTCCAGGCGCTCCGGCGCGAAGCCCGTCACGTCGAGCGCGCCGCGGATCGACTCCACGAACTCGTCTTCTGCGAACTGGCCGAAGGAAAGATTGACCGAAAGCGTGAGATTCTTCTCGACATAACCCGGAATGGCCGCGGAGAAATCCATGATCGCGCGGTGCAGGATGTAGAGGCCGAGTTCGCCGATCAGGCCGGTCTCCTCGGCGATCGCGATGAACTGCAGCGGCGAAACCATGCCGAGCTCCGGATGCTTCCAGCGCGCCAGCGCCTCGCAGCCGATGACCGTCTCGGTCTTCAAGTCAACCAGCGGCTGGTAGACCAGGAAGATCTGCCCCTCGCGCATCGCCGCCGGCAAGGCGGAGGCGAGCTTGGCGCGGGTCTGCGCCGCTTCCTGGAGCGCCGGCGTGAAGTAGCGGACGCTGCCGCGCATCTCGGTCTTGGCCCTGCGCATCGCCAGTTCCGCCTTGGTCAGGAGTTCATCCGCCGTCCCCTGATCGGCCGGGAAGACGCTGATACCGATGCTGGCGCCCAGCCGCACCTCGACCGGACTGGCCTCCATCCCGCTGTTGAGCGCGGCGGAAAGCCGGCGCGCCAGATTGGCCGCGTCGTCGGCGCTCTTCGCCATCCGCTGCAGCACCACGAACTCGTCTCCGCCGCAGCGCGCCACATTGTCGGTTGGCCGCAGGCAATCGTTCAGGATGACGGCGATGCGCTGCAGCACCTCGTCGGCCGACTGGCGACCGACCCGGTCGTTCACCACCTTGAAATGATCGAGCCCGACATAGATCAAGGCGAAGCCCGGACCACCGCGCTCCTGCTCGGCGATCGCGCGGTCGATCACGTCGACCATGCTGGCGCGGTTGAGCAGGCCGGTCAGCTCGTCATGCTGGCGGAGATAGACCAGCCGGCTCTCGACCGACTTGCGCTCGGTGATGTCCTCGGAAATGGAGATGTATTTCTCAATCTGGCCGCCGGCGCCCAGGACCGGCGTGATGACCTGCTCGACTGTGACCAGGCTGCCGTCCTTGCGGCGGTTGACGAACTCGGCGGTGAAGGAACGCCCGTCCTTGATCGTCTCCCAGAGTCGCCGATAGAAGGAATCCTCGTGCTCGCCCGAGCGCAGCAGGCGCAGGTCGTGCCCCATCATCTCCTCGAGCGCGTAGCCGGTGATCCGCTCGAAGGCCGGATTGGCCCATTCGACAAGGCCTTCCGGATCGGTGATGACGATGCCGTTGACCGCGCTCTGCAGCACGCGCGACTGGATCTCGAGCTTGCGTGCCTGCCGGATTCTCTGCACCAGCCGCCAGGCTTCGATGCCGATGACCTGCAGGCTCGCCGCATCCTCGGCGTCATAAGCGCCCGATCGGCCGGCGACGCTCAGGCGCGCGACGATCCTGCCGCCGTCGCGGATCTCGCCATCGAGCTTCAGCTCGCCGGCGCGCCGCGGATGTTCGCCAGGTCCGAAGCGATAGGTGGCCTCTATCGCGCCTTTGTCGTCGAGCACATAGAACACCCCGCGCGGGCTGTCGGTGATCCCCGCCGCATGCTCGGCCGCGCAGGCGAACAGCGCGGATTCCGATCCTTTGTCGCCCAGCGCCACCAGGTCGAGCTGGGCCTGGCTGCGGCGGTTGTTGCGCTCCAGCGCCAGCTCGGAGTTCTTGAGCTCGGTCACGTCGAGATGCGAGCCGATGATCTGGCGCGGCATGCCGGTCATCGGATCGACCTCGGTCACCTCGGCGATCGCCGAGACCCAGAACCAGCCGCCGCGGCCGTTGTCGAGCCGGTGCTCCATGCGATAGCGCCCGAGCCGGCCGCCGATGAAATCCTGCATCGCGCGCAAGGTCGCCTCGCGCTCGGCCGGATGGATGCGCTCGGCCCAGAGATCCAGGCTCTCGGTGTAGGAGACCGGCCCGATCCCGAGCTGCCAGGCGTAGATGTCGTTGTAGCTGATGCTGCGCTTCTGGACGTCGATCTCGAACAGGCCGAGCCTTGCGGTGCGCGTCACCAGGGCGAGGCGCGCCTCGCTTTGGCTGAGCGCGCGTTCCTTGGCGAAGAGGTCGGTCACATCGAACACGAATACATTGAGGCAGGCGCCGGCATCGGTGACCGCGCTCAGGAGATAGACCCGATCGCCGATCTCGAAGCGTCGTTCGGTGCGCCCGGTGCCGCGCATCGCGCGGACCGCTTCCTGCCACTGCGCCCAGAGTTCTGGTTCCGCGCCGATCCGCCCGAGCAGCGCATTGGCCGCGGCGTTGGCATAACGCACCTCGCCGGAAGCGGCGATGCGCAGGATCGGATGCGGGTTGTCCTCGGGAACGCCCGCGAGCTGGACCAGCTCGGCATGATGCGCGGCGCGCAGCCGCGCGCGCTTGGCCAGCAGGAACAGCACCAGCGCACCGACAACGGCGCCGACCGCGAGACCACCAAGGGCGGTGCGCGCCAAGAGACCGCCCTGATCCTCGAGCGCGTGAGCAGGCGCGCCGCCCAGCACGGTCTGGGTGACGATCAGGACAATACTCGCCGCTAAAACGCGCATTCGCTTCAACAGGCGCATCCGGACGACCGGACCTCCCCTCGATCTTTGAAACGATCTTATTCCTAGATTCGCGGGACGCGCCCGAGACTCCGATCCCAACTAATCCTGATTTAGCGCCCCGAATGGCTAAGGTTCCCTTACTGCGGATGGTTAACGAACGCTTAAAATCCAAGGATCTGGCGTTCATAAGTCATTGCTTGACGACATCATAAGCATGCTTATGTTATGCATCCATATCAACCGCGCAGATTTTGCCAGATGCTTCAGATCACCTTCGGGTTTCTCCTCCACGACACCGCGCGCCTGCTGCGCCGGGACTTCGAGCGGCGCTCCAAGGGCACGGGCCTGACCCGCGCGCAATGGGCGGTGCTCGCCTATATCGCGCGCAACGAGGGCTCCAACCAGGCGGCCCTCGCCGACATGCTGGAGATCGAGCCGATCACCCTGGTGCGCCTGCTGGACAAGCTCGAGGCCGCCGGGCTGGTGGAGCGCCGCCCCGATCCCAACGACCGCCGGGTCCGCCGCCTGCACCTCACGGAAGCGACCGGGCCGCTGCTGGTCCAACTCCAAGGCCTCGCCTCCGAAACCCGGGAGTCCGCCCTGGCCGGACTGACCGACGCGGAACGCGAGCAACTGACCGACCTTCTGATGAAGGTGCGCGGCAATCTCTCCGGCCGCGAACTCAAAGCGAGCGACGAAACCATTTCAACACCGAGTGCAAGAACAGCCAACCATGCCTGATTCAGGTTCAGCCGCAGACGCCGCCGCGCCGACCAGCGGGCCGGGCACCGCGCCACAGACCCTTGCGCCCCGCGACGGGATCACCCTCGCCTTCCGCAAGCGGCGGCGCTGGCGCCGCCTGCTGCTGGCACTGGGCCCGGTCGCGGTCATCCTGGTCTCCGGTTACGTCTACCTGACCGGCGGCCGCTTCCAGGGCACCGACAACGCCTATATCAAGGCGCATATGACCTCGATCAGCCCGGAAGTCTCCGGCCGCGTGGTCGAGGTGCCGGTGCAGGAGAACCAGGTCGTCCGGCAAGGCGAGATCCTGCTGCAGATCGATCCGGAGCCGTTGAAGATCACCTTGACCGGCGCGCAGGCGGAACTTGCCGCCGCCCGCAACGACATCGAGGCGCAGAAGGCCGCCTATCGCCAGCGCCAAGCCGACCTGCAGATGGCCAACGACAATGTCGGCCTGGCCAAGCGCGAATACGCGCGCCGCGAGAAGCTGTTCAACGCCAAGACCATCTCGGAATCCGATTACGACGAGGCGCGCAACCAGTACAGCGTGGCGCAGGCCCAGGTCTCCGGCGTGAAGCAGGACATTCAGCGCATCCTTTCGGACCTCAGCGGCAATCCCGACATCGCGCCCGAGAACCATCCGCGTGTCCAGGCGGCGCAAGCCAAAGTCGACCAAGCCGAACTCGATCTCCGCCGTGCGACCGTCGTGGCGCCGAGCGACGGCATCGTCAGCCAGATCGACAATATCCGCACCGGGACCTATCTGACCGCCGGCCGTCCCGCCTTCAGCCTGGTCTCGGACCACGATCTCTGGATCGACGCCAACCTGAAGGAAACCGACCTCACTTACGTGAAGCCGGGCCAGGAGGCGCATATCAGCGTCGACACCTATCCGTCGGTCGACTTCGTGGCCGAGGTCGAGAGCGTCGGCGCCGCCACCGGCTCCGAGTTCAGCGCCCTGCCCGCGCAGAACGCGACCGGCAACTGGGTGAAGGTGGTGCAGCGCATCCCGGTGCGCCTCAAGCTAGAGCCGAAGCCCGACCAGCCGCAGCTTCGCGCCGGCATGAGCGTCGAGGTCGAGATCGACACCGGCCATACCCGCTCGCTGCCCAGCCTGATCCATTCCGCCATGGCCTGGATCGACGGAGAGAAGTGACGACCAACTTAGGTCGTCATGGTACGCGAAGGCGTACCATCCACGAGTTTGCATCCCTCGCACGGTAGAAACTCGTGGATCCTCCGCCTTCGCGGAGGATGACGAGGAAGAAAGATGACAGCTAAGCCCACGGCCTCGCCGTTCCTGATCACCTGCTCGATCATGCTGGCGACGATCATGCAGGCGCTGGACACCACCATCGCCAACGTCGCCCTGCCGCATATGCAAGGCTCGCTCTCGGCGACCCAGGACCAGGTCGCCTGGGTGCTGACTTCCTACATCGTCGCCGCCGCCATCATGACGCCGCCGACCGGCTTCCTCTCGGCCAAGCTCGGCCGCAAGCGGCTGTTCGTCTGGTCGGTGGTCGGCTTCACCATCGCCTCCATGCTCTGCGGCATCGCCGCGACACTGGAGCAGATGGTGCTGTTCCGCCTGCTGCAGGGCGTGTTCGGCGCCGCGCTGGTACCGCTCTCGCAGTCGGTCCTGCTCGACACCTACCCCAAGGAGAAGCACGGCGCCGCCATGGCGATGTGGGGCGTCGGCGTGATGGTCGGCCCGATCCTCGGCCCCACCCTCGGCGGCTACCTCACCGAATACTATAACTGGCGTTGGGTGTTCTTCATCAACCTGCCCTTCGGCATCCTGGCCTTGATGGGCATCCTCGCCTTCGTGCCCGAGACCGAGAAGGAGAAGGACAAGCCGATCGACTTCTTCGGCTTCGCGCTGCTCGGCCTCGCCATCGGGTCACTGCAGATGATGCTGGACCGCGGCGAGCTCCTGGACTGGTTCTCCTCCAATGAGATCATCGTCGAGACCGTGCTGGCCGGCCTCGCCTTCTACATGTTCATCGTGCATATGCTGACGCACGAGCATCCATTCATCACGCCGCGCTTGTTCAAGGACCGCAATCTGGTCACCGGGCTCTGCTTCATCTTCCTGATCGGTATCGTGCTCTTGGCGACCATGGCGCTGCTGCCGCCCTTCCTGCAGAACCTCAAAGGCTATCCGGTCATCACCGTCGGCTTCGTGTTGGCGCCGCGCGGCATCGGCACCATGATCGCGATGATGCTGGTGGGCAAGCTGGTTGGAAAGGTGGACACCCGCCTGCTGATCCTGACCGGCCTGCTGCTGACCGCCTATTCGCTCTGGCAGATGGTCGGCTTCAACCTCGACACCAGCCAGGCCGACATCGTCGAGAGCGGCATCATCCAGGGCTTCGGCCTCGGCTTCATCTTCGTGCCACTGAGCACGATCACCTTCTCCACCCTCGACCCGAAGCTCCGGACCGAAGCCGCGGGCCTGTTCAGCCTGCTGCGCAACATCGGCTCGTCGATCGGCATCTCGGTGGTGATGGCGCTGCTCTCGCAGAACACCCAGATCAACCACGCCGACATCGCCGAGCATGCCTCGCCCTACAAGCCGATGATGCAGGACGGCTTCCTGCCCCCGGCCTGGTCGCTGGATAGCGCATCCGGGCTCGCCGCCCTGAATGCCGAGGTCACGCGTCAGGCGGCGACCATCGCCTATCTCAACGACTTCCAGTTCATGATGTGGGTCACTCTGGCCGCCGTGCCGCTGCTGATCTTCCTCCGCCGGCCCGCGAAGCCCAGCGGCGCACCGCCCGCGGCGGCTGCGGTGGTGGACTAGGCGACCTCCGGCATCCGCTCGATCATCTTGTCCAGGGTGATCGGATAGTCCCGCACGCGAATACCGGTCGCGTTATAGACCGCGTTGGCAACCGCCGCCGCGACGCCGCAGATGCCGAGTTCCGCGACGCCCTTGGCCTTCATCGGCGAGGAGATCGGGTCGGCTTCGGGTAGGAAGAAGGCTTCCTGATGCGGGATATCGGCGTGGACCGGCACCTCGTAGCTGGCGAGGTCGTGGTTCACGAAGAAGCCGCGCTTCTTGTCGATCACCAGCCCCTCCATCAGCGCCGCGCCGGCGCCCATGGTCATGGCGCCGATGATCTGGCTGCGCGCCGCCTTCGGGTTGAGGATGCGTCCGGCGGCGCAGACCGCCAGCATCCGTCGCACCCGGACTTCCGCCGTATAGGCATCGACGCCGACCTCGACGAAATGCGCGCCGAAGGTCGATTGCTGGTATTTCTCAGCGAGGTCGCCGAACTCGATCGCGTCTTCACCGACCAGTTCATCGCCCGCCGCCGCTTCCAGCAAGGGAACACTGCGGTTGCCGGCCTGCACCGCGCCATCGGCGAACAGCAGCTCCTCTTCCGCGTTGAAGCCTAGATTCTGGGCCACGGCCTGCCGGAGCTTCACGCAGGCGGCATAGACGCCGGAGGTGGAGTTGTTGGCGCCCCACTGCCCGCCCGAGCCGCAGGAGACCGGAAAGCGCGAGTCACCCAGCTTCACCTTCACCCGTTCCAGGGGCACGCCCATCATCTCGGCTGCGGTCTGCGCGATGATCGTGTAGCTGCCGGTGCCGATATCGGTCATGTCAGTCTCGACCGTGACGTTTCCGTCGGGATTCAAGCGCACCCGGGCCGCCGACTTGGTCACCAGGTTGTTGCGGAACGCGGCCGCGGTGCCGAGCCCGGTCAACCAGCGCCCGTCGCGCATTTGCCCAGGTGTCGTCGCGCGCTGCATCCAACCGAAGCGGTCCGCACCTTGCCGGAAGCACTCGACCAGCTGGCGCTGCGAGAAGGGACGTTTCGGGTCCTCCGGGTCGACCTGGGTGTCGTTGCGGATGCGGAACTCGACCGGATCGAGCTTCAGCTTCTCCGCCATCTCGTCGATGGCGATCTCCAGCGCCATCATGCCGGAGGCCTCGCCGGGAGCCCGCATCGCATTGCCCTCGGCGAGATCGAGTTCGGCCAGGCGCATCGCGGTCATCCGGTTGGCGCCGGCATAAAGCAGCCGGGTCTGGCTGACCGCGGTCTCCGCCTCGCCGCCCGGGAGATTGCCCGACCAGCTCTCATGCGCGATGGCGGTGATCTTGCCGTCGCTGTCGGCGCCGATGCGGATGCGTTGGATCGTCGCCGGCCGATGCGTGGTGTTGTTCATCATCTGCGGCCGGGTCAGCGCGACCTTCACCGGCCGGCCGGCCGCCTTCGCACCCAATGCCGCCAGCAAGGCATCGGCCCGCAGGAACAGCTTGCCGCCGAACCCGCCACCGATGAAGGGCGAGGCGATTTGCACATTCTCCTTCGGGATGCCGAGCGTCTTCGCCACGTCGCCGACGGTCCAGGCGATCATCTGGTTCGAGGTCCAGATCGTGAGCTTCTCGCCTTTCCATTCGGCGATCGAGGCATGCGGCTCCATCATCGCATGGGTCTGGTCCGGCGTGGTGTAGGTCTGGTCGAGCTGCACCGCCGCGGCGGCAAAGGCGCCGGCGAAATCGCCCACGGCAGTGTCGGCCGGGCCGCCGAAGCTCGGCTTCGGCTTCTTCGCGGCATCCTTGGCCGCGGAAAGGTCAAAGGAGCCGTCGCCTTCCACGTAGTCGATCCGCACCAGTGCAGCGGCGGACCGCGCCTGTTCGAAGGTCTCGGCCACCACCACCGCCACGGCCTGGTGATAGTGCTCGATCTCGGGGCCAGCCAGCAGCTTCGCCGTGTTCTTGTCGCCCTTGCCGAGCTTGCCGGCATTCTCCGCCGTGACGATGGCCAGCACGCCCGGCGCCGCCTTCGCCTTGCCAAGATCCATCGCGGCGATGCGTCCCTTGGCAATCGCGGCGCCGATCACGCAGCCATAGGCCGGATTGCGAACGACGTCGTGCCGCTCATAGGCATAGGGTGCGCGGCCCGTGGTCTTGAAGCGGCCATCGATGCGGTCGGTGGGCTTGCCGATGACCTTGAGCTGGTCGATCGGATTGCTGCCGGCTGGCTTGTCGAATTTCATGACTTCACCCTCTCGCTTCGGCCAGCACGGCGCTCAAGCTGCGCTCAGCCAGGACCAGCTTGAATGCGTTCTCCCGGGTCGGCTTGGCGTCCGCGAAGAGGCCGGCGGCAACCGCCTTGCCGCCCTTCGGCAGCTCCGCTTCGGCCGCCTCGACCCGCCACGGCTTAGGCGCCACGCCACCCAAGGCGACGCGGCCCGTCCCGTCCGGCTGCACGATCGCCGCAACCGAAACCAGGGCGAAGGCATAGGAGGCACGGTCGCGCACCTTGCGATAGATGTGCTTGCCGCCGCGCGGCTTGGGCAAGGTGACCGCGGTGATCAACTCGCCAGGCTCCAGCACCGTCTCGATATGCGGCGTGTCGCCGGGGAGCTTGTAAAAATCGGCGATCGGGATGCCGCGCGTGCGCCCGTTCGGTTTCACGGTCTCGACCGTGGCATCGAGCACCCGCATCGCCACCGCCATGTCGCTCGGATGGGTCGCTATACAGGCATCGCTGCCGCCCACCACCGCGAGCTGGCGACTGAACCCGCCGAGCGCCGCGCAGCCGCTGCCGGGTGCGCGTTTGTTGCAGGGCATGTTGGTGTCGTAGAAATAGGGACAGCGGGTCCGTTGCAGCAGATTGCCGGCCGTGGTCGCCTTGTTGCGCAGCTGGCCCGAAGCGCCGGCGACCAAGGCGCGCGACAGCACGGCATAGTCGCGCCGCACCCGTGGGTCGGCGGCAAGATCGGTGTTGCGCACCAGCGCGCCGATCCGCAAGCCGCCCTCCTCCGTCTCCTCGATCGCGTCGAGGGCGAGGCCGTTCACGTCGATCAGATGCGCCGGCGCCTCGATCTGCAGCTTCATCAGGTCGAGCAGGTTGGTGCCGCCGGCGATGAACTTGGCGCCCGCGACCCGGGCCGCCGCCGCGGCGGCATCGGCCGGCGCGGACGCGCGCTCGTAGGTGAAGGGCTTCATGCCGGCCTCCGGGCGACTTCGACGATCGCCTCAACGATGTTGGAATAGGCGCCGCAACGGCAGATGTTGCCGCTCATCCGCTCCCGGAGCTCGGTCTCGTTGAGCGCGACCGGTGCGGTGAGGTCGGCGGTTACGTGGCTCGGGATGCCGGCTTTGAGCTCGTCGAGCACCGCCACCGCGGAGCAGATCTGGCCGGGGGTGCAGTAGCCGCATTGATAGCCGTCATGCTTCACGAAGGCGGCTTGCATCGGGTGCAGATTGTCCGGATTTCCCAGCCCTTCGACGGTGGTGATGGATTGGCCTTCATGCATGACCGCCAGCGTGAGGCAGGCATTGATCCGGCGACCTTCGACGATGACCGTGCAGGCGCCGCACTGGCCATGATCGCAGCCCTTCTTGGTGCCGGTGAGCTGCAGGTGCTCGCGCAGTGCGTCGAGCAGGCTGGTCCTGGTTTCGAGCTCGAGCGCGTGCTCGGCGCCGTTCACGGTGAGGGTGACTTTCTGCGTCACGGGCGTCTCTGCCGGATCCGCTGCTGCGGCGTCGGCGCGAATGGGCACCGCGGTGACCGCGGTCGACGCGGCGGCCGCGATCATCGCCTCCCGCCGCGTTATTCCGAATTGGCTGGGGTCCTGCATGGCGCATTCCCTTGCTGGATTTATGGAAGACAAGAAGACGCGAGCGCGTCGCGCGGACCCGCGAATCCGCGTGTCGTCCACAAAGCAATGCAGGTTCACCCGAGGAGTTGCGCGCCCCTTGCAGCGCGCTTCGTCAATCTCGCCGAAGTTTGGAAAGGGCAGCTCCGGCTACGCCGCGGCCTCCGCCTGCAGCAGGCGCGTTCCATGGGGCGCAACCGTGGAACCCAAGCCCGCACCGCCGAGCTCTTCGAACAGCCAGGCGCGGAAGGCCTTCACCGCGGCGCGCTCGGCCTTGGTGGCGGGATAGACCAGGTAATAGGCGAAGGCTTCGCTGAGTTCGGCGCTGGCCAGCCGCACCAGGCGGCCGGCGGCGAAGTCGCCGTCGACCAGGGCCGCCGGCGCCAGCGCGACACCCAAGCCGGCCGCCGCCGCTTCGATCGCCAGCACTGTCTGGTTGAAGCGCGGGCCCTTGCGCCAGTCCACATCGTCGATGGCGGCGGCGCGAAGCCACATCTTCCAGCCGGGCAGCGCCTCGTTCTGGTCGGCGCTGTCGTCGTGCAGCAGATTCACGCTGTTGAGGAAATCGGCGCTCACCTTGTTCCTCTGCCCTTGCAACAGCTCGGGGCTGCAGACCGGGAAGACCATCTCGCGCATCAGCAATTCGGTCTCGAGATCCGGGTAGCCGCCGCGGCCGTAGCGGATGCCGAGATCGGCATCGCGCTCGAAATCGGCGAGCTCGACCGTCGCCTTGATGCTGACCTCGATGTCGGGATTGGCGGAGAGGAAGCGGTTCAGCCGCGGCAGCAGCCACTTGGCCGCGAAGGACGGCGCCGCCGAGACGGTCAGCACCGCGCCCTCCTCCGCCTCGTTCAGCGCGGCGAAAGTGGTACGCAATTTCTCGAAGGCCGCGTTCACGTCCGGCAGCACCCGCGATCCGGCGGTGGTGAGCGCCAGACCCTTGGGCGTGCGCTCGAACAGCTTCAAGCCGAGTTCGTCCTCGAGCTGGCGGATCTGCAGGCTGACCGCGGAGGCGGTCACATGAAGCTCATTGGCGGCCTTGACGAAGCTGCCGTGACGCGCAGCCGCCCAGAACACCTTCAGCGCGTTCAAGGAGGGGAGACGTTGGGCTCTTGTCGCCATGAATGACCTCATCCCTGCCTGGTTATTTCACACAATGCGTTCGTTATAATTAGCCTTGTAACTCTATCAGCCTAGTCGTGATAAAGCGGATCGGTCAAGGGCAAGCTCAAGAACAGGAGAAGATGTATGCGACGCTGTGGCGGATCTACCCCGACGGGCCATCCGAGGGTGCCATAACCGCCTGATCTTTAATTGATTTTTTGTACTATCGTAAGATACGAAGATGATTCTGTCGGGGTCCTGTCGGGGTTGACCCGCAACCATCAGAGCATTGTACCTTATTTGTTCTTGCGATGCGAGCCCGCAGCGCGGCCGCGCCTCGCGTGGTGAGTCGGCCTACATCCCCCAGCGCAAGGCGGCGGTGTGGATCGGGCTGTCCCAGAGCTTGGCGAGCCTGTCATCGACCAGGGAGACGGTCAGCGAGCAGCCGGCCATCTCCAGCGACGTCACATAGGCGCCAACCAGGGTGCGGACCGGCGTCACGCCCCGCCCCGCCAGGATCCGGTTGGCGGCGTTGCACATCAGATAGAGTTCCATCGACGGCGTGCCGCCGAAGCCGTTCACCAGCAGGATCGCCTCCGAGCCGCTCTTGGGTGCCAGATCGTCGAGGATCGCCGTCATCATCTCCTGGGCGATGTCGTCGGCGCTGGCGAGTTTCACCCGCCGCCGCCCCGGCTCGCCGTGAATGCCGACGCCCATCTCCATCTCATCCTCGGCGAGGGTGAAGGTGGGCTTGCCCGCGGCCGGCACCGTGCAGCTGGTGAGCGCGACACCCATCGAGCGGGTGCGGGTGTTGACGTCCTTGCCCAAGGCCTGGGCGTCGTCGAGCGAAGCGCCCTGCTCCGCCGCGGCGCCGACGATGCGCTCGACGATCATGGTGCCGGCGACGCCGCGCCTTCCGATCGAGTAGGTCGACTTCTCGACCGCGACGTCGTCATCGACCACCACGGTCTTGACCGGCGTCTCCGCCATGTCGGCCGCCATCTCGAAATTCATCACGTCGCCTTCATAATTCTTCACGATGAAGAGCGTGCCCTTGCCGGTGTCGATGGCGCCGACCGCGGCCGCCATCTGGTCGGGCGTCGGCGAGGTGAAGACCTGGCCCGGGCAGGCGCCGTCCAGCATGCCGTGACCGACGAAGCCGGCATGCAGCGGCTCATGCCCCGATCCGCCGCCGGAGAGCAAGGCGACCTTGCCCGGCTTCAAGGTCTTGCGGCGCAGGAACAGCCGATCGGCGCCGAGGGTGACGATATCCGCATGGGCCGCGGCGAATCCGCCCAGGCTCTCCGCGAGCACGGTATCGACGCCGTTGATCAGCTTCTTCATGGCTTTTCTCCCCTCAATCTTCGGTCAGTTTTCCGATCCGCGCGGCGATGTCGGACAGCAGCCGATCGAGCGCGTGATTCTTGGCCTCGTCCTCGAGATCCGGCACATAGACGGTGACCGGGCGCAGGCGGTGGTGATCCTTTCGCTGCCGGCGCTCGACCTTGCCGGGATGGGCGCGGCCATAGGCATCGAGGAAAGCGCGCCGCTCGGTCGCGGGAAACAGGCAGATCTCGAAGATGGTCTCGAGATGCTGTGCCGGGATCGGCGTCGCATAGCTCGGGTTGGCGATCTGCGAGATAAAGCTGCGATTCTTGCCGAGCGCCACCGCCAGCCGCTGCCGCGTGCCCGAGGGCCGGTTCTCCAGCACCTTGGCCAGAATACGCTTGTATTCGGCGACCGCGTTCTCGCGCTGCTCGACCACGATTGCCATCAGAGCTCGATGCCGGCGATCGCGGCCTTCACGCGCCCAACCGCGCCCGGCGCGGCCGAAAGCTTGCGCAGCCCGCTCTTCAGGAGATGCGGGACCAGCGCCGGATCGGAGGCGGCGTCGCCGCAGAGGCTGACCTCGACACCCTGGCAGGCGCCGTGGTCGACCACCCGCTCGATCAGATGCAGCACCGCCGGATCCGCCGTGTCGGCCAGATGCGCGACCGAGCTCAAGTCGCGGGCCGCGGCCATGACGTATTGGGTAAGATCGTTGGAGCCGATCGAGAAGAAATCCGCATCGAAGCGCTCCGGCATCACCGCGACGCTCGGCACCTCGACCATGATGCCGAGCGGCGGGCGCTTGTGTGCCACACCCGCCTTGGCCAGCGCGGCGACGACCGCGTCGAGATGCCCGCGCGCCTCTTCCAGTTCCGCCGGCACGGTCACCATCGGCAGCATGATCTTGAGCTCGCCGGCGACCGCCGCGCGACAGAGCGCGCGCAGCTGGGTGCGGAACACCTCGGGTCGTTTCAAGGACAGCCGCAGGCCGCGCAGGCCGAGGAAGGGGTTGCTCTCCTCAACCGTGAGGCCCGGGATCGGCTTGTCGCCGCCGGCATCGAGCGTACGCACGATCACCGGCCGGCCCGAGGCCCAGGCCAGGATGCGCTGGTAGACCGCGACCTGCTGCGCTTCGTCCGGCAGTCCGTGGTCGGCATGGAACAGCAGCTCGGTGCGCACCAGGCCGATTCCGTCGCAGATCGCGGGATCGAGACCGTTCAAGTCCTCCGGCGAGGCGACGTTGACGAAGACCGCGACCGCGGTGCCGTCGCGGGTCACCGCCGGGCGCTTCAGGAAGTGCTGCGCCTCGGCTTCCAGCCGAGCCTCCTTGGCGATCTGGCTGCTGGCCTGTTTGCGCGATTCCACTTCCGGGTCGAGGATGATCATGCCGGCGCCTCCATCGACGATCGCCGGCGCACCGGCTTGCAGCTTCGCGGTATCAAACCCGAGGCCGACTACCATCGGCACATGCCGCGCCCGCGCCAGCATGGCGACATGGCTCGATGGGCTGCCCTTCGACAAAGCGATCGCACCGCCGCTGCGCCAGTCATGGCTCAGGAAGCGCGACGGCGTCATATCCTCGGCGGCGATCACAGCGCCCTGCGGCAAGGCCTGGACCTGAGCGCCGGAGAGATGCTGCAGCACCCGGTCGCGGATATCCACCAGGTCGCTGGCCCGCGCCCGGAAATACTCGTCGTCGGCCGCGGCATAGTCGGCGATCTGCGCATCCAGCGCCTGGCGCCAGGCAAGATCCGCCGAGGCGCCACCCGCGATCTCGGCTCGGGCCGGCGCGGTGAGCGCTTCATCCTCCAGCATCGCGACCTGGAAGGTCAGAATCTCCGCCGCCTCGCCTTCGGTCTGGGCGATCAGTTCCGCCAATTCGAGCTTCGCGACTTCGATCGCGCCGTCCAGCGCGCCGGCCTCTTCCGCCGCGGTGCCGATGCCGCGCACCCGGTGGATCGCCGCCTGCAAGACAAAGAGCGTGCCGATCGCCACACCCGGAGACGCCGTCCGCCCGGTGCAGCGGATCTCAGCCATGGGCTGCCTTTTCTCCATCGGATCCCTCGTCGAAATCGCGATCGACCAAGGCGACGATCGCCGTCACCGCTTCCTCTGCCTTGTCGCCGCTGGCGCGGATATGCAGCGTGACGTCCTTCGGCACCTTCATCGCCATCACCCTCACCACGCTCTTGGCGTCGATCCAGGGCCCCTCGGGCTTCGCCGCGATTTCGATCTTCGCCGCGAAGGTCTTGGCCAGCATGGTGAGCTTCAAGGTCGGCCGCGCATGCAGGCCGGCCGAATGCGTGAGCAGCGTGCTTCCGGTTGCCTCGCTCCCGTTGGATTCAATCATTGCGGCGACAGCTCCTCGGCGGTCTTCTTCACGAGGTCGAGCGACGCGCCGCTGGCGGCTTCGGCCGCGGCGATCACCGCGCCCTCGACGATCGGCGCGTTGCAGATCACGACCTTCGACTGTTTCTCGGCATCCAGCATTTCCACCGCCATCTCGCTGTTGGTCTCGGCGCCGCCGAGATCGACCAGGATCGCAACGCCGGATTCCGACCAGGCCTGGTCGATCGCCGCGATGATCGAGGGCACGCTGGTGCCCAGGCCGCCGTCGGGATTGCCGCCGGTCCAGGCGACCGGCACCGCCGCGCCCACCATCTGCCGCACCATGTCGGCGGCACCCTCCGCAACCTTTGGCGAATGGGAAACGATGACGATGCCGACATTGCTGCTCATTTTGTCTCCAGGAAATCGACGACGGCGGCGATCATCAGCGCCGAGGAACAGGCGCCGGGATCCATATGTCCGATCGAACGGTCGCCGAGGAAAGAGGCGCGGCCGCGGATCGCCTTCATGGGGACGGTCGCCTCGGCCGCTTCGGTCGCGACGCGCTTCAACCGGTCGCCGAGCTGCGGGTCGGCCGCAGCGCCGGCCAGCGCATCGCTGACCGGCCCCAGCACGTCGAGCATGGTCTTCTGGCCGCGATCGGATTTGCCGCGCGCCTTCACCGCTTCGAAGGCGGCGGCGAAAGCCTTGGCGAAATCGGCCAGGCCCGGCGCCGCCGGCAGCTCCTTGCCGATGGTGAGGAAGAGCGTGCCGTAAAGCGGGCCGGAGGCGCCGCCCACCTTCATCACCAGATGGGTTCCGATCGCCTTGATCGCATCGGGGAGCGGCTTGCGCGCGAGACCGTCAAGATCGGCCAGCACCGCCTCGAAGCCGCGCTTCATGTTGAGGCCGTGGTCGCCGTCGCCGATCGCCTGGTCGAGCGCGGTCAGCCGGTCGGCCTCGGCGATCACGGTCCTGGCCAGGGTCTCGATCAGGCCTTTCAACTGCTCGGGTGTCATGCCCATGGTCATGCCTTGGCCCAGCCGTCGCGGATCACGGTGAAGCCTTCCTGATAGACCTGCTTCGGATCCGGGAAGAAATCGCGCCAGACCTTGGTCGCGGCGGCCAGCTCGACCAGGCCGCGCCCGAAGGCTTCGATGGTGAGCCAGCCGTCATACTTCACGGCCTTCAGCGCCTTGAAGGTGGCGGCGAAGTCGATATGGCCGCGCCCCGGCGTGCCGCGGTCGTTCTCCGAGATGTGGACATGGCCGATCGCCTTGGCGTGTTTCGCGATGGCGCCGATCGGGTCCTTCTCCTCGATGTTGCAATGGAAGGTGTCGTACATGCCCTGGATGAAGGGGTGCCCGACCCGCTCCACATGGGCCTGCAGGTCCGCCATCGTGTTGGCGAAATAGCATTCGAAACGGTTGAGCGCCTCGAGGTTGACGACGACGCCGACCGATTTCGCGTGGTCGCCGACCGCCCGGCAGAACTCGACGCAGCGCTTCTTCTCGTCCTCGGTCGGACCGCTGCCGCTGAAATGACCCAGCACCGAATGCATCGGGCCGACGACCCGCGTGGCGCCGAGCGCCGCACAACCGTCGAGCACGCCTTTCATGAAATCGACCGCCTTGGCGCGGGTCGCCGCATCGGCGAGGGGATTGACCTCGGTGCTGGTCAGCGCGGAAACCGCAGTCCGCTCCAGGCCCATGTCCGAGAGACGTTGGCCCAGCATTTTGAACTGCGCGGGATCGCCGCCGAACACCGGCACTTCGACGCCGTCATAGCCGGTCTTCTTCAGGTCCTCGAGGATCGGCATATGCTTGTCCTCGACATTGATGGTCCAGAGCAGAAGGTTGAAACCGATCTTCATGAGCTCACGCGCTCCCCTGCGCTGATTTTTGTTTAGTAAACACCAAATCACTAAACACCGCAAGCGCGCAAAATCCGCCCGCTATTTCGCAGTCGCAGCAATTTTGTTTAGTGAATTACAACAGCGGCCTACTCGGCCGCGTTGGCCTCGGCCTTCATCTTCGATTGCGGCATCTCATCGCCTTTGATGCCGGTGCTCTCAGCGGCATTGAAGACCAGCTCGATATGGACGCCGTTCGGATCGACGATGAAGAGCTGGTGCTGCTCGAGGGCGGGCACGACCCGCTCGCGGAACTTCAGGCCGAAGCCGGCCAGGCGGTCCTGATACTCGGCGAGGCCCACGCAGCGGAAGGCGATGTGATCGATCGAGCCGGAGCCCGGCCCGTCCTTGCGCTCGCCGACATAGTCGCGCAACGCCTTCTCGTCGTCGGTGATGGTGATGATATGCACCGTCGGCACATCGCCGATATAGAGCCAATGACCCGGGAAGTTGAACGGCGGGCGCCAACCTTCCTTCAGGCCGAGATACTCGGTGTAGAAGCGCACCGTCTCTTCCGGCTTCCGCGTGCGAAGCGTGTAGTGATCGAGCTTCATGGCTGCTCTCCTTCACTGATGATGCTGGGGGCGTCAGGCCCCCAGCTTAACCCACTTCCCGCCCTTGGCAGAAGACTTCAGCACCGCCTCGATGAAGGCCATGCCCTTCACGCCGTCGTTGATGGTCGGGAAGATGACCGCTTTGTCGGGCTTCTTCTTCGACCGTGCCGCCCGGATCGCATGGGCCGCTTCGGTGTAGATGTTGGCGAAGCCTTCCAGATAGCCCTCGGGATGTCCCGGCGGCACGCGGGTGACGCGACCGGCGGACGCATTGGCCGAGGGCGAGCCGCGGGTGATCAGCTGCGGCGCCTGGCCGAACGGGAACCAGTGCAGATGGTTCGGGTGTTCCTGGTGCCATTCGAGGCCGCCCTTGGTGCCGTAGACCCGGACCTTGACGTTGTTCTCGTTGCCGACGGCGACCTGGCTGGCCCAGAGCATGCCCTTGGCGCCGCCCTTGTAGCGCAGCAGCACGTTGACGTTGTCATCGACCTTGCGGCCCTTGACGAAGGTGTCGACATCGGAGAGCACGGAATCCAGCTCGAGGCCGGAGACGAAGGCAGCGAGGTTGTGGGCGTGGGTCCCGATATCGCCGATGGCGCCGCCGCCCGACTGCTTCGGATCGGTGCGCCAGGCGGCCTGTTTCTGGCCGGTCTTCTCGATCGGGTTGGTCAGCCAGTCTTGCGGATACTCCGCCTGCACGACACGGATCTCGCCCAAGTCGCCGTCCTGCACCATCTGCCGCGCGTGCCGCACCATCGGATAGCCGGTGTAGTTATGCGTCAAACAGAAGACCAGGCCGCTCGACTGCACGAGCTTCTGCAGCGCCAGCGCGTCTTTCAGGTTGGTCGAGAGCGGCTTGTCGCAGATGACATGGATGCCGGCCTTCAGGAAAGCCCGCGCCGCCGGAACGTGGACATGGTTCGGGGTGACGATCGCCACCGCTTCGATCCCGTCCTTGCGCGCTTTCTCGGCCGAAGCCATGGCCTCGTAATCGCCGTAGGAGCGGTCGGCGGCGATGCCGAGCGCCTTGGCCGAACGGATCGCCTTCTCCGGCGAGGAAGATAGCGCCCCCGCCACCAGCTCGTAGTGATCGTCCATACGCGCGGCGAGACGGTGCACGGCGCCGATGAAGGCACCCTCGCCGCCGCCCACCATGCCGTATTTGATCTTGCCGAGCGCGCTGTCGCCCCTGCCTTCGATGGCCATCTTACTTCCCCTTACGCCAGACCGAGGGCGCGGCGATTGGCCTTCTCATCGACGCCGGCGGCGGCGAAATCGTCGAAGGCCTTCTCGGTCACGTGGATGATCTGATCGCGGATGAAGGCCGCACCTTCGCGCGCACCGTCTTCCGGATGCTTGATGCAGCATTCCCATTCCAGCACCGCCCAGCCCTTGTAGCCGTACTGCGCGAGCTTGGAGAAGATGCTCTTGAAATCCACCTGGCCGTCGCCGACCGAGCGGAAGCGGCCGGCGCGGTTGATCCAGGGCTGGTAGCCGCCATAGACGCCGGTGCGGCCGCTCTTGTTGAACTCCGCGTCCTTCACATGGAACATCTTGATGCGGTCGTGATAGAGATCGATGTATTCGAGATAGTCGAGCTGCTGCAGCACGAAGTGCGACGGGTCGTAGAGGATGTTGCAGCGCTTGTGGCCCTTCACCTTGTCGAGGAACATCTCGAAGGTGGCGCCGTCATAGAGATCCTCGGATGGATGGACCTCGTAGCAGAGATCGACGCCGACCTTGTCATAGGCGTCGAGGATCGGCTTCCAGCGCCGCGCCAATTCGTCGAACGCCGTTTCCACGAGGCCAGCCGGGCGCTGCGGGAAGGGATAGATGAACGGCCAGGCCAGCGCGCCGGAGAAGGTGACGCTGGCCTTGAGGCCGAGATTCTTCGAGGCCTTGGCTGCCAGATACAATTGATCGACCGCCCAGGCCTGGCGCTTCTTCGGGTTGCCGCGCATCTCCTTCGGCGCGAAGCCGTCGAACTGCTCGTCATAGGCAGGATGCGTCGCGACCAGCTGCCCCTGGAGATGGGTCGAGAGCTCGGTGATCTGGATGCCGTTCTTCTTGGCGATGCCTTTGAGCTCGTCGCAATAGTCCTTCGACGCGGCGGCCTTCTTCAGGTCGAACAGGCGGCCGTCCCAGGTCGGCACCTGAACGCCGACGAAGCCATGCCCCGCCGCCCATTTGGTGATGCTGTCCCAGGTGTTGTGCGGCGCGGTGTCGGCGGCGAACTGCGCCAGAAAGATCGCCGGGCCTTTGATGTTGCTGAGTGCCATGGTGCGTCTACTCCCCTAACGCGACTTACAGATAGCTGTTGACCAGATTCTCCAGGTACTCCTGCCGGCCGGAGCGCGGCTTGGGGTCGCTGTTGCTGCCCTCGACCTTCTTGGCGAGGTCGGCCAAAGAGACCTTGCCGGCGAGGATCGCCTTGCCCTCGGCGCTGTCCCATTCGGAATAGCGCTCCTTCACGTGCTTGTCCAAGGCGCCGTCCTCGATCATGCGGCCGGCGATGGTCAGCGCCCGGGCGCAGACGTCCATGGCGCCCGCATGGCCGTAGAGCAGATCGGCCGGGTCGAGCGACTGGCGGCGGATCTTGGCGTCGAAGTTCAAGCCGCCCGTGGTGAAGCCGCCCGCCTTCAGCACATAGTAGAGGGCCAGTGCGGTGTCCGAGATGTTGTTCGGGAACTGGTCGGTATCCCAGCCCAGCTGCGGGTCGCCACGATTCATGTCGAGCGAGCCGAAGATGCCCAGGGCCGCCGCGAGTTCGATCTCGTGCTCGAAGCTGTGGCCGGCGAGCGTCGCGTGGTTGTTCTCGATGTTGACCTTGATCTCGTTCTCGAGGCCGTAGGCCTTCAGGAAGCCATACACCGAGGCGGTGTCGAAGTCGTATTGATGCTTGGTCGGCTCGCGCGGCTTCGGCTCGATCAGGATCGTGCCCTTGAAGCCGATCTTGTGCTTGTGCTCGACCACCAGGTTCATGAAGCGGCCGACCTGGTCCAGCTCGCGCTTCAAATCCGTGTTGAGCAGGGTCTCGTAGCCCTCGCGGCCGCCCCAGAGCACGTAATTGGCGCCGCCCAATTCATGGGTCGCCTCCAGCACGTTCTTCACCTGCGCCGCGGCCCAGGCGAAGACTTCCGGGTTCGGGTTGGTGGCCGATCCCGCCATGTAGCGGCGGTGCGAGAAGAGATTTGCCGTGCCCCAGAGCAGCTTCACCTTGGTCTCCTCCATCTTCTGATGGAAGACGTCGATGATGGTGCGGAGGTTGCGGTTGGATTCGGCGAAGCTCGCCCCTTCCGGCGCCACATCGCGGTCGTGGAAGCAGAAGAACGGCGCGCGCAGCAGGCGGAACATCTCGAAGGCGACGTCGGCCTTCATCTTCGCCATCGCCATCGGATCGCCATCCGCGAACCAGGGGCGCTCGAAGCTCTGGCCGCCGAAGGGATCGTTGCCCTGCCAGCAGAAGGAATGCCAGTAGCAGACGGCGAAGCGCAGGTGATCCTCCATCCGCTTGCCCAGCACCTTGGCATCGGGGTCATACCATTTGAAGGTGAGCGGGTCCTTGGAGTCCTTGCCCTTGAACGGGATCGGATCGGAGATCGGGAAGAACTTTGAGATCGGCGCGTTCATGTGAAGGCTCCCTTCAGTGCGGGGTAGAGAGAACGGTAACGGCGAAATGTCTCGTTGTAGTGCTGGACCAAAGCCGGCATGGGCGCGATGGTCTCGACGCGCTTCGGCGGCTTGCAGACTGCGGACGGACTCTCGCCGGTCGCGGCCATGCGCCCCAAACGCGCGGCGCCGAAGGCACCGCCCTGCTCGCCACCGGCAAGACGGCTCAACGGCAGGCCGAGCACATTGGCCATGATCGCGACCCAGAGCCGCGACTGCGAGCCGCCGCCGATCGCATCGGCCGCCTTGATCTTCGTGCCGGCTTCGGTCAGCGCCACGAGGCAGTCCCGGAAGGCGAAGGCGACGCCTTCGAGCACCGCCTGGGTCATCTGGGCGCGCGTGGTGTCGTGCGAGATGCCGTAGAAGGCGCCGCGGATGTTGGGATCGTTGTGCGGCGTGCGCTCGCCCGAGAGATAGGGCATGAACAAGAGCGGGCTGGGTTCCGTCACCTCGCTGCCGAGCTCGGCGACCAGCTCCTTCTCCGTGCTCTTGGCCGCATGCGCCCACCAGGTGAGCGACGACGCCGCCGAGAGGATGACGCCCATCTGGTGCCAGGTGTTGGGGATCGCGTGGCAGAAGGCGTGGATCGGCAGGTTCTTGTTGGGCGCAAAGCCGGCTGTGGTTGCCCAGAGCACACCCGAGGTGCCGAGCGAGACCGAGGCATCGCCCGGATGGATCGCGCCGAGGCCGACCGCGGCGGCGGCATTGTCGCCGCCACCGCCGGCGATCACCGGCGGCTTCGCCATGCCCCAGCGCTGCGTCAGCTCGGGCTTCAAGGTCGCGGAGACGGCGCTGCCTTCGACCAGCCGCGGCATCTGCTTGCGCGACATATGCTGGCCGGCCAGCAACTCCTCCGACCAGTCGCGCTTGGCGACATCGAGCCAGAGCGTGCCGGAGGCGTCCGACATGTCCTCGACCATCTCGCCACTCAGCAGATAGCGCAGATAGGCCTTCGGCAGCAGGACAAAGGCGACCTGTTTGAAGATCTCCGGCTCGTGGCGGCGGACCCAGAGCAGCTTCGGGCCGGTGAAGCCCGGCATCGCCGGATTGCCGGTGAGCTTCGAAATCTCCGGCCATTGCTTGGCGATCTCGATGCATTCCTGCTCCGAGCGGCCGTCGTTCCAGAGGATGCAGGGCCTTAAGGGATCGCCGTTCTTGTCGAGGAGGGTGGCGCCGTGCTGCTGGCCGGAAAGGCCGATGCCCAGAACCGCCGCCATCTCCTTCGGGTGCTTCGACTTGATCTCGTCGAGGGTCTTCAAGGTCGCGGTCCACCAGTCGGCCGGCGCCTGCTCGGACCAGGTGGGATGCGGGCGCGAGACTTCGAGCGGCGCGCTCGCGGTCGCGATCACCGTGTCGTTGCCGTCGACCAGGATGGACTTGACCGACGACGTGCCGAGATCGATGCCGATGAACAACGCCTAACCTCCCCTATCCGGCCTATTCTTTTTTTGTTTCGCCGCGGCCGATGCGGCTTCGAATTTATGGCAGATTGTCCCGCACGAAGATATCGATCCGGATGCGTTCCTGGTCGGGAACGATCGCCTGTTTCAATCCCAGGGCCATCAGCACGCGGGCGGCGGAACGCGCCTCGTGGCCGGGGTCCTGGTTGATGACGGCATCCATGGTGCCGCGCATCAGGAAACGCCTGGAATGTGCGGTGAGCTCATGGCCGACGAAGATCACGTCGCGGGCGCGGCCGGCGGTCTCCAGCGCCTCGGCGATGCCGCGGTTGCCCGCACCGGCGTTGTAGATGCCGACCAGGTCCGGATGCTCGGCCAGCAAGGCCTCGACCACCGCGCGGGCGCGCTCGCCTTCGTCGCGGCCCTCGCGCACGGCGAGCGCGCTGAGCTGCGGATAGTCGGCGGCGAGCACCTGCTGGAAGCCATAGATGCGCTCGGCATGGTCGCGCAGCGAGAGACTGCCGGCGAGGATCGCGACCGGGCCGCGGCATCCGCCGGCGAAGCGGCCGAGCAAGGTCGCTGCAGTTCGGCCGGCCGCGGAATTGTCGATGCCGACGAAATGCGCGCGCTTGGAGCCCGGCACGTCGGAGACCAGGGTCACCACCTCAATGTCGCGGGCCTCGAGATCGTCGATCGCCTGGCGCACCATCGGGTGGTCGAGCGCCACCACGGCGACGCCTTCATAAGAGTCGTCGATGCCGTCGAGGGTCTTGGCGAGAGCAGCGGGATCGAACACGTCGGTCCAGATCACGTCGGCGAAGGCGCGCTGATTCTCGAGCCAGCTGCGCGCCGCCTCGACCTGATCGGCCAGCAGGCGCATGAAAGTGTTGTTGCCGGCGGGGAGCACGAAACAGAAGCGCTGCACCGATCGGCGCGCCAGCTTGGCGGCGATCGGATCGGGGCGATAGCCGAGCTTTTCCAGGCTCTGCTCGACCGCATAGACCGAGCGCGAGGAGACGCCGGGACGCCGGTTGATCACGCGATCGACGGTGGCGAGGCTCACCCCCGCTTCACGCGCCACATCCGACAAGGTCATGCGCATCGGCCGTTCGATCATGGCCGGTACTCTGCAAATCTCGACTGAGGTACGCAAGTCAAAACACGTCAGCGCACTGCAGCAAAGTGCACGGCAGGGACCGGCGCGGATGATGTCGGGGTTGAAAAGGGGAACCGCCGGCCAATGGGTCCCTGCCTTGGGGAGAGGCGGGGGATGGCCGGCGGTACCGAGCGCCACCCTTGGGGGGCAAGCGCTCTGGGGACTTCGCCAAGCTGCGGGGCCAGGCAGGGGTTACCGGCGGCGCAGCGGGATTCTCGAGTTGTTGTGAGGATTATCCTACGCGCCGGCTCTTAAATTTGCGTTACCAAAGCGCGATAATGGGATTAAGAGCCCAGATCAGCGCAGCACTGCAAGGCTTTCGATTTTCAGCATTCACGCGAATCGCCGCGGTGCAGCACCCGAAATAATTATCGCAGCGCCGGCTGGGGAAATACCGGGGCGACTGCAAAACCTCGGCCGATGCTATGGTCGCTCGCCGCGGATAAGCACGCGTATGTTCATGCCCGAGGAAGGATGCGAATGACCCTGTTCAGCCGCGACTCGCTCAACGAAGCCGCCGCCCTGGTGCACCAGACCGTGCCGCCGACGCCGAGCTTTGCCTGGCCGCTGCTCGCCCGCGAGATCGGCACGACGGTGGTGGTGAAGCACGAGAACCACACGCCGACCGGCGCCTTCAAGGTGCGCGGCGGGCTGGTCTACATGGATTCGCTGCGCCGCGCGGGCAAGCTGCCGATGGGCGTGGTGACCGCGACCCGCGGGAACCACGGGCAGTCCGTCGCGCTCGCCGCGGCGAAATTCGGCGTGCATGCGGTGCTGGTGGTGCCCGAGGGCAATTCGGTCGAGAAGAACGCGGCCATGGCGGCGCTGGGCGGCGAGGTGGTGATCTCCGGCCGCGATTTCGATGAGAGCCGGGGCAAGGCCGCCGAGATCGAGCGCGAGCGCGGCTATCACTATGTCCCCTCCTTCCACGCCGACCTGGTGCGCGGGGTGGCGACCGCATCGCTGGAACTCTTCACCGCGCACCGCGACCTCGACGCGCTCTATGTGCCGATCGGCATGGGCTCCGGCATCTGCGCGGCGATCACGGCCCGGGACATCCTCGGCCTCAAGACCGAAATCATCGGCGTCGTGGCCGAAAATGCGCCAGCCGTTGCCATCTCCTTCGACGCCGGCAAGCCGGTGCCGACCGCGACCGCCCGCACCTTCGCGGATGGCCTGGCCTGCCGCGATCCGCAGCCCGAGGCCCTGGCGATCATCGCAAAGGGCGCGGCGCGGATCCTGCGGGTGACCGAGGACGAGATCGCCGCGGCGATCCGGCTCTATTACACGGCGACGCATAACATGGCCGAGGGCGCCGGGGCCGCGGCGCTGGCCGCCTTGATCCAGGAGCGCGACCAGCAGAAGGGACGCCGCATCGGCGTGATCCTTTCCGGCGGCAACATCGACATGCCGGTCTTTGGCCGCGTGCTCGTCGGCGAGACGCCGAAGGTTTAGGCCGCCGCGGTCGCCGGCTGCTTGCCGAGGATGATCATGCCAAGGACGTCGTCCTTGGTGACGTCCTTGGTGTGGACGGTGCCGACCAGCTTGCCGTTCTTCATGACGCTGATCCGGTCGGAGAGATCGAAGACGTCGTGCAGGTCGTGGCTGATCAGGAAGATGCCGAGGCCTTCCTTGCGGAGCTGGCGGATCAGTTCATGGACGCCGCGGGCCTCCTGCACGCCCAAGGCCGCGGTCGGCTCGTCCATGATCAGGATGCGGGCGTTGAAATGCACCGCCCGGGCGATCGCCACCGATTGCCGCTGGCCGCCGGACAGGACCGAGACCGGCGAATGGAACTTCACGAAGTTCGGGTTGAGGCGCTTCATCACCTTGCGGGTGGCGTCCTCCATCGCCGCCTCGTCCAAGAGCCCGCTGGGCAGCAGGATTTCGCGGCCGAGGAACATGTTGGCGCAGGCGTCGAGATTGTCGGCCAGCGCCAGGGTCTGGTAGATGGTCTCGATGTTGTAGTTCCGCGCGTCGCGGGCGTTGTGGATCGGCGCATGCTTGCCGTCGATCCAGATTTCGCCGGAATCCGCGTGATAGGCGCCGGACAGCACCTTGATCAGAGTCGACTTGCCGGCGGCGTTGTGGCCGACCAGGCCCACCACCTCGCCGGGATAGAGGTCGATCGTCACGTCATCGACCGCGCGGATGCCGCCGAAGCTGACCGAGATATGCCGCATCTCGACCAGCGGCGCCTGTCCCTGTCGTACGGGGCCCTGCTGATGCAGGTCGTTCATTGGGGTCCCTTGGGTCATAGCCGGCGCCGCCGCTGATAGAGTTGGTCGACGAAGACCGCGACCACCAGCACCAGGCCGGTGACGATGTTCTGCAGCGAAGCGTCGAAGCCGAGCAGCGACATGCCGCTCTGCAGGCTCTGGATCACGATCGCGCCGAGGATGGCGCCGGCGATGGTGCCGACCCCGCCGGAGAGCGAGCAGCCGCCGATCACCGCGCCGGCGATCACCTTCAATTCGTCCAAGGTGCCGATCGAGTTGCCGGCCGATTGCAGGCGCGCCGAGGCGATCGAGGCGGCGATCCCGCAGAGCGCCCCCATCAGCACGAAGACCCACAAGGTCATGCGCCGGATGTCGATGCCGGCGAGGTTCGCGGCTTCCGGATTGCCGCCCATGGCGAAGACATAGCGGCCGAAGCGGGTGCGGTTGAGCACCAGCGTCCCGCCGACGGCGAGCACGATGACGATCAGCACCGGATAGGCGATGCCCTCGGCGATGCTCAAGCCGCCTTCGGGAATGGTCCAGCCCTTGAGCTCGGCCAGATGCTTCACCGCGCCGGACGGCATCTCATAGGCGATCATGGTCGCCGCAAAGGCAATCACCAGGGCGCATTGCCCGCCCACCACGATCACCTCGGCCCAGACCGGGCGAACCGGGAATCCGAAGCGCACCTTGCGCCGCCGCCGGTGAATGGCGGCAAAGGCGATCGCCACCACGGCCAGACCGGCGACGATCCAGCTGCCTGTATCGCCGAGCGTGCCATAGGCGCCGCCGCCCAGCAGGACGAAGGTGTCGTCGAGCGGCGCCACCGTCTGCCCGGTCGTGACCCACCAGGCACAGCCGCGCCAGATCAAGAGACCGCCCAGGGTGACGACGAAGGACGGCACGCCGAGATAGCCGATGATGAGCCCGTTGATCGCGCCGAGGAAGGCGCCGATCAGAATCCCGGAGATCACCGCGACGATCCAGATCGAGGGATGGCTGAGGCCGACCAACTGCGGCAGCCAGCGCGCCTGGATCACGCCCATGATCATGGCGGTCACGCCCAGCAGCGAGCCGACCGAAAGATCGATCTGGCGGATCACGATGACGAAGACCATGCCGATGGTCATCGCCGCCACCGAGGCGGTCTGGGTCGAGAGATTGTAAAGGTTGCGCGGCGTGATGAACTTGCCGTCGGAGAGGATGTGGAAGCCGACCCAGATGACGATCAGGCTGGCGACCATGCCGAGCAGGCGCTCGTCGATCTCGAGGCGGGCGAACAGGCGGCGGAAGGTATTCATCCCCTGACGATCACCGGCGGCGGCTGTCGTAACGCTCATCGAGAATAGTCCAAGTGAAGAGACGATGAAATGTCCCGCCCGCCCCCTCAGCGATCGATAGAGAGGGCCGGGCGGGTTCAGGTGTGGAGAGTGAGTCTTACGCTAGAGCCCTAATTGCAGCCCCTACTTGCAGACGGCGATCTTGCCGGCCGGGACGCCCTGGCAGACCTCGTCCTTCGAGATCCAGCCGGCGTCGATCACCACATTGAGGTTGTCCTTGGTGATCGGAACCGGCTTCAGGAAGGTCGAGTTCATGGTGTTGCCGCCCGGGCTTTTGAACTGCACGGTGCCCGGGACGTCGGTGAGCTTGGTGCCCTTGGCGAGCTGCACGGCGATCTCGCCGGCGGCCTTGCCGAGCTCGCGGGCGTCCTTCCAGACCGAGACGGTCTGGGTGCCGACCGCGACCCGGTTCAGAGCGGCCTTGTCGCCGTCCTGGCCGGAGACCGGAATCCCCTGCAGGCCCTGCGCCGTCAGCGCCGCGACCACGCCGCCCGCGGTGCCGTCATTGGAAGCCACCACCGCATCGACCTTGTTGTCGGCCTGGGTGAGGATCTGCTCCATGTTCTTCTGCGCGTTTTCCGGCTTCCAGCCGTCGGTGTATTGCTCGCCGACCACCTTGATGTCGCCGCTGTCGATCGCGGCCTTCAAGACCTCGAGCTGGCCTTCATGCAGGAAGTCCGCGTTGGGATCCGCCTGCGAGCCCTTGATGAAGACGTAGTTGCCCTTGGGCTGCACCGCAAAGACGCCCTGGGCCTGCATGCGGCCGACTTCCTTGTTGTCGAAGGTGAGGTAATAGGCGCCCGGATTCTCGATCAGGCGGTCATAGCCGATCACCGGGATGCCTTCGTTCAAGGCCGCGGTGATCGCGGGCTCGATCGACTTCGCGTCCTGGGCCAGCACGATCAGCGCCTTGGCGCCGCCGGCGATCAGGCTCTGCACGTCGTTCAATTGCTTGGTCGGATCACTCTGTGCATCGGCACTGATATACTTGGCGCCGGCCGCGGTCAGCGCCGCCTTGATCGCGGCTTCATCGGTCTTCCAGCGCTCTTCCTGGAAATTCGACCAGGAAACGCCGACCACCAGGTCCTGGGCGCTGGCCATTGCAGAGCCGAAGACCGTCGCGGCGAGTGCCATTGCCGGCACCGCCCATCGCAGATGTCGCTTCATTGTCAGTCCCTCCCGTCAAAGGTGCCTGCTCGTTGCCTCAGGCCCATCGTCTCGATTGGTTCGAGGCGATTGGTTTCACAGCCCGTTATTAACTTCGAGCATTGAACTTAATTTGCGGTGGATGAGCCGGAAGCGTCAAGGGGGATTCCCATCAGACAAAAGTCGAAGCTGGGCAGGCGCGCGGTTTTGCGGCGCAACATATTGCTGTCGCAAGGAAAGACCGCCGAAGTTGATGTTCATCATTCGCATTGACAGCCGAGCGCCGGTCTTCCATTTGTTTCAGTGCTGAACAAAAAGAGACATATTCGTCGTACAAATCCACCCAGATCGGGCCAATCCGCATAACGGGCTATGAACCGAATCAGTCCCCCACCCCCGACCTCGCCCACCCGCGACCGCATCCTGCAGGCCTTGCGCGTCCACGGACCGCAGGCCCGGGTGGACCTGAGCAGCATCGTCGACATGAGTCCGGCGACCGTCTCCGGCGTCACCGGCGAGCTGGTGCGCGCGGGTGCCTTGCGGGAAATGTTCGGTCGCGATGAGGCCGGCGATGCGGGCCGCAGCCGCGGCCGGCCCAAGGTCATGATCGCGCTGGTGCCGGAGACCGCGCATGTGATCGCGGTGAAGCTGTCGATCAACGAGATCCAGGTGGCGCTCGGCGATTTCACCGGCGCGATGGCCGCGACCGAGACGCTGCCGCTCGACACCCGCGCCCTCTCCGCCACCGACATCGTGACCGTGATCGGCGATGCGATCGAGCGCTGCCATCGCAGCATGGCGCCGGGCTATGGCCCCTGCCTCGGCATCGGCCTCGCGGTGCAGGGCCTGGTGCGCGATTCCGACATCATCGCCTGGAGCCCGGCCTTGAGCGTGCGCGACGTCGATATCGTGCAGCCGCTGCTGCGCCGCTTCGGCCTGCCGGTCTACGCCGCCAACGACGCCAACTGCATCGCGGTGGCGCTGCGCAACAAGCCGGAATTCCAGGCGATCGACAACATGGCGGTGCTGATGCTCGGCACCGGCGTCGGCATGGGGCTGATCGTCGGCGGCCAGGTCTATGACGGCCGCACCGGCGCTGCCGCAGAGTTCGGCCATACCAAGTACCAGATGGATGGTCCGTTCTGCCATTGCGGCCGCCGCGGCTGCATCGAGAGCTTCGTCGGCGACTACGCGCTCTATCGCGACGCCCGGGCGATGCTGGACCTGCCGAACACCGACGCGCTCCACCCCTCGGAAGAGCAGATGCAGGTGCTCTGCGATCTCGCCGCCAAGGGTGACCCGGTGGCGCTGGGCCTGTTCGAGCAAGCCGGGCGCGCGCTCGGCTTCGGCCTCACCAACCTGATCGCCCTGATCAGCCCGAGTTTGATCCTGGTCTCGGGAAGCGGCGTGCGCGCCTACCAATATCTGGAACCCAGCATGCAGCGGAGCTTGAGCGACGGCCTGGTCGAGACCCTGCTGGCCAACACCGAAATCCGTCCCCAGCCCTGGGATGAGGACCTGACACTCCGCGGCATTACCGCGCTGGTGCAGGCCAACGTGCCGTATCAGCCGAACTGACGACGCCCCCTGACAAAGCGGCGCGCGGCGTATAGTCTCGCGCGTCGAATGTATGACAATTCTCCCAAGGAGGAGCGGATGGCTGCGGGTAAGCGCGTCGGGTTGATCGGTGTCGGGCTGATGGGCTACGGCATCGGCAAGAATATCGTCACCAAGGGCCATAGCCTGAAGGTGCTGGCCCACAAGAACCGCGAGCCGGTCGAGAAGCTGCTGAAGCTCGGCGCCACCGAAGGCAAGAGCCCGAAGGAGATCGCGGCCGAGAGCGACATCGTCTTCCTCTGCGTCACCGGCTCGCCCCAGGTCGAGGAGGTGGTCTATCGCGAGGACGGGTTGCTGGCCGGAGTCCATAAGGGCCTGATCGTCGCCGATTGCAGCACGGCGGAGCCGAGCTCGACCCTGAAGGTCGCGGCCGACATCCAGAAGAAGGGCGGGCGCTTCGCCGACACGCCGCTGACCCGCACGCCGGTCGAGGCGGAGGCCGGCAAACTCGGATTGATGACCGGCGGCGACGACGCGACCTTGAAGGAGCTGCGGCCGGTGCTCGACTGCTTCGCAGAGGCGATCATCCATGCCGGCGGCATCGGCGCCGGGCATAAGCTGAAGCTGATCAACAATTTCATCGCGCTGGGCACCGCGACGGTGGTGGCCGAGGCGATCACCGCCGCGACCAAGGCCGGCGTCGATCTGCAGGCGCTGCACGACATTGTGGTCGCCGGCGGCGCCAAGTCGGTGATGTTCGAGCGGTTGATGAAAGTGCCGCTCGCCAACGACGACACAGCGCTGAAATTCGCCGTCGCCACCGCGCGCAAGGATCTCCGCTACTACACCAACATGACCGAGCAGATCTCGGCCACCTCCTTCGTCGCCGAGGTGGTGCACCAGAACTTCATCATGGCCGAGAATGCCGGCTATTCGCAGCGCTTCGTGCCGCGGATGGTGGACTTCTTCGCCGGCCTGAACGGAGTCGAGAACCGCAAGAAATAGCCGCGAGAAATTCCCGAGCGGACGCCGAGAGTATAACGCTCTTGACTCCACAACCCCGGCTTGATCGGATGAATGCGAGGCGGTTCCGCGATGGATCGCCACCCCTTTCGGCGAAATTGGGGGAATGCTTGCAGAATCGTCGCGCATCGGCCATCCAGAAGCCGATTCAGTAAGCCGACGGGGAGAAGCATGAGGCAGATCCCCCATAAAACACGATGAGGAGGGGTTCCAACATGATTCGCACAGCTACCTGTGCCCTGCTGGCCGCTTTCCTGCTCGCCGGCTGCGGCGAGAAGAAGGAAGAGCAGGCCGCGAGCAACGACCAGGCCGCCACGACCGCGCCCGCCGCCGCACCGGCGGCCGCCGGCGGCAAGATCGGCAACTGCGACGTGGTCGGCCCGAAGGGCTCGATCCCGATCGCCAGCCCGGCCAAGGCCGGCCAGCTGACCGTCGAGGTCTCGCTGCCCGCCCCGATCTGGTGGAACGGCGACACGCCGGAAGCGATCAAGGACGGCATGGAATACTGTCTGGCCGCCGAGATCGCCTTCCGCGCCGGCTTCGAGAAGCTCGAGGTCGTCAACGTCGGCTGGGATCCGCTGGTGACCGGCCAGACCTCGGGCTTCGATCTTGCGATGTCGGAAATCTCGATCACCGACGAGCGCAAGAAGGTGGTCGATTTCTCGGTCCCCTATTTCAGCTCCGACATCGGCGTGCTGTCGCGCACCGACAAGCCGATCGATGACAAGAACATCAAGGAAGTCACCGTCGGCGTGCAGCAGGCGACCACCGGTGCCACCTTCGCCACCGACACGCTGAAGCTCACCAAGGTACAGGTCTATCCGGACCAGGGCGACATGTTCACGGCGCTCCGCGCCGGCCAGATCGACGCCGCGATCACCGACACCTCGATCGTGCTCGCCGAGGAAGTCCGCGGCGAAGGCAAGATCAAGGTGCCGGGCCAATACAAGACCGGCGAGTCCTACGGCGCGCTCTATCCGAAGGGTGGGGCCAACAACGCGACGATCGACAAGATCATCCAGTCGATCATCGACGACGGCACCATGAAGAAGCTGGGCGAGAAGTACCTCGCCGCCGCCTGGGGCAAGGACCCGGCCACGCTGCCCTACTGGAACCCGTAAGCACGAAGTTGTTCTCCCGGCCGCGGTCCATCGCGGCCGGGAGACCTTTCGAGATCGAGACCGATTGAAGTGACTTCTCTGCCGCAAGGGCGCGCCGTCGCGAACGGAACCAGGCAAGGCGCCGACGGCCTTTCTCTCGCCGCCATCCTCTTCGCCGCCCTCTGCGTCCTCGCCGCCTTCGGCGCGACGGTCCTGGTGCGCAGCGCGCTGAACCATCTCAACGCCTACAGCGGCAGCTGGGAAATTCCGCTGATCGCGACCATCGCGGTCGCCTGCCTGCTGTTCTGGCCGGCTCTGCGCGCGATGACCTATTCGCGCAAGGCCCGGGGCTTTCTCGCCGCCGGCGATGCCGTGCATGCGCGCATCGACACCGCCGCCGCCAAGGAAAGCGCGGTCCTCACCTTCGGCTGGGGCGTGTTCTTCCTGATCGCCATCGGCACGGTCTGCTTCGTGCTGCTGAACAACGCCGAGGTCGGCAAGACCTTCTTCTTCCTGCCGCTGATGCTGGAGAAGTGGCCGCTGGTGGTGAAGGCGTTCTGGAACAACGTCTTCATCTTCATCGTGGCCGAGATCCTGGTGCTGATCTGGGGCTTGATCGTCGCCATCCTGCGGCTGCTGCCCGGCCCGGCCGGCCTGCCGATCCGCGCGCTCGCTATCATCTATTGCGACGTCTTTCGCGGCCTGCCGGCGATCGTGACGCTCTACCTGGTCGGCTTCGGCCTGCCGCTCTCGGGCCTGCCGCAGATGATCATCCCGCCGATCGCCGGGCTGTTCGTCGATGATCCCGCGGTCGCGGCGGAATACGCGAAGATCCCGCTCACCTGGTATTGCATCCTGGCGCTGACCTTGACCTACGGCGCCTATGTCGGCGAGGTCTACCGCTCCGGCATCGAGAGCATCCACTGGAGCCAGGTCGCGGCGGCGCGCTCGCTCGGCCTCTCCTATCTGCAGACCATGCGCTACGTGATCGTGCCGCAGGCGGTGCGCCGGATCGGCGCGCCGCTCTTGAACGACTTCATCGGGCTGCAGAAGGATACCGCGCTGGTGCAGGTGATCGGCGTGGTCGATGCCTTCAACCAGTCGCGCATCATCGCCTCCAACGCCTTCAACCTCTCGGCGGTCACCATCGTCGCCATTCTCTTCGTCCTCGTCACCATCCCGCAGGCGCGCTTCGTCGATAAGCTGATCGAGCGCGACAATGCGCGCATCCGGGCCGGGGGCTGAGCAAAGCCATGGCCTTCCTGGAAATGCGCGATGTCCACAAACGCTACGGCGACCACGAGGTGCTGCGCGGCCTCGATCTTTCGGTGAACGAGCATCAGGTGGTGTGCCTGATCGGCCCCTCCGGCTGCGGCAAGTCCACCCTGCTCCGCTGCATCAACGGCCTCGACCCGATCCAGTCCGGCGAGATCCGGCTGGAGAACGATCGCGTCTCCGGCCCCGGCGTCGATGTCAACAAGCTCCGGCAGCAGGTCGGCATCGTGTTCCAGAGCTTCAACCTCTTCCCGCATATGTCGGTGATCGAGAACGTGACCCTGGCCCCGATCAAGGTACTGAAGGTGGGCAAGGCCGAGGCGGAAGCCAAGGCGATGGCGCTGTTGAAGCGGATCGGCCTCGAGGCCAAGGCCAAGGCCTATCCGGATCGGTTGTCGGGCGGACAGCAGCAGCGCGTCGCGATCACCCGCGCGCTCGCCATGGAACCCAAACTATTGCTGCTGGACGAGATCACCTCGGCGCTGGACCCGGAGCTGGTCTCCGAGGTCTTGAACATCGTGCGCGATCTCGCCGGCCAGGGCATGACCATGCTGCTCGCCACCCATGAGATGGGCTTTGCCCGCGAGGTCGCCTCCAAGGTCTGCTTCCTGCACCAGGGCGTGATCCACGAAGAAGGCCCGCCCGAACAGATCTTCGGCGACCCGCATGACGAGCGGACCCGGGCGTTCCTGAAGCGGATCATCGAAGCCGGACGGCTTTAGCGGCGCACTGGATCGTCGTCCCGCCAGTGCTTGCGGGATTGCAGCTGCAGGTACCCCCATCCCTACCTTCCCCCTGAAGGGGGAAGGAGTCCGTTGGTGCAGTCGCTCGCTTCTTCTCCTTCCCCCTTCAGGGGGAAGGCCGGGATGGGGGTGCGAGCCACAAACCGGTCACCTTAAGTCTGCGCCGCCCGCTTCGCGTCCAATGCGTCCAGCGCCTCTTGCAGCGTCCGGATCGTCCTTGCCGCGGTCTCGCGGTCGATCACGTCGAGGTCGACGAAGAGGTCGACGCCGGTTTCGTGCTCGCTGATGACCCGGGTGCGCTGGGCCAGTTCGCCCAGCAGGCCCTCGACCGAATAGGGCACCACCGGGCGGCTGATGCCTTTCATCTGGATCGGCGCCAGCGGCTTCGCGCGGACCAGGTCGCGGACGATGGTGTAGGTCTCGTAGGCGAGCACGATGCCGTTGGGATCGGCGATCGACTGCAGGCGGGCGGCGAGGTTCGCCTCGGCGCCGATGATGGTGTAGTCCATGCGGTCGGCGCTGCCGAAATTGCCGACGTTGCAATAGCCGGTGTTGATCCCCATCCGGGCCCGGAACGGATTCTCGATGCCGCGGCGGCGCCATTGCGCGTTCAATTCGCGCAGGCGGCGTTGCATATCGACCGCCATCAGCAGGCAGGAACGCGCATCCTCCTCCACGCCCTTGGTCTCGGGATCGCCGAAGAAAACCAGCATGGCGTCGCCGATGAACTTGTCGATCGTGCCGCCGTGGAACAAAGCGATGCGCGACATCTCGGTCAGGTATTCGTTGAGGAGCTCGGTCAGCTCCTCCGGCTGCAGTCGCTCGGTCGTGCCGGTGAAGTCCTGGATGTCGGAGAAGAAGATGGTGAGCTTCTTGCGCTCGGTCTGGATCGTCGCGTCGCGCTGGCCGCTGAAGATCTGCTTGTAGATCTGCGGCGGCAGGTAGCGGGCGATCTTCATCGAGACCGTGGCCAGATATTCGTTGGCCACGGTGAGATCATTGTTCATCTCGGAGATGGTCGCCGACTGGCGGCGCTGCATCCGGATGAAGGCGATGCCGCTGATCGCCGCCAGCGCGAAATAGATCAGCGAGTATTTGAAGGCGAAGATGTTGGCGGCCAGCGGCTGCTGAATGGTGATCTCCTGGATGCCGCGCACGTCGCCGACCTTCCAGTCCTTCTTCGGACTGTCGGGATGGCTGTTGTGGCAGGTGACGCAAGCCTGCCCCATGATAACCGGGCTTACCATGCGCACCGAACGGTCGAAGATCTCGCCGTAGACCTGGACGATCTGCTGCTTCGGGTTCTGCCGCAGGCCGGCGAGCGCGGCGGTCTCGAATCCGTCCAGCGGATGCTGCTCGCGGCCCTTGAAGGGAAAGTCGGAGACGAAGCGATATTGCACGGCGGCGTTGCGGGCGCTGATCCGCTGCCCGAGCTCGATCGAGAGCGTGGCCGGGATCGGGATCGCGCCATCGACCTCGGTGTAGTTGTGGACCGGCTTCACCTGCTGCTTCGCCGCCTGCACCCGCGCGACCACGTCGGAGGCGTAGAAGCCGCGCATATCGTCGATGATCTTGCCGGTCTGGAAGGCCTGCTCCTCCAGGATATTGCCGGAGAGCGCCCGAAGGTCCAGCCAGACCGCCAGCGGCAGGCCGAGCAACAAGAGCAGAACCAGCGCGATGCTGCGCGGCAGGTTCGCCTTTCTGGTTTCGGCGCGCGGCTTGGCGGCAGCGCCGGTGTTTGCAACATTGGCCATCGGCTTCCCCCGTGGCGATCCCGCATTGCCCGCTATTGTTGCATGGGCCCGCGCGTGCCCGCAACGCGGTCCCGACGGCGGATACAGTCGATTCGGCCGGGCAGCAACCGCCGCTACATGAGATCGCGCTTGATCTTCCGGTCCCAGCTGCGGGTGAAGATCTTCGCGTCGTTCTCGTAGAGGTCGAGGGTGACCTCGATGCGGAAATGGGTCGCGTCGCAGGTCATCCTGCCGATGCTGTGGTGCATGACCGTGGTGTCGGGCCGTTTCAGCTTCACCCGATAGTCGGTCTCGATCGTCGATGACAGCGGGTCGCCCTCGAGGATCGTGTAGCGGCAGAGGCCCTGGGCATCCACCGTCTGGTTGATGTCGCTGAGCTCGGTATGGCCGGTCCAGCGCGGGAAATAGACGGTGATCTTGCCGGTCAGCAGATCGCGCGAGACCGTGCGGCGGCAGAGCGGCGACGGCGTCAGCTTGTTCAACGGCGTATCCGCCGCCTGTTCGGGTTCGCCGAACGGCGTGAGCTGGGCATCCGCCGGATTGGCACGCCGCACCGGCAGGCGAAGGCTGGTGCGGCTGCCGAACACGGTGACGGTGGCGAGTTCCGGCGAGGGCCAGGCGATCGGCCAGTAGACCGTAGAGATCGAGACCGCGATGCGATGCCCGGCCGGAAAGGCATGGGCGATGTCGTCGAGATCGACGGTCGCCTTGTATTTCGCCCCGGGCCGCAGCCGCACCGGCTTCTCATGGCTCTTGTGGTGGTTGAGATTGAGCAGGCCGACGGTGACGCGGGTCGAGCTGCCGTCCGGCGCGACGTCGTTGAGGCGCACCGCAACCAGGGCCTGCGGCTTGTCCGAGGCGAAGACCAGATCGAGCTGCGGCGCGCCGAGGATTTCGGTGCGCTCTGCCAGAGGCTCGGTCACGAAGACCAGCGAGCCGCCGTCATCCTCGCGCTGGTCGGTCGCCCATTCCGCCTGGTCGCCGTAGCGCCCCACTTCACCGGCCGCCATGCCGACCCAGAGCGGCGAGCAGATTGGCAACGGCGCGGTGCGGCGCTTGCGTTCCTCGAGCGCACCGCCGGCGTTGAGATGCAGCTTGCGCCAGACGATGTTCTCGGACGGCCAGTGCGGCTCGGCGACCCAGCGGCCCGGGCGCTCGTGGTAGCAGGTCTTCGGCGACAGGCTCTCCTGCATCCAGACGCGATAGCGCGGCTCGTCCATGATGCCGGTCTCATTGCCCTTCAGCCACTGGTCCCACCAGCGCAGGGCCTCCTGCAGCCAGCCGATCTCCGGCTTCACCGTGGCATGATGCGGGTAGGAATGGGCCCAGGGGCCGATCAGGCCCTTGCACGGGACGTCCAAGCCGGCCAACAGGCGCGGGATCGATTCCGAATAGTTGTCGGCCCAGCCGTTAACCGCATAGACCGGGATCTTGATCCTGGAGAAATCCTCGCAGACCGAGCCCTGCTTCCAATAGTCGTCGCGGCGCTGGTGCTTCAGCCAGTTCAGGATCCAGGGTGAGTTGTGGCGCATGCGCGCGTCCCACATCGCGCGCCACTTTTCGCCGACGATTTCCGGATCGGGCGGCAGGTCATTGTTCGCCATCATGGTGGCCGACCAGTCGAAATTGTCCTTCGAGAGGCAGCCGCCGACCCAATGGATGTCGGTCGCATAGCGATCGTCGGTCGAGCCCACGGTGATGATGGTCTTCAGCGCCGGCGGCTGCAGCGCCGCGATCTGCAAGCCGTTGAAGCCGCCCCAGGAGATGCCGACCATGCCGACATTGCCGCTGCACCACTTCTGCGCCGCGATCCAGGCGATCGCGGCGACGCCGTCCTGCTGCTCCTGCGGCGTGTATTCGTCGTCGATCAGGCCTTCGCTGTCGCCGCTGCCGCGGATGTCGAGGCGCAGGCAGGCATAGCCATGCCCGGCCCAGTAGGCGTGCGAACCCTGGTCATAGGTGCGGGTGCCGTCACGCTTGCGATAGGGGACGTATTCCAGGATGGCGGGAACGGGGCTCGCCTCGGCGTCTTCCGGGAGCCAGAGCTTGGCGGCGAGCTGTATCCCATCCGGCATCGGAATGAAGACATTCTCGACCACCCGGACCTTGCGCGGAAACTGCGTGATAACCTTCGCCAAGCCGTTGCACTCCCCCGATCGCGCGAGCGGCGCGTCGGGAGGAATAGCATTATCAAGGCTGGGAACTCAAGGAGCTGTGTACAGCTAGCCCTTCACCCGCAAGGGGGCGTCGCGGTCCTGCTGAATCAGGTCGAACGGGTCCTTGCCGGTGATCGGCTTGGTGTCGCCGCGCTTCGAGACGATGGCGTCGTCGTCGATCATGCGGCGCAGCTCGGCGCGGGCTCTGGAGACCCGGCTCTTCATCGTGCCGACCTGGCAGCCGCAGATCTTCGCGGCGTCTTCGTAGTTCAATCCGCTGGCGCCGACCAGGATCAGCGCTTCGCGATGATGCTCCGGCAGCTGCCAGAAGGCGCGGCGGAAGTCGCAGAATTCCAGGCTCGCCTCTTGGGTGGCGCTTTCGGACGGCTCGTCGACGGTCAGGTCGTCGATCGACGAGAAGCGCGATTTGCCGCGACGGCCCTGGTTGTAGAACAGGTTGCGCAGGATGGTGAACACCCAGGCGCGAAAGTTCGTGCCCGGCGTGAACTGATTTGACGCGGCGATCGCCCGCACGATGGTGTCGTTGACCAGGTCATCCGCCTGGTCGCGGTTGCGCGTCAGCGATCGGGCGAAGGCGCGGAGATGCGGGACCGCTTCAAGCAAAGCGGTGCGCATTTCCGTCGACATTTCCTCGAAGGTCGGCTGACCCATTCGAACCTCGCCCTTAGCCTCACCCTTGGCCGGCATAGCCGGCTTGATACCTTTGGCCGGCATAGCCGGCTTGAATTCCGACGTCGCTGGCATCGGACCGATAGAGGTTTGCACCCCGACACCCCATCCGCTGTTTACTGGGACTTATTGGATTTCAGCTTGTCGAGAAGGCTCAACATTTCCTTCGGCACCGGCTCGGAAGCGAGGTCGGCATACATCCGGCTCAATTGGGTGTCGAACCAACGGTCCTGCACCGGGGGCGCCTTCGCGTTGGGATTAACCTTATTTCCCTGAGGGACGTCCATTGCACCTTCCGATGCCTGCTTTTCAGGCCGCGCCTTCATCGACTCATCTTTCTTGTCGATCATCCAATCTCGCCCCGACAGCCCGCCAGACGGCGCCGCCGCATTCTGTAATGCCATTGTCCAATCGCCCCGACGGCCGGTCGTCTGATACGCACCGGAATTTCGGTCCCGGATGTATTAAGATCGCCGACCGCGAAAGGTTGCGAATTATCGTATATTTCACACATGAGGGAACCCTCCCTGTGGTCCGGGGTTCCTTCGCAACGGGAAAAATTACGCAACAATCGACCAACTCATTGCCGTCGAGCCATTAATTCGGGGCCAAAAGGGATCAGCATGTCAGACGTGACCGAGCAGCTTCTCACCATCATTCCGTATCTGCGCCGCTACGCGCGGGCCCTGGTGGGCGACCAGGGCGTCGGAGACACCTATGTCCGGATCTGCCTGGAAACCCTGGTCCAGGAACCAGGCCGGGTCAAAGCCGGCCCGGACGCGCGCGTGCAGATCTTCTCCCTGTTCCATGAAGTGCTGACCCGGACCGGGGTGCGCGACAGCGCCTCGGATTCTCTCGATCCCGGCGAGCTCACCGATCTGACGGTCGAGTCGCGGCTGAAGGCCCTGCCGCCGGCCGAGCGCCAGGCGCTGCTCCTGACCACGCTGGAAGGCTTCTCGGTCGAGCAGGCCGCGGAGATCCTGAAGGTGCCGGAGACAACCGCGACGCAACTGGTCGCCGATGCCTGGTCGATGGTGAACCAGCAGATGGCGACCACCATCCTGATCATCGAGGACGAGCCGGTGATCGCGCTCGACATCGCCGGCCTGGTCAACGACATGGGCCATTCGGTGGTCGGCGTCGCCGCCAGCCAGAGCGAGGCCGTGCAGATCGCGCGCAAGGCGCAGCCCGGCCTGGTGCTGGCCGACATCGACCTCGGCGCCGGCGGCTCGGGCCTCACTGCGGTGAAATCGATCCTGCAGAGCATGACGGTGCCGGTGATCTTCGTCACCGCCTATCCGGAACGGCTGCTGACCGGCGAGCGGCCGGAGCCGACTTACCTGGTGACCAAGCCATTCGAGCCGGATACCCTGAAGGTGACGATCTCGCAGGCGCTCTCCTTCTTCGGCACCCGCCCGCAGGAGACCCGCCAAGCGGTCTGATTGCGCCGCCTTTCGCCGCCGCAGATTTGAGGAAACGCGGAGAACATGATTCGGCAGTTCCTCGGACCGCAGTTCCTCGGACCTCTGCGGCGGCGCCTCCTCCTGGTCTTCTCAATCGTGCTCGCGGTGCCGACCGGCTTCGGCATCCTGGCGGCGGTCGACCATTACCAGGGCCAGGTCGAGCAGGCGCGCCGCTCGACCGAGCGCTATGCAACGCTGGCCTCGAACAACGAGACCAACCTGCTCTGGCAGTCGCAGCGCATCGTCGACGATCTGGCGCATGACCCCGTCATTCGGGGCGTGATCGGCGGCGGCGCCGATATCGCGCAGTGCGAAGCCACGCTCAAGAAGGCAATCGACCCCTATCCCGCTTACGCGGTTGCATCGGTGCTGACCCCGGCCGGCGATGCGCTCTGCCGCTCGACCGGCAACCGCGCGAAGAGCACCGCCACCAACCAGGCGTGGTTCAACGAGGTGATCAGCGGCGGCCGCTCGGTGTTGAGCGGCTATACCTTCGCCCCGATCCTGAACGAGCCGATCCTCGCCTTCGGCATGCCGGTCAGCGATGCCCAGGGCAAGGTGATCGCCGTGCTCGGCCTCGGCATCCGGCTGCGCTGGCTCGCGGCCAGCGGCCAGGAACCCGGCCTGCCGCCGGAAGCCAGCGTCGACCTCCTGGACAAGACCGGCTTGCCGCTGGTGATCTCCGACGCCAACAGCGGCTCGGGCGGCCTGCCGGCGGAGGAGTATCTGACCCGGGTGGTATCCGGTGGCGCCCTCACCTTCGAGACCGCCGGCCGCGACGGCGTGCAGCGCTACTACGCGGTGCACCCGATCGCCGGCGGCAGCCTCTATATCCTGCTCGGCCAGCCGACCCGCACCCTGATCGCGCCGCTGCAGCGCGATCTTGCGATCCAGATCGCCACGCTGTCGCTGGTCGTGCTGGGCGGCCTCGCCGCCGCCCTGATCGGCTCGCAGCTCCTGGTGACCCGCTGGATCGCGCGGCTCACCGAAGAGGCGCGCATCATCACGCTGGGCGAGGTGCCGATCCCGTTCAATTTCAGCGGCGCGCCCACCGAGATCCGCGAGTTGAACGACACGCTGATGACCATGGCGGCGCGGATCAAGGCGCGCGAGGCCGAGCTCAATGAATCGGTCGCGCAGAAGCAAATGATGCTGCGCGAGATTCACCACCGGGTGAAGAACAACCTGCAGACCGTGACCAGCCTGCTCAACCTCTACGCCCGGATCCCGCGCGGCGAGGCGATCAAGCAGGCCTTCGCCGATGTGCAGACCCGGATCAACACGCTGGCGCTGGTGCATCGCCATCTCTACGAGAGCCAGGACCTCCGGGAGATCGACCTGGCCGCCTTCATGTCCAACCTGGTGCGCCTGATCCAGGACGGCAGCGGCGTGCCGACGCGGCGCGTGAAGCTCAAGGTCGATATCCCGTCGATCACGCTGTCCGGCGACCGCGCGGTGCCGCTGGCCCTGCTCACCACCGAAATCCTGACCAACGCCTTCAAGCACGCCTTCCCGGATCACCGCGCCGGCAACATCCTGGTGCAGATGCGCGCCGAGCCGGATGGCCGCGCGATGCTGACCATCGCTGATGACGGGATCGGCACGGCCGAGCCGGAGACCGTGATCGGCGCCAATACGCTGGGCTCGATGGGCCAGAACCTGATCAGCGCCTTCACCCGCCAGCTCGGCGGCAAGCTCGACGTCTCCGGCCCGCCGGGCACGACGATCATGCTGGAGTTCGACCTGGAGCCGAAGCCGGCCGAGCCGGTCCCTTCCGCGGAGAACGCGGCCTAGCTGTCGTTGCTATAGAGGTTGTTCACCCGGGCCGACCGGAGGAAGCTGGTTGTTGCGAAGCAAACAGCGTCTTTCTGGGGGCCCGGATGAACGTGCATAAGAATGCGCGCACCACCCCGTTCAGTCGA
>NZ_JAYRKD010000005.1:0-278403 GCF_041905885.1 Dongia sp. | reverse complement strand
GCGACAAACCTGAGACGCTCGTCCACGACCGAACACTCCTTCCAAGGCATCGACACCCCCCAAAAAACCGGGGAAAGTGTTACCTATGTGTCCGGTACGATCTGTTACCTATGTGTCGGGCCGCTCAGGGAACCCCAGCAAAGTCGTCTGACCGACCCGCTCGCATCCGCGAGCCGGGCGATTTCGCGCGCCGGCTTGTCAGCCGGCGCCGCGCTTGCTCATGCTGCGGTCTCTCGAAGGAGATTCGCCCGTGGCCAATATCGCCGAGACCGCCGCTTCGCTCGAACAGCGCCGCAGCCTGCGCCGCCACCGCACCGTCGCCACATCGCTCCTGGTGGTGATGGGCATCGGCTATTTCGCCGCGGTCAAGACCGGGCTGCCGGGCTTCTGGATGGACCTGCTGCGCGCCGGCACGGAGGCCGCGCTGGTCGGCGGCCTGGCCGACTGGTTCGCGGTCACCGCCTTGTTTCGCCGGCCCCTGGGCCTGCCGATCCCGCATACCGCGGTCATCCCGAACAGCAAGGACCGGATCGGCCTCGGCCTCGGCGGCTTCATCGAGCGGCATTTCCTGGAGCCCGAGCTGGTGGCGGCGCGACTCCGCGCGCTCGGCGTCAGCCGAAGGCTCGGTGCCTGGCTGGCCGACCGCCGCAATGCCGACGTCGTCGGCGACCGGCTCGCGATCACGGCATCCTTCTTCCTGCGTTCGTTGAACGACCAGGCGCTGCAGCGGCTGGTGCAGATGACGCTGCGCCGCCAGCTGCGCGACGTCGAGCCGGCGCCGGCTTTGGCGACCCTGCTTTCGGTCCTGCGCCGCAACGGCGCCCATCACCAGTTTCTCGACCACCTGCTGCGCGCGGTGCGCACTTACATCTTCGTCCATGAGGACCAGATCCTGGCGATCGTCGAGCAGCGCAGCCGCTGGTGGGTGCCGCGGCGGATCGACCGCAAGGTCGCCAAGGAGATCACCGACGGGCTGATCGCCTATCTCGACGACCTCGGCCAGCGCGACCACGACGCCCGCGCCACCTTCGATGCCGCGATCGAGAAGCTGATCTCCGACCTGAAGCACGACCCGGCCACCCGCGCCCAAGTCAACGCGATGCGCGATCGCTTCCTCGGCGCGCCGGAGGTGAACGCCTATTTCCAATCCCTCTGGCAGGACCTGCGCGCGATCCTCGAGCAGGAGCTGGCCCAGCCGAACTCGCGATTGCGCCAGGCGCTTTCCGGGATCCTGCGTTCGCTCGGATCGGCGATTGCCGAAGATCCGTCCTTGCAGGCGCGCATGGACCAACGACTGGACGAGGGCATCCAGACCCTGATCGTGCCCTGGCGCAAGGAGATCGGCCGCTTCGTCGCCGACGTCGTCAAGAGCTGGGAGACCGGCACGATCGTGGACCGGGTCGAGCTCGCCGTGGGCAAGGACCTGCAATACATCCGATTGAACGGAACCCTGGTCGGCGCGGCGGTCGGCTGCGCGATCTTCGCGCTGACGCAGCTGCTGCGCTAATCGGAATGCACGGGCGCTCGGTTGTCGTCACGGATCTGGGAATCCTTGACCACCTTATGCACCGGCTCGCGGATGTCGTCGCGGATCTGGGCCTGGCCGGTCGCCGCATCCAGCTTGTTGGAGAGTCGCTGCTGCAGGTCCTTGACCCAGAACAGTCCCGGCACCAGGACGACCGCGACCAAGCCGGCGATCAGGGCGTATTCGATGGCCGTCGCTCCCATCGAGCTGCGGCGGTAATGCGCTAGGGTCCCGAGCAGAGTCATCATGCCGCGCGCTTCGTCGTCACGCCTGCACTAGACTGTCGCCGCCGGGACAGCGGGACAAGTGGCCCTTGGGTCAATCAGGACCCGCGCCGGCGTTCGGCGGCAAGCGAGGCGCGGCGGCCGCCGGTGGCGTGGGGCAGGCGGTTGACCTGCATCTCGATGCGACCCTTGCGGATGCGAATCCTGAAGACGTGGACCAGCCCGCAATCACAGCAAGCGATCTTGCAGCGGCGGTTGGAACGGCCTTCCTGGAACAGCCACCATTCGCCGTCATGCACCTGCTCGTAAGTGGAGCGGCTCATCGCGCGGCCTTGCGCTCGCGCCAGCGCAGCATGCGCCAGGCCTCGACATGCGCCTCGGCCTCGATGCGCGCCCGATCGCGCAAGGCGAACCAGGCGGCATCCGGCCTGCGCACCGTATGCCGTCGCGTCATCGCGCAGAGCAGCCGGAAGGAACGCTTGGCCAGCCGGAACTCCTTGGCGGCGCGGAAGCGCAGGCGCTGCGGCTCGGCCATCTGCGCCATGAGTTGCGCATCGCGCTCGCGCTGCTCTTCCGCGGCGATCACCGCCAGCACCTCCGCCGGGATCGGGCCGTCATACTTGAGCTCGGCGTCGCGGCGAAGACTGAGCGCGGTCGGCATGCGGACTCCCTGCTGGCTGTCGATCATCCAGGGAGTCTAGCAGCAAATTGCGAAAATCGCAATAACGAAGTGCAGTTTGTGCGATGGACGCGGTCGACGGCGCGTCAGTACATGTCGGTGTTCTTCAGCACCAGGTGCAGGTTGCGGATCTTGGAGCGTGCGAGGCGGAAGGTCCGCTCCTTCGGCCGGAATTCGAACAGCTCGACGAATTCCGGTGTCAGCTTGACGATGCGCTTGATGAAGGCGCGGGCCGGGGCGCCGTCGTTATCCGGGAGCAGCTCGACCACGGCATCGCGGCCGGGGAAGGGCTTGCGCGCGGCATCGACGAACAGCAGATCGCCGTGCAAATGGGCGGGCTCCATGGAATCGCCGTCCACATAGATGCAATAGATCCGCGCCTTGCCGGCAAGGCCCGGCGGCCGGTCGACATAGTCGATCGGCTCGCCGTTGTTCAGCTCGAACACGCCGTCGGGTCCCGCTTGGCCGCTGCCAAGCAGCGGGATCTTGCTCTGGCGATCGGGGCGGGGCGGCAGCGGCGCGGCGCGGAGATTCGATGCCGGCAGGTGATCTTCGGCCAGGCCGGTCGAATACGCCTCGCCGCCATCGAGCGGGCGGAAGAAAGCTTCGATCCGCGCATTCTCGTCGAGCTGAAGGCGCCGCCTTCCGGCCAGCACCTTGTTGAGCTTGTCGACCTCGATCCCGGCGGCCTGGGCGAGGCGGGTCTGGGTCACGCGGTGGCGCTCGAGCGCCGCTTTGATCTCGATCGGGGTCATGGCCAGCAGTTTGCGAATCACGCAAACCTCCGTCTATTGCGATTTAAGCGAATATCGCTTGACGCTATATGCGATAATCGCTAAAAGCAAGCCTATGTTCATGGTCGAACGCAAGTCCCCTCCCGCCGCTGCATTCCCTCCCTCGGCGGCGGAGCCAGCGGCCGGCATCGCCTCGACCCCCGAAGAGGCTTACTTGATGCCGGCCGCAACTTTCTTCGAAGCGTCACCCGACACCGGCGAGTCAGCCGTCCGGCAATGGGCGATCGGGCCTGACCAGTGCCGTTGGATCGTCGCCGACGAAGACAAGGCGGCCGAGGCCTTGATGTGCGGCGCGGCCGCCGCGCCGCGCCGGCCGTTCTGCGCCGAGCATTGCGGACGCGCCTACCTGCCGCGCGTGGCGGAGGACGGGGCCGAAGGTGGCGAGGAAGCGACACCGGAAAAGGAAGCAGAGGAGGCAAGATGAATCCGGGCACAGCCGATAACAAAGCAGAGCGAACGCGGCGCGCGATCATCAACCTGCTGGCGCGAGGGCCGGCTCTTACCGCCGACACACTGGCCGAGCGGCTCAAGCTTTCGATCCTCTACGTCCGGCCCCGGGTCTCGGAACTGGTGAAGCGGGAGCGCATCGTCGCGAATGGCGACTTTGGGCTCAATGCCAGCGGCAGGATGGCGAAGAAATGGCGGGTGGCGCGATGAGCCGCTGCAAGTCGCCGGCGGCGTCGCGCCGGGTCGCTCCGATGCCGCCGCTGTTTCGCGCACGAAGCTTCACCGATGCCGGCGGCAAGCAGCGCTTCGGCATCAGCGTCGCTGTGAACGGCAATCGCTTCAGCGGTTCGGTGCTGATGCGCAAGGACAACCGCGCCGATCCCGGCGGCGTCGCCCAGCTGCTGGAATCGCTGGCTTCCTTCGTCCGGGGGGAGTGATTTCATGCAGCGGCGAGGGAAATCGCGCGGCGCGGCGCCAACCGATGCCGCGGCCGCGGCACTGCGCGCCAAGGCACGCGCGGCTGGCAGCGAAGCGCTAGACGGCTTGCTGAAGCTGGTCCGTGAATCCAAGTCGGAAGCGTCGAAACTGGCGGCGATCAAGGAGCTGCTCGACCGTGGCTTCGGCCGCACCCTGCAAAGCGAGCAGGCCGCCGGCGTCGTCGCGCATGTGCTGGTGGAAGACGGCTATGAGGGCTAGGGTCTCGACCGGCCATGTGCCACGGCCGCAGCAGCGGCTGCTGCATGCAGCACCCGGCCGGTTCAAGGTGCTGGTCACCCATCGCCGCTTCGGCAAGACCGTCTTCGCCGTCAATGAGCTGATCTCCGGCGCCAGGGACTGCAAGCTGCGCGAGCCGCGCTTCGCCTATCTGGCGCCGTTCCATATCCAGGCCAAGGATGTCGCCTGGTCCTACCTGAAGCATTACACGGCGAAGATCCCCGACATCGCCGTCAATGAATCCGAGCTCTGGGTCGAGCTGCCGCCGCGGGTCGAGCATGGCGCCGCCGCGGCCGGCGCGCGCATCCGGCTCTACGGCGCCGACAATGCCGATCGGCTGCGCGGACTCTATTTCGACGGCGTGGTGCTGGACGAATACGCGCAGATGCATCCGCGCGTCTGGTCGGAGGTGGTGCGGCCCGCACTTGCCGACCGGCAGGGCTGGGCGCTGTTCATCGGTACGCCGATGGGGCGTAACGGCTTCTGCGACCTGTTCGAGGGCGCGCGCGACGGATTTCTCGACGAAGCCGGTGCCCGCCGGCACGATCCGGACTGGGCGGGCTTCATGTTCAAGGCGAGCGAGACCGGCCTCATTCCGGCGGCGGAGCTGGAAGCCGCGCGGCGGGCGATGACGCCGGACCAGTATGCGCAGGAGTTCGAATGCTCCTTCGACGCGGCGATTCCAGGCGCCTACTACGCGCAGATTCTCGCCGAGGCGGAACGGCTCGGCCGCATCCACCCCTTCGCCCATGAGCCGGCCTTGCCGGTGCATACCGGCTGGGATCTCGGCATCGGCGACGCCACCAGCATCTGGTTCGCCCAGGTCGCGCATGGCGAGCCGCGGCTGATCGACTACTACGAGGCCTCCGGCGTCGGGCTCGAGCATTACGTGGCGCAGCTCCGCGCCGGGCATCGCGCGCATTGGATCTACGGCCAGCATTTCTTTCCGCATGATCTCAAGGTCAAGGAGCTGGGCTCGGGCCTCTCCCGGGTCGATGTGCTCAGGGGCTTCGGCCTGTCGCCGACGGTGTTGCCGCAAGCCAGCGTCGACGACGGCATCAGCCAGGCGCGGTTCGTGTTGCGCAAATGCTGGTTCAACGCCGAGCGCTGCGGGACGGGGTTGAAGCTGCTGCGGCAATACCGCTCCGAATGGGACGATAAGCGGCAGGTGCTGAAGCCGGTGCCGCTGCACGACTTCACCAGCCATTGCGCCGATGCGTTCCGCTATCTCTGCTTCGGGCTGGGGCGCCAGCTGATCGATCGCCAACCTTTGACTGACCCTGCACTCTCTTCGGGTGTACGATCTGCTGGTAGCCGGCCGCGCTTCGCCGCCGGTGCGCCGAAGGGAGGAAGGCCGCATGGGTGGTAGGAAGTGGTTGGTTCTCTGGTTTTTGGTAGCCGCAGCGGGGCCGGCTTGGGGACAGAGCGAGGAACAGGTGATGGCGGCGGCCGGTCAACAGGTCCGGGCTTACACCGAGTGCCTCCGGACGCGCATTGCCGAAATGGCGAAAGCGGATATGGCTGCTACCGAGAAGCAAGTAATCGCCAGGGCAAATTTGGCGTGCGGCAAGGAGCGCGATGCCTTGTGGAAGCAATATCAGAAAGCCCCCTTAAACATGCCGCCCGCAGAGGCCACCCGGCAACTCGATGAGGCGCTTGAATACGCCGAGCCGGATCTCAAAGCAATGATTCAGAAGGCGCGCGCAAGCTGAGAAAAACACACCATTGTGTTATCTTCTGTATCCTGATAAGATCCCCAAACAATGGAACAGAGGCTCGCACGATGCCCGCATACAGCACAGACAAAGGCTTTACCGGTTCGGGATCTGCCTATGGGTCAAAGGACAAAGCCAAGGCAAGTGGTCAAGCCAGTGGGTCAAGGGTGGTCACTGAAAACCTAACCCAGCCGCGCGATCCTGCCGGGCCCAATGGTTCAATCAGCGGCGGCGCCGCTGCTGGTCCTGGGGTGAAGTCCTACAAGGGCACTGGAACTAGCAGCGATTCCAGCAAGGCTAACGCACCGAAGCAGAACATGCCGTTTGGCGTTTCCGACCAGTATACGCCCGGCGCCGTTGGCTACTACTCCGACCCCTCCGTGGGCCAGGTGATCGGGACGGTTGCCCCAGCATTGGTCCCTGGTGGTGGCCTGCTTAACAATGCCCCGAGCTTAAGCAAGGGCAAGTTCGATACTCAAAACAAGGGTGGTTTGCTCGGTGAAGGCATTGACAGCCTGACGGGCCAAAAGCCCGGCTTGCAAACCGGCTGGTCCGAGGATCCCAGCATGTCGAGCACGCGAGGGCGTTCGCAGCGCGGCACAAAGCGTGAGAGTTTCGAACAAACTGCTAGCGGCGCGGTTGGCGGTGCGACGGACGACCCCACACAAAAGGCGGCGCCGCTCCCAACCGAGGAATTTTCCGACATCGCGCTCGCCGATCGTCGCAAGCCGGGATTGAAGCAGATGCTGGAGACCATGCTTTGAGCGGGCGGCTTGGCATGACCGATGCCGAGTTCGATCGCGCGATGACGCCCTTCGCACCGCAGATCGAGCGCGGCTATCGGGCGACCCTCGCGCTCAATCGACTGGCCGGCGATGAGGGCTTCCGGCAGCGATATCTGAAGGGCGATGCCGAGGCGGTCGCGCTCTACAACCAGCTGAGCGCGCTCAAGGCCGCAGGAACGCAGCCCTATCACGACGCGGTCGGCACGATGCAGGCGGCGGAGACTCCCGGCACCAGCGCTGCGGCGCTGGCGCTGATCAACGATGCCGACTTCGTCGCGCGCTACACGGCGGGCGACAGCGCGGCGCGGGCCCAGTGGGAAGCGGCCTCGCCCCACAATTCCCTTGGCTACACCTCGGCTGTCGCGCAAGCGGCGGAAGGAAGCGACAAGGCATGACCGATGTGAAGGCAACACCGGCCTCCCTCGCCGCGCTGGCCGAGGAGGCCGGGCGGAAGCGTGCGGCCGCACAAGAGGAATACGCTCGGCAGAGCCTGGCCGCCGCCGAGGGTGATGCGGAGGCGCAGGAGATCCTGGCGCTGCTCGAGCAGGACATCGCCGCGCTCGATGCCGAGCGGCAACGCCTCGAAGCGGCGCAACGCGAGGCTGCGGTCCGCGCCGAGACCGAAGCGCTCGCCGCCGCGGAGCAGCAGGCCGCGCAACAGGCCGAGGCGGTGCGTGGATTGGTCACGATGCAGCTGACCCATGTCGAGCGGCTGGATGCAGCCGTCGCCGAGCTCCGTGCGGCCTTGCTGGCCATGCGCGACGGCAATACCGCGCTCGGCGACGCCCTCGGCGGCGCGGCTCAGCAGAGCATTCACGACTTCAACCTGAAACTGCCGATCATGATCGACACCGCGCTGGCGATCGGCGGTTTCCAGTTTAAGAGCATGCCCTTCGTCGCCCGCGACGCCGAAGGCCTGCCCGATCTTTCGGCCTGCCGCCTGGCGCCGCTCTATCCCGCGGGCTGGCTGCTGCGGATCGCCGGCGCTGCCTGACGTCCCGGCCTCAACCCTGTCGTCCATCTTTGCAGGAGCTCCAGCATGAGCTTTTTCAAACCGTCGCCGCCGCCCAAGATCGAGCCGCCGCCGACCCGGGACACTGCGGCGGATGCGCTGCAGCAGCAGGAAGACGAAGCCAAGCGGCGCCGCGCCGCGCTGCAGGGCATGGCTTCGACCATGCTGACCGGTTCCAGCGGCGTCGGCGCCGAACTCACCGGCTCAAGGACGTTGACCAATGGGTGATCCCGAAACCGCGCCCGAAGGCGCGCTCGAACCGGCGCCTGAAATCGCCGGCAAGCCGATCGGCGACCGCAAGCCGGAATCGGCCGCGCCGCCCATCACCGATCCCGACACTCCTGAGCTCCAAGACCGACGGAGACCGCAGCCATGAGCAAGCTCTACATCTCTGAATACGCGCGCGTCACTCAGGCGAGCGGACCCGGCAATGCCGTGGTCCAGGCGCCGGAGGAGCCGCCGATCGCAACCCAGGTGGTAGACTTCACCTCCGGCGTGACGCCGTCGGCGGCCTTCAACGCCAAGACCCGCTTCGTGCGGCTGCACAGCGATGCGATCTGCTCGCTGCGCTTTGCCGCCAATCCGACCGCGACCGTCAACGATGCGCGGCTCGCCGCCGGGCAGACGGAGCTCCGCGGCATTCCCGCCGACGGCTCCGCCGCCAAGGTCTCGGCGATCGCCAACACCTGATCGTCCCGCTTCTCTCCCCACTTTACGAGGATCGGCACCGCATGATCGGCACCGAAGCCATTGCCACACACAAGCCCGCGGCGCCGGCTGTACGTGGTCGCGCCAGGATGGACAGCCGGGACATCGCCGGCGAGATCATCCGCCGGCAGCAGCAGCTGGAGGCCGAGCGCGCGATCTATGAGCCGCTCTGGCAGGAGGTCGCGGACTTCATGCTGCCGCGCGCCGGCGTGTTCACCTATAAGGGCACGCCGCAATTGCGGCCGCAGGTCTTCGATTCGACGGCGGTGCTGGCGCTCGACCGCTTCTCCGCCGCTTTCGAGAGCATGCTGACGCCGCGGGCGCAGACCTGGCACATGCTGAAGCCGCTGGACGACGACCTGGCCGACGACGTCGAGGTGAAGCGCTGGTGCAACGAGGTGACGCGGCGGCTGTTCGCCTTTCGCTATTCGCCGCGCTCCAACTTCGCCTCGCAGATCCATGAAGTCTACGGCTCGCTCGGCGCCTTCGGCACCAGCGGCATCTTCTCCGAGGAATCGCCGGGGGCGGGCATCACCTACCGCGCCTGCAATCTCGCCGGCCTCTATGTGGTCGAGGATTACCAGGGCCGGATCCGCACCGCGCATTACAAGCTGGAGCTGACGGCGGAGCAGGCGGCGCAGCGCTTCGGCGCGGACCAGCTGCCCGACCAGGTCCGCGGCAAGCTCGAGACCCGCCCGGACGACAAGGCGACCTATCTCCATTGCGTGCGCCCCAACGCCTCGCGGGTCCAGGGCGGCAAGGGTCGCAGCGGCATGGCCTATGAGTCCTGGTGGGTCTGCCAGGACGCGCGGCAGGTGGTGGGGCAGGGCGGCTTCCGCACCTTCCCCTATGCGGTCTCGCGCTACGTGACGCGGCCGGGCCAGGTCTATGGCGACAGCCCGGGGATGCTGGCGCTGGCCGACACCAAGATGCTGAACACGATGGCGCAGACCATGGTGCAGGAGGCGCAGCTCTCGATCGCGCCGCCGCTGCTGGCGCCGAATGACGGCGTGCTTTCGGCGCTGGGCGACGGCGTCTCGCTGCTGCCGGCGGCGATCAACTATGGCGGCGTCGATGACCAGGGGCGGCCGCTCATCCATGCGCTCAACCGCGGCAGCCAGTTCGCGCCGGTGAAGGAGGAGATCGCCGAGCGCCGGCAATCGGTGAACGCCGCCTTCCTGGTGACCTTGTTCCAGATCCTGGTCGAGACGCCGCAGATGACGGCGACCGAGGCGCTTCTCCGGGCACAGGAGAAGGGCGCGTTGCTGGCGCCGACCACCGGCCGGCAGCAGTCGGAATTGCTGGGGCCGATCGTCGAGCGCGAAATCGACCTGCTGGCGCGGGCCGGTGCCTTGCCGCCACCGCCGCCGGTCATGCTCGAGCGCAACGGCGGCTACAAGCTCGAATATGACTCGCCGCTGACCCGCGCGATGAAGGCGGACCAGGGCGTCGGCCTGCTGCGCACCATCGAGGCGCTGGCGCCGCTCGCCGGCGCCGATCCCGCGGTGATGGACGTGTTCAATCCCGACGAGATCGCCCCGGGCCTCGCCGAGATCAACGGCGTGCCGGCGAAGTGGATCCGCTCCAAGGACGAGCTCGACGCGCTGCGCCAGGGCCGTGCGCAGGCGCAGCAGGCGGCGCAGGCCGCGGCGGCCTTGCCGGCGGTCACCGGCAGCATCAAGGACCTGGCACAGGCCGAAGCGGCGGCCCAGCCGCAACAACAGTAAGGTGCGCCCATGAGTCTGCTCGATCGGGTTCTGCCGCGCGCGGATCTGGTGCGCGCCTATCAACAGGTGTTCGGCGGCGGTGGACTGGCGCGCGACGCCGTCTTGGGCGATCTCGCGGTCTTCTGCGGCGAGCAGCAATCCTCGGTGCGGGTCGGCGGCCAGAAGGCGGTCGATCCTTACGCGATGGCCGTCGCCGAAGGCCGCCGCGAGGTCTGGCTCAGGATCCGCGCCATGCTGGAGATGGAATCCTCGCAGGCCTGGGCGCTGGCACAACGCGAGCGCATCGAGGCGGCTGCGGCACGACAAGGAGGTCGATGATGATGGAAGGCGAGATGGAAAGCGGCCCGGCGAGCACGGTCGAAGCGCCCAGCGATGGCGGCGAGAGCTGGTTTGCCGGCTTCGACGGCGACACGCAAGGCTGGCTCGAAAACAAGGGTTGGACCGCCGAGGGTGGGCTGACGCAAATGGTGCGCGCGCATCGCAGCCTCGAGAGCATGATGGGCCGCGACAAGGTGGTCTGGCCGAAGGACGCGCAAGACAAGACCGCCTGGGCCGAGATCCACCGCCGCATGGGCGTACCGAGCGCGTGGGAAGACTATGGCCTGGTGCCGCTCGGCGCCGACGGCAAGCCGGACGAAGCCGCCGACCGCAGCTATGCCGACGGCATGGCGCAGGTCTTCCTGAAGCTCGGCGTCGGCCGCGAGACCGCCAGCGCGCTGGCGACCGAGCATGCCAAGCTGCAGGCGATGCTGGCCGCCGCCGACAACGACGCCTTCCAGCGCACATCGGCCCAGGATTTCGATGCGCTGCGGCGCGAATGGGGCGGCGAGGCCGACAGCCGCCTCGCCGCGGCACAACGCGCCTCACGTGCCTTCGGTCTCGAGCCCGCGACCATGGGCAAGATCGAGCGCGCGATCGGCACCCGCTCGATGCTGACCCTGCTGGCCGAGATCGGCACCGCCATCTCCGAGGACCGCGGCAGCGGCGCCGGCGGCTTCGGTTCCGGCGGCTGGCTGACCCCGGAAGCCGCCAATGCCCGCCTGGTCGAGCTCCGCGGCGACCGCGAATGGACCCAGCGCTACTTCGCCGGCGACAAGGGCGCGATCGCAGAATACGACCGGCTGATCAGCGCGGTGGCGAACCGGGGGTAGGGCGGAGGGCTGGACTTTCCGGCGAAAACTTGGCCCAATCCTGGGAATGGCCACCACGTTCTGGAGCGGCGATGCGCGCTTTCGGATTTCTGACGGCTACTGTGCTGATTCTCGCCGCTGCGGCCGGCTCCCGTGCGGCCTCTGCATCTGATCTTGCCGACTGCAAGGAAGCCGTTGCGCGCGGAAGCTTTATCAGTGCGATTCCCATCTGCAGAATGGCCTTGATGAGTGCCGAGACGCCCGAGGACAAAATCACAGCGCGCCAGATGATCGCTCAGACGCAGGCCGGAATGGCAGCGTTGCGAGAGAGGAAGCCGCGCGTCTTCGATCAGCGGATGGTCATGAATCCGGATGCCAATCCGCAGCGGCGCGGCGACGAAGAGATCGTCATAAACCGCGGCCCAATGACACCGTGATCACCGGCACCTGTCACTGCGGCTCCGTCAAAGTGACTCTCCCCGAGCAGCCGGCCTGGGTCAGCGATTGCAATTGCTCGATCTGCCGGCGCTATGGCGTGCTCTGGTCCTATTTCATCGCCAAGACGGTGAAGACCGAGGCGGCGCCCGAGGCGCTGGCGCGATACTCCTGGGGCCGCAAGGAGCTGGCTTTCGTCCATTGCAACCACTGCGGCTGCGTCATGTGGTGGGAGCGCGCAACCCCGGACCCTGAGCGGAAGATGGGCATCAACATGCGCATGTTCGATCCCGCGGTCCTCGCCGCAGCGCAGGTCGAGAAGCTCAACGGCGCTGAGGATTGGTAAGCGGCGCTCGTTCAGGAGAAGGCTTCGATCTCCCGCGGGCGATGACACGGTCGGCGTTGCGATGCAGCGACCCTGCGCCGGCACGGAGCAAGAGGCCGCTGATGGCAGGGCCAGCGCACCAGAGCAGGGCGGCGAGATGGGCCGACAAGGGGATCGGCCGGGCTCCGACGGGTCGGGATAGCTGAAGATCGCGATCAGCAGCAGCACCATCAAGGCGGCGACGAGAATCATCTGGGCGCCGAGAATGCCGAGTGCCCGCGACCAGGCGTGAAAGGCGCTCGGTGTCCGGCTCCAGCGATTGGCCGCCACGATCAGCGCCGCGCCCAGTGCCGCCGGCAGTAAGTCCATCAGAACCATGGTCAAAAGAAGGAACATCCTGAGCTCCGCTTCGTTCTTGCGGAGATGAGATCGCATGATCCCGGCTGAACTTGGGCAATTCCGGCGCAGCGCGATTACCGCTCCGGCAGGATCGGCGTCTCGCCGAACGGGCGGTTGATGATTGAGAGCGCTTCCCGCGCGGTGAAGAGGCGATTGTAGTGTTGGCTGACAGGCTCGGCCAGGATTCCCGCCTCGACCAGTTGATCGACGGCGCGACGCGCGGCCGCGGCCGTGACGGCGAGCAGTTTCGCGAGACGGGCAACCGTCAGAACCGGATAGTGCGGGAGCACATCGATTGCACGCAAGGCGGCCGAGCCCACGCGAAATTTGCGGCGTGCGCGCCAGAGACCGGACAGCGTCTGCAGCGCCGAGCGCGTGGCCAGCACTTCGTTCGCCGTGCCGCTGATGGCGCGGGCCATGAAGCCGATCGCCTCCGCCCAGTCGAGGCGTTGCTGTGCTGCCTTCAGCGAGGCGTTGTAGGCGGATTTGTGAGCTTCCACATAGGGTGCCAGATAGAGCGGCGTGCGGCCTTCCGCCGCCATCATCAACGGCAGCAGCAGTCGCCCGACGCGGCCATTGCCGTCGCGGAATGGATGCACGGCCTCGAAATGCGCGTGGCCGATCGCCATTCGCGCAATGAGGCTTTGGGTCATCGCCTGCATCCCGTCGCAGCGCAGATAGGCGACGCTCCCGGCGAGTGCCGTGGAGACGGCAGCGGGCGGCGTCGGATTGTAGATGGAGTAGGCGATGTCGCGCCCGCCGCCGATCCAGACGACGGTGCTGCGCAAGGCGCCGGGCGCGTCTCGATAGGCTGCATCGCCGCGCATGACGGCGCGATGCAGGCTGGTGATGAGGTCGGCGGAGAAGAGAGCATGGCTTTCGGCTCTGGCGCGCGGCAGCAGGTCTTCAAGCACCGTCGCATAGTCGCGCACCTGGGCTGCGGCATCCGATGCTGCGTCGTCCATCGTCTCTTCGAGCGAAAGCAGCTCGTCGAGCGTGCTGTTCGTCCCTTCGATCGCCGAGCTCGACACGGCCTCGCGCCGGGTCAGGATACGGCTGATGAGATAGGGATCTCGAAGCTCTGCGGCGATCGCATCGACGCGCGCCATGGCGTCGAATGCGGCGGCATGCTGCTGGAGAATCTCCGGCTGCAGCGGAATGGAATCTTCCGGTGGGGGCAGCGGCACCACGCCGTAATGCGCGTCGAACGGCGGCGGCAAACGCTGCAGCTGCTTTCGTACCGCCGGCACCAGATCGTCGCGACGCATATCCAACAACCTTCCATTCAGCAGCTGAAAGAAGGATAGAAAGATACGATAGCTATTTAAAGTATCTTTCTACATCGCTGCAGGGCGCAAAAAGATACTCTCCTATCTGTCGATTTTCTTTGCTATCCGCCAAAACTCATACTATAGTGTATCTTGTTGGATCGCGGCGGCGGATAAGCGGCTCTTAGAGCAGCCCCGCTCTTCACCCGATCCCACCGTTCAGCGGACGTCACCCGCGAGAGCGGCCCCGTGCCGTGCCCGATAAGCCGCCACTCCTCCTATAGGCGCGGCCCGGGCCACCGAGCGGACAAGCCATCGACCGTCATGAAACTCCTGACCGTTGAGGCTTGAAACATGTCCGCCAATCTCATCAATCTCCGCACGATTCAGTTTTCCGACAAGTTCGCGCTGCTCTCGCAGCAGTTCGGCTCGCGCCTGCAGGGCCTGGTCGGCCAGGGCCAGTACCAGGGCAAGCAGGCTTCGCCCGTCAACCAGGTGGCGCCGACCGCCGCGGTGGCGGTGACCGAACGCTTCACCCCGATCGACCGCCAGGACGCGACCTTCGACCGGCGCTGGGTCTTTCCGTTGCCCTTTGAGCATGCGCAGCTGGTCGACAAGTTCGACGAGCTGCAGATGCTCGGCGATCCGAAGCCTTCGCTGGTCATGAATGCGGCCAATGCGATGGGTCGCGCCAAGGACGCCGTCATCCTCGGCGCCTTTTTCGCCACGGCCAAGACCGGCGAGCTCGCCGCGGGCTCGGTCGCCTTCGGCAGCACGCTGACCACCGCCGGCGGTCAGAACGTCTCGGTGCAACAGGGCGCATCCGCGGCAACCAACCTCACCGTCGCCAAGCTGCGCGAAGTGGTGAAGACCTTCCTCACCAACAACGTCGATCTCGACCGCGAGCAGATCACCGGTGCCTTGAACGCCAAGGCCCATGACTCGCTCCTCGGCGAAATCCAGGTCACCTCGATGGACTACCAGACCAAGCCGGTGCTGGAGGAGGGGCGGATCCGCCGTTTCATGGGCATCAACTTCGTGCTGACCGAGGAGGTGACCAACGCCTGCCAGGGCACCGACGATCTCGCCGGCAGCAGCATCGGGATTCCCTTCTGGGTCAATTCCGGCATGCATCTCGGCGTCTGGATCGACCAGACCACCAACATCACCCAGCGCACCGATCTCAAGCTCCAGCCCTGGCAGATCTACATGGACATGATGATCGGCGCCACCCGCATCGAAGAGAAGAAGGTCGTGCGCGTCTGGTGCCGCTGATCGGCACTGCTCGGCACGCCTCTCACGCCTCCTGTTAAGCCCGGTGTCATTCCGGCGAAAGGACATCTCCCATGGCCGTCAATGCCTACAAGACCCTCTCCATCACCAACCTCGATGCGACCCCGATCCTGCGCGCCAATCCCTGGGTGCATGGCGGCAATTCCAAGCAGTTCGCCGGCACGGTCGAGGCCGTGACCGGCGATTCCATCGGCTCCACCTATCGCTTCTTCCGGGTCGGCTCCTGGATGCGGCCGGTCTCGCTGACCCTGTTCTGTGACGCGCTGACCGGCGGGGCTGCCGATCTCGGACTCTACCGCGCGGCGGCCGATGGCGGTGCGGTGGTCAGCGCCGCACTCTTCGCCTCGGCGCAGTCAGTCGCCAGCGCCAACGCGACCGGCTTGCAAGCTCGCTTCGAGGCGGATGACGTCGCCAATGTCGAGAAGCGGATCTGGGAACTGCTCGGCCTCACCGCCGATCCCAACCTGGAATACGACGTGGCCCTCACCCTGACCGCGGCGATCTCCGCCTCGGGCACGCTCGCCCTCCAGGGCGTGTTCTCGTGGTGATGCCATGTCGATCCAATACATCGGCATCAACCGCGGCCAGCAGAACGCGGACATCGCTTCCGGTACGTCCACGACCGGCCGGCAGATCGAGCTCGCGGTGAACGACGCCGTCGGCATCACCCGCAAGGAGGTGCTCGACAGCCTCGACAAGCTCCGCGACTTCATCGTCAACACCCGCGCCACTCCGTTCGCCCAGTAGCGCGGCAACTTCCCAGGGATTCGCAATGGCCTCACAGACTTCGATCTGCAACCGGGCGCTCGAATGCCTGGGCGATGCGCCGATCGTCTCGATCGACGACGATACCAAGCAGGCGAAGGCGCTGCGGCGTGTCTACGACATCACCCGCCGCGCCTTCCTCTGCGATCACCCTTGGCATTTCGCCAAGAAGCGAGCCTCGCTGCCGGCTTCCGCGGCAACGCCGGTCTGGGGCTTTGCCCGCGGCTTCCCGGTGCCGGCGGACTTCCTGCGCCTGCTCGCGGTCCGCAACGGGCCGGATTTCAGCCTCGAGGCCGACACCACCGGCTCGCAATGGATCCTGAGCGATGCCTCGGCGCCGCTCGACATTCTCTATCTCTACGATGTGACCGATGCCGGCCGCTTCCCGCCGCATGCGGTCGAGGCGCTGGCGCGCTGGCTGGCCTACGACCTGGCCGAGGACCTGACGCAGTCCAACACCAAGAAGCAGGACGCGGCGCAGGCCTTGGGCATCGCACTCACCCGCGCCAAGCGGATCAACGGCATGCAGAAGCAGCCGGAACCCTATCCGACTTTCTCCTTCCTGCAGGCCCGCGAGCAATCCACCCAGTTCCCGATCCTCACCACGAACGGCTGACGCATGGTTAGAGCCAGTCCGAACTTCAACGCCTTCGATGCCGGCGAGTTCGCGCCGATCACCGAGGGTCGCACCGATCTCTCGCGCTACGGATTCGCCTGCCGGATCCTGGAGAACTTCATTCCCCGCGTGGTCGGCCCTGCCGCGCGGCGGCCGGGCACGTCCTTCATCGCCTCGACGCGCTTCCCCGTCCAGGACGCGCTGCTGGTGCGGTTCGAGTATTCGACCGAGCAGGCCTATGTCCTCGAGTTCGGCCATCTCTATGTGCGCTTCTACCGCAATGACGGGCCGCTGCTGGAGGCGACCAAGCCGATCTCCGGCGCGAGCCAGACCAACCCGGTCGTGCTTACCATCCTCAACCACGGCTACGCCAACGGCGAGGATATCGAGGTCAGCGGTATCGGCGGCATGACGCAGCTCAACGGCCGGCGCTTCCGGGTTGCCAATGTCAACACCAACACGGTCGAGCTCACCGACCAGCATGGGAGCCCGGTCAACGGTGCCGGCTACTCCGGCTATACGTCCGGCGGCACGGCGGGGCGGGTCTATACGCTCACCACCACCTATCAGGAAGGCGATCTCAACCAGCTGAAATTCGCGCAGTCGGCCGACATTCTCTACATCGCGCATACCGAATACGTGCCGCGCAAGCTGCAGCGTTACGGCGCCACCAACTGGGTGCTGTCGCAGATCGACTTCCAGGACGGACCCTATCTGCCGGTCAACAATGCCCAGACGACATTGACGCCGTCGGCCGCCTCCGGCGCGGGAATCACGATCTCCTCGGCGCTCTCGGTGGCGATCACGGGGGCGGCCAACAACGGCGCCGGCGCCATCCGCATCACCTCCGCCAACCATGGCTGGAAGACCGGCGACAAGATCGACATCACCGGCGTCCTCGGCACCACCGAGGCCAATGCCACCTGGACGGTCAGCCGCGTCAACGCCAACACCTACGATCTCAACGGCTCGTCGTTTGCCAATGCCTATGTGAGCGGCGGGACGGCGAAGCCGCACGTCTTCGAGCCGACCGATCTCGGACGCCTGGTCCGCATCCAGCATGCCAGCAGCTGGGGCTATGCCAAGATCACGGCCTATTCCAGCGCCGTGTCGGTGACCGCGGATGTCCTGAGCAATTTCGGCGGCACCACGGCCTCGTCCAGCTGGCGGCTCGGCCTCTACAGCCAGGGCGGCGGCTATCCTTCCTGCGTCACCTTCTACGAGGGACGCCTGTTCTGGGGCGGCTGCCCGCTGACGCCGACCCGGGTCGACGGCTCGATGTCGTCGAACTACGAGACCTTCTCGCCCTCGTCGACCGCCGCCGTGGTCGCCGACGACAACGCCGTCGCCTATCCGCTGGATTCCGGCGACGTCAACAACGTGCTCTGGATGAAGGATGACGAGAAGGGCCTCCTTGTCGGCACCAAGGGTGGCGAATGGGTGGTGCGCGCCAACACCCTCAACGGCGCGCTGACGCCGACCAATGTGAAGGCGACCCGCGCCACCACCTACGGCTCCTACGAGGGCTCGCAGCCGGTCAGGACCGGCAAGGACGTGATCTTTGTCCAGCGCAAGCGGCGCAAGATCCGCAACCTCAACTACACCTACGAGATCGACGGCTTCAACGCCGGCGATCTCACCATCCTCTCCGGCCATATCGGGCGCCTGGAGTTCGGCCAGCTTGCCTTCCAGTCGGAGCCGGAGGGCTGGGTCTGGATGACCCGCGGCGACGGGCAGCTCCCGGTGCTCACCTATGACCGCGACGAGCAGAAGATCGGCTGGTCGCGGCAGATTCTCGGCGGCTTTCAGGACGTCGCGCGGCGCCGCCCGCCGATCGTGCGCTCGGTCTGCACCATCCCCGATCCCAACGACGCCCGCGACGAAGTCTGGCTGATCGTGCAGCGGATGATCAACGGCCGCGTCGAGCGCTATGTCGAGCTGTTTGCGCCGGAATGGGAGAACTCTGACGACCAGGAACAGGCATTCTACGTCGATTCCGGCCTGATCTTCGACGGCCGTCAGGCGCAAACCCTGCAGCCCGGCACCGGCGCGACGGCCAAGGGCACCACCGGCGTCGACTTCACCGCCGGTGGCGACGTGTTCAAGCCATCGGACGTCGGCCGCGAAATCTCGATGCGCTGGTTCGACTACGCCGCTTTGGACCCCGAGGACCCGGCGGTGCAGGGCGCCTGGATCTCGGCCAAGGCGCGAATCACTGCATTCGGCTCCCCGACGCAGGTGACGGCGACCATCCTGGCGGCGTGGCCCAGCCTCGATCTCGTTCCCGCCAACGGCTGGCGGCTCTCGGCGAGCGCGCTCTCTAACCTCTGGCACCTCGAGGGCGAGACCATCTCGGTCAACGCCGAGGGTGCGACGCATCCCGACATCGTGGTCGCCAACGGCCGTGCGCCGCTGACCCGCGCCGTCGGCTATGCGGTCGCCGGCCTGAAGTACAACTCGCGGCTTCAGACCATGCGCATCGAGGCCGGCGCGGTCGACGGCACGGCGCAGGGCAAGGTGAAGCGCATCAACGAGGTCACCTTCCGCGTGCTGCAAAGCCTCGGCGGCGAGGCGGGGCCGGACTTCACCAGCATGGTGCCGTTGAAGTACCGCACCACCACGATCCCGATGGGCGAGGCGCCGCCGATCGGCGACGACGACTGCCGCGTCCTTTGGGAGAAGGGCTACGAGACCAAGGGCCGCATCGCGCTGCGCCAATCGGCGCCGTTCCCGATGACCGTGATCGCGGTTCTGCCGCAAGTCACGACTTACGACAAGGGGTGAGCCGCTTGCTGATTGTTCCCTACGCTCCGCATCACCTGCACCGGCTCGCGCTGCAGCCGCATCAGGAGCATCTCGGCGTGGCCTTGCGCGAGCAAGGCTGGGCCGAGCGGGTGAGCGACGCGGGTCCCTGCTGGACCGCTCTGGGCGATCAGGAGCCGATCGCCTGCGGCGGATTTCAGGAATGCTGGGAAGGCCGCGCCATCGCCTGGGCGATCCTCGGCGAGACCGCGGGCCGCCACATGCTGGCGCTGACGCGCGCGGTGCGCCGTAGGCTCGATCGCCATCCCGCGAAACGCATCGAAGCCCAGGCGCTGATCGGCTTTGTGCCGGCTGCGCGCTGGGCCGGGCTGCTCGGCTTCGCGGGGGAATGCGTGCTGCGCCAATACCACCAGGGCCGCGACTACCAGGCGTTCGTCTTCCTCAAGTCCGACACGGGCATGCGATCAATCATGCATGAACCGATTGTTCGACAGCGCCGCGGAACGGTGCTTGGCGAAAGAGGTGCCGCATGACCTGGATCCCCATCGCGGCGGCAGCGGTACAGGCGGTTGGCTCGATCGTCTCGGGTGCTTCACAGAACGCACAAGCCAGAGGTCAGGCGGCATACTCCAAAGCCAATGCCGGCCTTGCCGAGCAGCAGGCACAGACTCAGGCGCAGGCAATCCGCGAGAAGGCGCGCCGGCTCGCCGGTCAGAATCGCGCGGCGATCGGCGCCTCCGGTGTCGATCTTGCAGGTTCCTATCTCGACGCGCTCGCCGACAGCGATATCAATGCCGAGCTCGATGCGCAGACCGCGCTTTGGAACGGCAAGGTGGAGGCGGCGAATCACCTTGCTCAGGCGAAGGCCTCTAAAAAGGCCGGCAGCAGCGCATTGGTCGGCGGTCTCTTCGGCGCCGGCACTTCCGCCATCTCCGGTTACGCCAACTGGTACGACGCGAAGGCGCGGGACGATATCCGCAACAAACTTGCGGCTGGTTTAGACGCGCCCGGCTAAGGGCCTCGCTACCTAGATCCGAGCGCCAACAGCAAAGGCTTCAAGTGATGACAGACTTCCAGTCATGGAACCGACAGGTCCTGCCACAGGGCGGTCTCGTCGCACCGCGAACCGGACCGAGCCTCGCCGAATCCTTCGGCAAGGGTTTCGTCGATCTCGCCACCGCCGCATCCGGCGCTGTCGAATCCATTCGCAAGACGGACGAGTGGCACGACGAGAAGGAGTGGGAGGTCATCGATCAGCCGAAGGCGGCTGCATTGATCAACGACCTTCAGCTACGCCTCGCCGAGCAGCTTCCGGAGCTCAAGTCCAAGGCGGCACCCGGCCTCGCCGACTACCCCGACCTGATCAACGACGCTGTTACTCGCACGACGGACGAGGCGCTGAGAGACAATTCCAATCCGCGCTTTCAGCGCTACGTGCGCGCGCATATGGACGGTTACCGGGTCTCGGCGATCGAATCAGGCGTCAAGGACAGAACCGTGGCCAGGTTCGCGCTCGACGCTGGAGCATTGCACGACCTCGTTAGCGGGCAGGCCTCTCAGGTGGCCGACGACTTGGGCCGGCTCGAATCCGCGACCAAGCTGGTAGATGACATGATCAATGGCAACCAGCACTTCACTGCCGACCAGAAGGCGGAACTCAGCCGCATCAGCAGGGCGGCAATCGTTTCGGCCGGACTGAAGGGTCTAAAGAGGCGGAACCTCGATGCAGCGTTGCAGGAGGTGAGCTCCGGAAAGTATGACAAAGAGTTGGGCGTCGATGGCAAACAGGATCTGCTTGCGTCCATTGAGCGCGAGCAGAAGCTGCGCGACCTCGAGATAAAGAACGAGCATGAGCAGGCGAATGCGAAATCCAACAGCGACACCCTGGCTGAGCTGGATAGGCAGCTCAATGAGGCCGGGACCAAGGGGACTTATGACGGCATCGCTTTCGACAAGTTGAAGAAAGCCCTGGGGAGCGAGAAGGCAGCATATGATGCAATCGCCGAACTCGCCTTCAGAGCCGATACCCACGCCGACTTGGTCAAAGTCGAAAAGCAGTCGCTTTCTGAAGACCGGATCCTTCTCGATAGCCTTCAAAAGGCGGATGAGGCGCAACATACCGAACACAGTCGGCGCCGGCTGGAGTTGGTCACCGACGCTATTGTGGCCAAGAACAAAGCGATCCAGGCCGACGCGGCGGAATATGCCAGCACGACAAATCCCCACGTACGCGCCGACTGGGATGACGTCCTTGCGGGTGGCGCCGCCCCGGAGAAGGTCACAAAGGCCCTCATCTCCACCCAGCAAGAATTGCGCAGACTGGGTGTGCCGGCCGAATCCATGCGGCCGATCCCACTCAGGATTGCCAATGGATTGCAGGACCAGCTTAGGCGGAAGGGCAACGCGTCCAACATTGCTTACCTCCAGCGGAGCTTCGGTACCGACTATCCGCACTTCGTGGCGGCCCTGCCGCCGACCGCGGATCCATACTTTGCGACGGCATTGCTCCTCGAGCCGCATCAGGGGGAGACACAAGAAATCCTGCTTGCTCTCAGCCGCGATCCAAAGGCGTACGCCGATCTTGAGCGGAATGCGAGTCTGACAAAATCCCAGAAAAGCGTTCTCGAGAGCGAAGTCTACAAAGGAATGAAGGACCTCAAAGCGAGCTATGCGGAGCAGCCGGCGGGAAGCACTATCTCAGCCAATCTGGAGAGATCGGTCCAGGCACTCGCCCTGTATCAGGTTTACCACAACCAGAAGAGTCCCGCCGAGGCAGCTGCTATCGCTGCGCAACAGCTCGGTGCCGGCGACTTTGCCTTCCGACAATTCCGCGGTTATGTCTATCGCGTCCCTCGCGCGTATCAAGTGGGCCTGATCGCGAGCGGCGCTGATGAATACCTGGAGCAGCTCGCCACGCTGCCGCTCGACAATACGGTCGACCGGGAAACTCCTCCCGACAGAATTGTAGGCACTCTGCAGGACCACGGCTTCTGGGTCACCGCGTCCGATGAAAGCGGTCTGGAGCTGCGTTTTTCCTCGAAGCATGCGGCCAAGATCGCTGGCAAGCCGATCAAAGTGAGCTGGGCAGAGCTCGCCCGCCTGGGAATGAGCAGGCGCGCGCGGCAAGCCAAAGGATCGCGCACGACGGGTGCCAATTCGCAATGACCCAGTATATCGCGACCTATGGCAATCCCGATCCGCCGCTGCTCTCCACCAACATTGTCACGCCCATCGACGAGGCGCTGGGCGCTCAGTTCAGCCTGACGTGGATGAAGGGGCCGATATCGCGCCTCGACTTCTACGGCGAGCTCAATGAAGCCCAGTACGGGCGAGTGACCGGCGGACGCTTCGGCACGCACGAAGCGCCGACTTCACGCAAGCTGACACTCCGCGAGGCGGAGGAGCAGGTCCATCAAGCAGGTCTCGATGGGCGGGTCGAGGTCGAAGAGGGCATGCGGCAGGGGAAGCTCGATCTATTGATGGAGCGGAGCCGCGAGGAGATTGAAAACGAGACCCTGGTCGCGCGCGCGGACAGAAGCCTCGGCACTCAACTGATGCTGGGGGCAACCGCGCTTGGCGCCGAGTTTGTCGACCCGATCAACCTTGCCACCTTGTTTGTACCCGGGGTCGGAGAAGCAAAGCTTGGCTATTGGATTGGAAAGGCGACGGCAAGGTTCGGTTCGGCGCTGAGCAGGTTTGCCGCGCGGGCCGGTGTCGGGGCCTATGAGGGGGCGACCGGAACGGCAATCACCGAGCCGCTGGATTATGCGTTGGGTCGAGCCACGGGCGACGACTACGACTTGGCCAGCAGCCTGATGAATGTTGGGCTTGGCGCGGTCGCGGGTGGCGTGGTCCACGCCCTCGGGGGAGTTGGAATCGATCTCTATCGCGGCATGCGTCTGCGCCGCGACCTGAGCCTGGACGCCTTTGGCCGAGTCATCGACGATTCTGCCGGGCGGCTGGGCGCAGCGGAGAACAGCGAGCCGTTCGCTACTGCCGCCGCGGAGCACGGGGCGACGGTCACTTCCGACCCTGTTGAAGGTGAAACATCAGGATTTATCGCCAAGGCGTCATCGCTTCCTCCCGACACTTACATGGTGGTGCCAAGCGAGGCGATTGATCTGGGTGATCTTGCCGGAATCAAAACCATGCTTCGCGACTATCTCCCCGTTAGGAAATCGGCGACGGAGGAGATTTATCGCAAGACTAGTGGCAACGACATACTTGAATATTCCCAAACGGAAAGCGCCTCGGAAGGTCGGGAAACATTCCTGGTTCGGCGTCTCAAGCCTGATGATCCGAACTATGCCGGCCCTCTCTCTGAGCGAAGGATGGTGGAAGACGCAGAGGCATCGCGGCGGGCCAGCCGGTTGCTCTATATGAAAGCGCCGGAGGAACTCAATCGTAAGCTGACGCATGTGCAAATGTCGGAAGTGGCGAAGCTGAATGCAGAATTTGATGACGATCCCTTGAAGCTCTATCCACCTGAAGCGGACGGGGGCCACAAGGTCGACAACGCAATCGGTACCGCTGCTCACACCGGGTTGGGCGGCTATGCCGATGGCAGCAAAGTTCTGCATCGAGCCTTCAAGTTGGATAACAAGGTGCCTGATAGCTTCTTGAGCACGGATCACGTCCCGCTGGCCGTCGAAATGAAACCGGAGTCACTCAGCGGGATTCTCAAAGGCAAAAAACAAGCTCTCGGATACCAGGAGACGTTCGGAGTGGAGGCGGTGGTCTTGCTCTATCGGGTGGATGTCGTTCGGCCGCACATGGATGCACTGATCCAGAAGGTCGTCGGAGCATGGGACCAGTACAATCCTCTATGGCGGGAGTTCCTGACGAAAGCCGGAAAGAAGAAGCTGGTGGCCGCTGGCAAAGATCCCAGGCAGTACCTTCCGAAGCGCGGACCTCATCAGCCCGCATCTAGACCTCGGCCCGATGTTCTGGTACAAAAAGTGAACAATAGTCGGAACGGGAGAAACAACCATGACGAGAAAGCCCGTGAGCGAGATGACGGACGACGAGATCCGCGCGGCAGTCGCTGAGCACGAGACTGCGCACAACGAGCAGCATGGCCACGTCCTGATCGATTATCTGCTTCAACGCGGGACCGACGATCTGGCCGCGGGGCTCCAGGCTGCGCTCATTGGAGATCCAGACACTCTCTCGCAAGTCAAAGCCGGAGGGCCGGTACCCTTCTGGTCGGCAAAGGCACGGCACCACGGGCTGTTGGTGCTCCTGCTGGGCGCGCTGGTTTCCGACCTTGAAAAGCGCAATCTCTATACGCTTTGGACCAGCGGCGGGCCGGATTTCGACCGAGCTGTCGCCCGTGCACTCTGGCAGCTGTCCGGTGCGAAACATCCTGCGAGCGCGAACGGTCATCCTCCGGCACAAGCGGTCGCGATGGCGGAAATCATTGCGAACTATGTCAGGATCGCGCGCAAGGTGCAGAACAAGGAAGGCGGCTATCGCCATGCCTATCCTGGCGAGTTGATCGGCGGAAGCCACGACAGCCTGAAGCTCAAGCGGGCAGGCAAGGAGAGCTGGATCTCATTCATCGAGCCCCTGCTCGACGATCGGACATTCGAGCATATCCGTCGCGATGTATTTCTTGATCTCGCGTTCGACAGCATCGGCCTGTATCAGGATGACCCGAGACTTTTCCTCTATTTCAAAGATGCCGACAGCTGGATCGAATACAACCTGCGCTTCGGCTTGGTAACATTGCGCGATGCGGTGGTTGCCGGACTCGAACGCGCCACGCGGCGCGCGGGTCTCACCGCCGTGCTCGGTACGCAGCCGGCCGAGGTTTTGAACGGCGTTCTCCGCGCATTTGAACAGGAAACCAAGAAGACGTTCGATCCACGGGTGACGATGCTGCTTCACGGTACCCTGTCCGGTCTGGAGCCGATTTGGCCCGGTCATCTCGACGCGCAGACCGAACGCGAGATTACGGCTGCAGCACGCCAGAATCTGGTGAACCTCGGCGAGGCGTTGTTTCCGGAGCTCGAGGACATGCCGGCGTTCAGCGCGGATGTGCCGTTCTATGGAACCACCTTGTTCGATGCGATCGACGTGCAGCTCGGAAAGTTCATCGCCGGCGCCGGTGTAGACGCGCCAGAGCGGCGGCCCGATTTCGCTCTCGGGGTAGGCATGTTCGGCACTGCCTTCAACGCAGCGCTGGCGGATCGTTTTGTTTCGCTGGATAGCCCGCCCGGCAGAGCGGCGGAGCTCTTGCGCCAGTTCCTTAAGCTCAATGTTGTGTTTTGGTGGACGGAAGTGACGCGACGCGCCTCGCATATCGCGCTCAGCGCATTCCTGGGCGAAAAGATGCGAGTGGGCTTCTCGAAAATCGATCCGGCTTTCGCCGCCACGCTGTCGCAATACGGTATCGATGCCGGGAAGTGGGAGGTGGTTCGAGCAATATTCGGGGTCGTGCGCCTCGATACACCGCCGTCCGAAACGGTATTGAGGGAGGCGCGCAGCGGGACGGACGCGTGGCTGAACGATCGGATCGTTGTTGCATCGCTTGGTATCGAGGAGGAAGCTCACCGCCGCTTCATGCGGGGCGTGGCGGATTTTACGGCCGAAGGCGAATTGCTCCGCTTTCTCGCGCAGTTTCGCCAGTTTCGCGCGCCCTTCTTGCCCAAGGCGCATGGCAAAGCGGAGGTGCGCGAGGCCGATCAGGCCATGCATAAGGCGATGGCGGAGGGCGATGGACTTCCGGCTCTCGCAAGCCTCCTCACGTGGACCGTGCTTTTTGCACGGCTGAGACAGTTAAGTTTCGATTTCATCCGTGACGGTGCATCCACGCCGCCGGGAGTAAAAAAGGGAGATGATGAAGAGGGCGATGATGCACCCTGGTTCGAAGCGGCGATGGCCGGCGGCGCGCTGGGGCTTTGCGCCGATCTCCTATTCGGCGATACGACGGGCCTGAAATCGACGCCGCTTTCCGCCATGACGGAAATACTCAATCCCGCATTCGCGTCGGCGCTCCGTATTTGGCGTCAGGCGAGAAACGGCGATGACGTGCGCGCCTCCTTGGCTGAATGGGCCAAAGGGCAGGGTACTGCTCTCGATAGGCTGCAGGTGACGCGCCGAGTGCTCAACACAGCATTGCTGCATCAATTCCAGGACATGATGTCGCCCGGCTACCTGCAGCGGACAATGAAGGAAATATAGGCGCGAACCCGCGATGCGTATTGGCGTTGGCCGGGTTGTGATGATCCTTCGGATGAAGGTTGATCAAGAGGCGCCGGGACCGAGCGTGTTCGGGTTCTAAGGCTTGGTCGGTTCGAGCAGCTGCAGACGTTTCCGGACGGCCGTTTTGACGGAGGCATGGATCGCCTCCGGAAAGGCTTTGGGCAGTTCGCTCTCCACTTTGTCCAGCGCTGCTTCCGCCTGGTCGACCATCGCTTCGATGGAATTGCGGATCAGGATTCTCGGCAGGCCCGCGGCTTCTCCGGTCTGCTCGAAATGCCGGCGAGCGATCCGATCGATCTGGTAGTGACGGTCGGTCCCAACCGACATGGCGAGCTTCATCTGCTTGGGCTGGATTTGGCCCGCATCGAGGCTGGGTTGTGCCGTAAGCACGTCGTAAAGCGGGGTAAGGCGGTAGCCGTTGGGCGTCAAGAAAATGCTGAAATTCTTGGCATGACCATCGGTAGCGCCGATCAGCCAGAACAGGATTTGTGCCTTGAATATCGTCGCTCGATCGGCGGCAGGTTCATCGCTGCCGTTCAGTAGGGTAAGCAGCTGCTTCAGGCTCGGACCACCTTCGCTCTGGTATTTGCGGGTCGGCGGTACCCCGAGTGCCTGGCAGCTGTCTTCCTGTGGCAGGCGCAGCAATCGGCCGTCCTTGGTCCAGATGCGATCAAATCTTTCGATCACCAGTGCGGTCGCTTCGCCGAAGGTCGTGATCTCGGCCTGGTTGACCGGCAGACCGAAGGCAGCCGCCAGCCTCAGGCAATAGAACTCGTTCTCGACGCTGTTTGAAAGATCGATCCCATTCGGCAGCGTGCCGATCTGCTTCTTCAGAATATGTGTCGTTGCATTGGCTCCATGCGGCTTGAGCCATTTTCCCTTATGCCGCAACAGCGCGGTCTTTTCCTGAGCTCCGGCGACCGAGATGCGGAAATCATCATCACGCGAAAGGCCGAGCGGCGTCTGGGTCAGTCCCTGCAACAGCTTTTCGATGGCGGCTGCATTGACGGGCTCGCCATGGATTCCTTGCGGGTCAGGCTCTTCCTCGCCGTGGAGGAACTGCAGGGCACCGACGCAATCATGGCCGATCGCCGCAAGCAGGCTGTAGGTGTCTGCACCGTCCGCTCCAACCTTTTCGGCGACGCGCCTTCGCAGGGCTTCGGAATCCGGCAGCAGATTGTCGAACACCGCGGCGACTGTTTCACCGCGGAAGGCATCGTCGCGCAAGGGCAGGGAGAGCGATACCGGCAGCGCATGCTCCCAGTCCAGCCAGCGCGGGTCATAGCGAAACTCAATGGCCCCGTTGAGCGCCTTGTGGAGATGGCCCACGAGACGATTGTTCAGGCAGACGCGCAGCGGCGCATGGCGCGGGTGCCTTGGCATCAGAAGATGCTCTCGATCGTGAGGTCGGAGCCCTTGCCTCGGGGACCGATGCGAAACTCCAGCTCCAGCGCCGAGAGCACCACGAGGAGAGTTTCCAATCTGACCGCGGGGTTGCCCGTCTCTATCAGCGAGATCGTCTCCTGGCGGAGACCAGCCTGCTCACCAAGCTGGGTCTGGCTGAGCCCTCGCCTCTTGCGAGCGCGCCGGATCAGGTTGCCGATCTGGCTTGGGGTGCGCGCTAGGTCCGCCATGGGTTGCCTCCAGGTTGATTATGCGGCAGATCCGATAAAGCAGCAATATGAGAATTGACGCATATTCTTAATTCATGTGTCGATTCCGATAAAATAAAATTATCGACTATGGCACATAAACATCCATTCGGCTCCGTGCAATTTCTCCTGGATTTCCGCAAAAAATATCACTATAGTGTATCTTTCTGAAGCACAGATCGCTCGGAATCAGGCGCAGCGGCGCTTGCGGTTACCCCTGAAAGGACAGCATGACCGTCTCCAGCACCATCAATCGCGAGCAATACGCCACCAACGGCATCACCCCCGCTTTCACCATCCACTTCCCCTTCTTCAACGACACGGATGTGAACGCGGTCTTCGTCGATGCGCTCGGCAACGCGACGCCGCTTGCGCTCAACGCGGATTTCAGCGTGACCGGCGGCGGCGGCACCGGTGGATCGCTGATCGCGACGGTGCCGCCGGCCGCCGGCGGCACGCTCACTCTTTATCGCGAGATCCCGTTCACGCAGGAAGACGACTATGTCGAGGACGATCCGCTGCCCGCGGATACGCTGGAAGGCGGCTTCGATCGCGCCGTCATGCGCGACCAGCAGCTGAAGGACGGACAGGATCGCGCGCTCACCTTCCCGGTGACGATCGCGGCAGGCGTCTCTGCCGTGCTGCCCAATCCTTCCGGCGGCCGGCTGCTCGGTTGGTCGGCCGACGGCCTCGCGCTGGAGAACAAGGATGTGGCGCTGCAGGGCGCCGTAACCAACGCGACCGAGGCTCAGGCCGGCATCGCCCGGATCGCCACCCAGGCGCTGGTCGATGGCGGAACCAACGACACCGACTTCGTCACCGCCCGCAAGCTCGCGAACTCCGCGCTGGCCGCGACGCTCGCGGCGAACACGGCGCTGCTGGCTCAGCTTCAGATCGCCACCCGTCTCGCGCAATTCACCCTCAGCCGTTGAAGGGAACCACCCCATGACGATCCTCAATCACAATCCGGTCTATGGCGCGACGCAGAAGACCGCCACGGCGAAGGCGAGCAGCGCCACCGCCATCGCCAACACCGATCTCGACGACACCCCCACCGGAACGGCCCTGCTGATGACGGCGCCGGCCGGCGGCTGTGCGGTGACCCGCCTCTCCGCGCAGCTGGTCGAGCCCAATCTCGCCACCGCCTGCCAGCTCAACCTCTATCTCTCCAAGGACGGCGGCACGACGATGCGGCGTCTGAAAAGCGTCGCCCATGCGGCCTATACATGGGCCGTGACCACGGCGCCGGCGGCGGATGATTTCGGCTACAGCGAGACCGCGCCGCTGCGCCTGGAAGCCAGTGACCGGCTCTATGCACAAGTGCGCGCCGGCTCCGCGGTGACCGACGCCTTCGCTTTCACCGCCGAATACGCCGAGCTGGTGCCGGATGCCTAACCCGTCTCCCGCCCGGCCGCCGCTGATCGCACGGCCCTATCCGGTGCGCGGCACCAACGCGCGCTCGGGTCTTCCGCCATTCATTGCCCCCGGCCGCGGTGTCGCCCAGGCGGCGAAGCCGATTGCCGACTACGCGCATATTCTCGGCCAGGGCAACCGAACGGGTCTCATCACCGTCAGCGGCAGCTTCACGCCGGACGGCGGCACCTTCGACAACCTGGTGGACGGCGGCACCGCGACCGGCTCCAGCGATGCCATCGACATGCCGGGCACCGGCAGCACCGCGATCGCCGACGGCGACAATATCCTGTTCGATTTCGGCGTCCCGGTGTTCATCGAGGAAATCAGCATTGACTTCAAGCTAGGCGCCAACATGGGCGCCTGGGGCTGGTGGGCTAGCCCCGACCTCGGCAACTGGACCCGCTTCGGCGGCAACACCTGGAATGCCGACACTTTGGTGACGCCGGTCTCCGGCTATCCCTTCGCCGGCCTGCGCTACGGCAAGTGGATGAAGGAGGGAGCGGGGGTGAACTTCACCAACAATTGGCTGACCGAGTTCACCTTCAAGATCGCCTATGGCAATCCCGCCTGACCGGAGCAAGCGATGACGCCTGAGTTCTGGATCCAGCTCGCGACCCTGGTGCTCGGCGGGGCCGGCGCGCTCGGCACGGTCTACGGCGTGCTGAACAACCGCATCTCCGGCTCCGCCGCCAAGCTGCACGAGCGGATCGACCGCGCCGAGGCGGCCGACGCCGAGCTCCGGCGCGACTATGTGCGCCGTGACGACCTGCGCGAGGACATCCACCGCCTCGAGCGCGGCCAGGAGGCGATGACGGCGAAAGTCGATCAGATGGTCAGCAACCTCGTCCCGGTGCTCGCACGCCTCGCCGAAGCGGCGATCTCGATGAGCGGCAAACAGCCATGAAAGGACTCCACGGATGCTTCCGATCTTCCTGGCGCAGCTGGCTTCGCTGGCTGCCAATCTCGCCTTTGCTTTCGCGGCCATTCTTGGATGGTGGGGCGCGCTGCGCTTCCTCGACGTGCTCGCCGGCGGCTGGAGTCATTTCAAGGGGCAGGGCGGGCCGCTGGCGCTCATTCTCACCGATCCTCGTGCCGCCGCTGATTATTATGGCAAGCGCAACATCGGCGCCGCCCTGCTGGTCGGACTCGTTCTCGCGACGGTTCGATTCTGAGTTCCAGCGCGCCGCGGCCCACTGGCTTCAGAACGGTCCGGACTGGCGCTGGGCCAAGGCGCAGGGCGTGCAGGAAAGCGGCCTCGATCCCGACGCCGTCTCGCCGGTGGGGGCCCGCGGCATCATGCAGGTGATGCCGGGCACCTGGGCGGAGATCCAGAAGGCCCTGGGCTGGCGCGGCACCTCTCCGCATTCGGCGCCGCACAACATCTTCGGCGGAGTCTGGTACCAGGCGCGCATGGCGCGAATCTGGTCCGGCCGCGATCGCACGCCGATGCAGGCCTATGACCTCGGCCTCGCCAGCTACAATGCTGGCGCCGGCACCATCCTCAAGGCGCAGGAGCACTGTGCAAACGCCAGGCTCTGGCCGGCGGTTGCACCTTGCCTCGTTGCCGTGAGCGGTCCGGCGAATGCACGCCAGACCACCGACTATGTGCGTCGCATCGCGCGCTGGCGCGGCATGATGGAGGCGGAGTGATGTTCGGGCTCTCCAGCATCAGGCTCTACGTCTTCCTCGGCATGGTCCTGGCGATCGTCCTGCTCGGCGCGACCAGCGCGGTCCTCTGGTCACGCCTCGGCGCCAAGCAAGCGGTTATCGTCAGCCTCACGCAACAGCGCGACCTTGCCGCCGGCGATGCCGCGCGCTGGCAAGGCGCTGCGGCGCAGCGACAGGGCGTGATCGACAAGCAGACGCAAGCCTTGCGCCGCCTGGAGAGCGACGGGCAGGCCGCGCGTGCCATCGCCGCAGCCAACACCGAGAAGGCGGAACAGCGCATCGCGGCACTCGAAGCCAGGATCTCGCATCTGAAGGAGACCGCCCATGCAAGGCCGGACGACGTTCGCCCGCTTGGCCCTATCGTGCGTGACGCTCTGCCAGGCCTGCAGCACTGACGCTTACCGCGCGGCGCCGCTTCCGCCGACGGTCCAGACCGTGACGGTCTATCGCGACTTGCCGGACAGCTTGCTCGCAGCCTGCGCCAAGCCGCGCTGGACCCCGGCCGAGATCGAGACCGATGTCGATCTCCTCGGCCTCGCCGCGCGCCTGCAGGACGCGCTGGAGCGCTGCGCCGATCAGGTCGAGGGCATCCGCTCGGTCTATCTACAGGCGGCGCCCTGACACAAGACCATGCTCCCAGGCGGGTTAGTCTCGGCCGGAGAAAACCTCGCGCCTCTTGAATATCCCGGCGGCGTGATCAAGATAGCGATCACCTCCTCCCGCTGATCACAGGAATCCCCGCATATGCCGACCCTGTTTGACCCGATTGAGCTTGGGGCCATTCACGCGCCCAACCGCATCCTGATGGCGCCGCTGACCCGCGGCCGCGGCACCCGCGATCATGTCCCCACGCCGATCATGGGCGAATACTACGCACAGCGCGCCGGCGCCGGCCTGATCATCTCCGAGGCAACCGGCATCAGCCGACAGGGATTGGGTTGGGCCTATGCGCCCGGCCTGTGGACCGAAGCACAGGTCGAAGGCTGGAAACCGGTGGTCGCCGCCGTGCATGCGGCGGGTGGCCGAATCTATGCGCAGCTCTGGCATATGGGTCGCATCGTCCATCCGAATTTCCTCGGCGGCGCCAAGGCGGTCTCGGCTTCTGCAACCACCGCGCCCGGCGAGATCCGGACCTACGACGGCAAGGTGCCTCATGCCGAGGCGCGCGCGCTGGCGCTCGACGAAATCCCCGGTGTCATCGAGGACTATCGCAAAGCGGCGCGGAACGCGCTTGCCGCCGGCTTCGACGGCGTGCAACTCCATGCCGCCAACGGCTATCTGATCGACCAGTTCCTGCGCGACGGCACCAACCGGCGGAGCGATGCCTACGGCGGCGCGATCGAGAACCGCATCCGCCTGCTGCGGGAAGCCGCCCAGGCCCTGGTCGAGGTCGCCGGCGCCGATCGGACGGCGGTGCGGCTCTCGCCCAATGACGATCCGCAGGGCTGCGGCGATTCCAATTCCGAGGCCCTGTTCCTGGCCGTGGTGAACGCGCTCAACGATTTCAATCTGGCTTTCCTGGAGATGCGCGCCTCGCGGCCGGAGAGCACCTTCCGCCCCGGCACGCGCGATCTCGTGCCGCAGATCCGCAAGGCCTATCGCGGCACGCTGATCATCAATTCCGACTATCACCTCGAGGATGCCCAGGCGGCGCTCGCCTCGGGCCGCGCCGACGCGATTGCCTTCGGCCGCACCTTCCTCGCCAACCCGGACCTGGTCGCGCGATTGAAGGCCAACGCGCCGTTGAACCCGGCAAACCCGGAAACATTTTACACGCAAGGGGCGGAGGGCTATACCGACTACCCGACCCTCGACCGCGCCGCCGCCGCGCAATAGCCCCAGCATCGGAACACCCGATCACCACGGCCCTATCATGAATCATTATCTGCGCATGGCCGTGGTGCTGGGTCTCATCACCGCTGTCGGTCCCTTCGCCGTCGATATGTATTTGCCGGCACTGCCCACGATCGGCGCCAGCCTGAACGCGAGCACGGCGGCCGTCCAAGCCAGCCTGTTGTCCTTCTTCATCGTGTTCGGTTTCTGCCAGCTGTTCTACGGTCCGATCGCGGACATCTTCGGCCGCAAGCTGCCGATCTATGCCGGCCTGGTGCTGTTTGCCATCGGCAGCGTCGGTTGCGCACTGGCGCCCGACATCGAGACCCTGATCGCCTTCCGCGTCCTGCAGGCATTCGGCTCCTGCGCGGGGATGGTGGTGCCGCGGGCGATCGTGCGCGATCTCCACACCGGACATGAGGCGACACGCCTCATGTCGTTCCTGCTTCTGGTGATGAGCGTCTCGCCGATCATGGCGCCGCTGTTCGGCAGCGGCGTCATCGCCGTGATCGGCTGGCGCGGCGTGTTCTGGGCGCTGACCGTGGCGGCATTGATCGCGATCCTGCTCGCCGTCTTCGCGCTCGAAGAGACGCGGCCGCACGCGGCCCGCCGCGGCAGCAGCTGGGGCGGCGCCTTCCGCGCCTATGGCTTGCTTCTGAAGGACAAGAGCTTCATCGGGCTCTCGATGGTCGGCGCCTTCGGCCTCTCGGCCTTCTTCGTCTACCTCGGCAACTCGCCCTTCGTGCTGAAGGAGCAATACGGGCTGTCGGAATGGCAGTTCAGCCTCTGCTTCTCGTTGAATGCGGCATCGTTTTTCGGGGTCAGCCAGCTCACCGGCTACATGACCAAGCGTTACGGCCTTGCGTCGGTGGTCCGCGTCTCGGTGGCCGGCATGGCGGTCGCGATGACCATCCTGGCGGTGATCATGCTCTCCGGCTTCGACGGCCTGCCGGTGATGATTGTCGGCCTGTTCGTGGGCTACGGCTTCCTGGGCCTGGTCCTGCCGACGGCCGGCGTGCTCTCGCTGGAGCACCACGGCGCCATCGCCGGCGCGGCTTCGGCACTTGGCGGCGCGCTCGGCATGATGACCGGCGCCGTCATCATGTCCCTCAGTGGCCTGTTCGCCGAGGCGGGCGCCAAGCCGATGGTCGCCATGATCGCGCTCTGCGCCATTCTGGCCTGCGTGACCACGTTCTTGACGCTCCGCAAGCCGCAGGCGGGGAGCCTGGCGCGCGCTACTCGTTGACCAGGAAGACGACGTAGCCGCGGAACCAGGGATTGCCGGCGAGATGATCCGGTGCCTCCCAGTCGCCGCCCTGCAGCAGCCCGATGCGGAACGGGAGCTCCAGACGCTTGAGCGCGGCGAGATAGCCGGCATAGCCGGGGATCACGCGCCGTCCCTGATAGATCTGCAGCACGACTTCATCCACCACGCCGCCGAGCGCCGCCAACCCTGCCGGATCGCCATTGCTGCTCCAGTCGAGGAGGCCGGTGATGGAGAGAAGGCAATCCGCCGGCAAGCGCTGCTTCAGGTCGCCGAGGAAGGCGGCATAATTCTCCAGATGCCGCGTGCCCGCGTCGAAATCGATCTGGATGCCGACCACCTTGTTGCCGGCGGCGCGCCAGCGCCCGAGCGCCGCCAGGACTTGGCCATAGACGGTTTCCGGCCAGTCGAGTGTCTCGACGCGGACCACCATCCAGACATCGGCCTCGGCGACACGCGGCAAAGCCTGGCGCTGGGAGACCAGGCGGACGGGATCGCCGTCATCGACCTGGCCCTGCAAGAGATAGAGATCGCGCGCCTCGGCCAGCACCGCTTGCGGCTTCACACCCGCCCAGAGAAAGAAGGCATCGTAGTCGCGGGCGTCGGTCGGCGCTGCCAGGGCCGGCGCTGCCAGGACAATCAACAATGCCGCCAGGACGGCACGCATCGGCGTTACCAGTAGCCCTCCAGCTGCTTGGCCCATTTCGAATTGGGATAGCGCTTCTTCAATTGCTGGAACCAGGCCTTGCGCTGCGACGGTTCGACGTCCTCGCCGCCGCAGGAGTTGATCTGCGCCGGCGCATAGCAACGGACCGCGCGATAGAGCGCATACGCCTTGTCCTCGGCCGGCGTCTTGCCGCTGGCAAGCAGCGCCTTGTAGACGTCGAACCGCGCATAGGGTCCGCCCTTGAACAGCGACGCCGTGCTGCCAAGCTGGTCGCCTTCCGGTGCGGTGTCGAGCGTGTTCTGGTCGAAGCCGTTCGCCCGCATGAAATCGGCGAGGCAGAGCAGCGGCTTCGGCGCCTTCGGATTCTTGGCGAGCTTGGCTGCCGTCTCCTTGAGTGGGCCGCAGCCATAGTCGCCGAGCGTCGTCGTCTGGGTGAAGACGCCGAGCGGCACCGGCTCGCTGGTGCTCAAGCCTCCGGCATAGCCTTCGACCGGTGCATCGGCGCGGACCAGGGCAAGGTCCTTCAGGAAATCGGCATAGTGTCCGCGCGTCACCTCCTTGTAGAGCAGCACATAGAGCGCGGTGTCGCGCTCATGCTGCGGCAAGGATTCGTCCTTGGCCTGGCGTCGCAGGAGATCGGCATCGGCGATCTTGCGGAGCAGGATCTCGCGCATGCTGGCATTGGTGATCGGGGAACCGGCCGCGAACACCTTGTCGAGCGCACCGGCGCGCTCGTCGTGCAAGGCCAGGGCCAGTTCGACGGCGGGGCGCTGCATCGGCTGGGTGGCGGCGGGCAGCAGCGCCAGCCAATGGTCGCGGGCGCCGGCACCCTGCACCGCTTCCAAGGCCATTCCGCGCACCATCTGCCGGCTGAACTCGAGATAGCTCAGCGGTGCTCGAGAGGTCATGGGCGGGATGGCGGCCAGCACGGCTTTGGGCTCTTGGTATAAATCATAGACCGCGAGGATGTACTCGAAGAGCGAAGGATTGGCTGAGAAGGAATCGCGCTGCCGTTCCAACGAGACACGCGCGATCCGTGGAAGGCATTTACTCTGATCCTCATCGTGGCAACGTAACAATACGAGATCGACGACGGCCAGCAAAACCGGGTCTTTGCCGAGCCGCGCGGCATCATCGATCGTGAAATCCAGACCGCCCTCGCTGGATCCGAGATATTTGTTGTCGATCTCGTCCAGCAGGGCGATGTCGTCCTGCCCGCCCGGGCTCGCGCTTTCGGCGCTAAGACTTGCATTGTAGGCAGCGGCGAGCGGGTCAGTGCGCTTGCCGAGCCAATAGACCCGGCGCAGTAACCCGCGCGCCGAAGCGGCATAAGTTCCCTGCGGATAAGCGGCGAGATAGTCTTTGAAACCGGCTTCCGCGGCATCGATGACCGTGGCATCCGCCGCTTCGTCCTTCCGATAGCCGTATTCGTCGAAGGCATCGATCTGCGCCCGGTTAACCTCGACGCGGGCCAGCATGTAGCGCGCGGTCTCCGCCAGCCAAGGCTGAGTGACGGCGGTGAGACCGGAGAAGTGCGTCTTCGCCGCGTCGTAGTCACCGTCGTAGAAAGCCTGCGCGCCCTGGAGATAGGCGGCGAAGCTCTTGCCGAGCGGCGACTGCACCGACTGCAGCGTTTCCGACAAAGCCGCGCCACCGATGGGAGCCGCCGCGCAATCCGGCTGCAACCCCTGGCGTGCGGCGATGAGGGCGGCGCGCTCGGCTTCGGATATTTCGGCGGCGGCATTCACCTGCTCGACGAAGGCGGCGGTGCCGGTTTCGTTGCTGCGGCAGCGCGAGCCCTCGCCATAGGCGTATTCGTCGTTGCCCTCCTCATCGGCGGGCGCGAGGGTGAAGCGGTGAGCGAAGAGCGGCCATTCGGCGAAAGGGTCGGGTGTCCCGGTGCCTGTCGGCGCCTCGATCGCCCTGCCGCGTTGGTCGAGCAGCAACAGCAGCAGGTTCACCCGCGTGTCGTTGCCGGGCGCGAGGATCGCCATGTCGTCGCACCCGGGCCCATCCCTATGAACCAGCGTCCAGGACGGCTCGCACCACATGTCGAAGCTGGCCGCCGCCGGGCGATGCCAAAGCGCCGCCGCAAGCAGCAGGACGGAAAAGCCGAACAGCCGGATCATCGCACATGCCCCCGATCGCCAATGCGGAGGGACTTTGGTCGGCGGCTTAATCTCCGTCAACCACGGTGGGTGTGATCCTCGTCATCCGGCTGCGCGGCCCCGGCGTCGAAGCCGCTGCGTGCGCTGTAGAACGAGAGCGCGAACAGGCCGCCACCGACCAGGAAGGTGAAGAAGGTCCCGAGGGCCACGGCGGCGCCCAGATGGAAGGTGACCGGCCCGGTCGCCGCCAGCATGACCAAGGCCAGGCCCGCGACAATCAGACCGGCGACAGCGATGCAAATCAGGCGCAGCTTCAATGCAGCGGTGAGGGCGGGTCGGTCCGGGTCCATGCAGCGCCAATGGAAGCCGATTGGAAGAGTTCCGGCGTTTCCAAGCCTGGCTTGCGTCGCCGCGCAACTGTCACAGTTCAGCTTATCGCCAGCGGCGCGGTTTCGCTGCACTGCGGCAGAGCCTATTTCTCGTACAAATACCCGGAATGGGCTCTTGACGCGCCCCGCTCGGGCGAAATACTTCAAGGTCTTAAAGTCCTCAAAGCACCCCTGCCAGAAAGCATCTCATGTCCAGCAAGAAGGCCAATGGTCACGACACGGCGGCGCGCAAATTGCGGTCGCGCGCCTGGTTCGACAATCCCGACAATGTCGACATGACGGCGCTCTATCTCGAGCGCTATCTGAACTACGGCTTCACCCTGGACGAGCTTCAAGGCGGCAAGCCGATCATCGGCATCGCGCAGACCGGCTCCGACCTTTCGCCCTGCAACCGCCACCACATCGAGCTGGCGAAGCGGGTTCGCGAAGGTATTCGCGAGGCGGGCGGCATCTGCATCGAGTTTCCGGTCCATCCGATCCAGGAAACCGGCAAGCGGCCGACCGCGATGCTGGACCGCAATCTCTCCTATCTCGGCCTGGTCGAGGTGCTCTACGGCTATCCGCTCGACGGCGTGGTGCTGACCATCGGCTGCGACAAGACCACCCCCGCCATGCTGATGGGCGCCGCCACGGTCAACATCCCGTCGATCGCTCTGTCTGTTGGACCCATGCTGAACGGCTGGTTCAAGGGCGAGCGCACCGGTTCCGGCACCGTGGTCTGGAAGGCCCGCGAACTGCTGGCGACCGGCGAGCTGGACTATAAGGGCTTCATCGAGCTGGTGGCGTCTTCGGCGCCCTCGACCGGCTATTGCAATACGATGGGCACGGCGACCACCATGAACTCGCTCGCCGAGGCCTTGGGCATGCAGCTGCCGGGCTCGGCGGCGATCCCGGCGCCCTACCGCGAGCGCCAGCAGATGGCCTATGAGACCGGCCGTCGCATCGTCGAGATGGTGAAGGAGGACCTGAAGCCCTCCGACATCATGACCAAGAAGGCCTTCATCAACGCGATCCGGGTCAATTCCGCGATCGGCGGCTCGACCAACGCGCCGATCCACCTCAATGCCATCGCCCGCCACCTCGGCGTCCGGCTCGACGTCGAGGACTGGCAGACCTACGGCCGCGATATCCCGCTGATCGTGAACCTGCAGCCCGCCGGCGAGTATCTCGGCGAAGACTACCATCATGCGGGCGGCGTCCCGGCGGTGGTGGCGGAGCTGATGAGGCAGGGCCTGATCGAAGAGGACGTGCTGACCGTCAACGGCAAGTCCATCGGCGAGAACTGCCGCGGCGCCAAGATCATGGATCCGAACGTCATCAAGACCTTCGGCGATCCGTTGAAGAAGGCCGCCGGCTTCGTCGCGCTGAAGGGCAATATCTTCGACAGCGGCATCATGAAGATCAGCGTGATCTCCGACGAGTTCCGCCAGCGCTATCTCTCCAACCCGAAGGACCCCGATGCCTTCGAGGTGACCTGCTTCGTGTTCGACGGACCGGAGGACTATCACCACCGGATCGACGACCCGAAGCTCGGGATCACCGCGGATTCGATCCTGGTGATCCGCGGCGCCGGGCCGATCGGCTATCCGGGTGCGGCCGAGGTCGTGAACATGCGGGCGCCGGCCTATCTCATCAAGGCGGGCGTTCACTCGCTCCCGACCATGGGCGACGGCCGCCAGTCCGGCACCTCGGGCTCGCCGTCGATCCTGAACTGCGCGCCGGAGGCGGCAGCCGGCGGCAATCTCGCGATCCTGAAGAATGGCGACAAGATCCGCGTCGATCTCAAGAACAGCAAGGTCGACGTCCTGATCTCCGAAGCCGAGATCAAGGCCCGTCGCCAGGCCCTGCTCGATGCCGGCGGCTACAAATACCCGGCGCACCAGACGCCGTGGCAGGAGATCCAGCGCGGCATCGTCGCTCAGCTCGACCAGGGCATGGTCCTGCAGCCGGCGATCAAGTACCAGCGGGTCGCCCAGGAAAAAGGCCTGCCCCGCGACAACCACTGAGGTCGCATAAACACTGTCTATCCAACGGGGTCGGGCCGCTGCCCGGCCCCGTTTCGTCTCCGAATATCCTCCGCGACCCGCTCGCCCCGCCGATCCGTCAACAAATCGCCGCTTGAAGCGGCTAGAATGCCCGCAGCTGCGGCTTCCTGACACCACTCTTGCGGGCTTTTTCCCTTTTGCCTGGATGGTTTAGGCGGTAAGAAGTCCATGGCAAACCGGCGTTCGGCTCGGTAGAGTCTGCTGGTGCTCGATCCCGGCTGTGCCGCTCGGGGGAGAAGCTGCGGTGCAATTGTTCAACGATTCCGGGTTGCGTTCTCGGCAGGATGAATAGAATCCTCTATCTACCGATGGAAATCGCCTCGCGGGAACTCGATTCCCGCTTGCTGCTTTCCGTCATCGCCCTGACCTACGGATTTGAAGTCGTCATCGGCCAGAAATGGCTGATCGAGAGCAACATCCGGCGGATGCCGGGCGGCGTCTATCTTTCCAAGACCATGACCCGCCGCGACGCCGAGAGCCTGGCGAAGGCGCGCGCGCGCGGCTACTTCCCGGCGGCGATCGACGAAGAGATGCCGGGCCTGGTAACCAAGCCCGAGGAGCTGCGCTGGATCGCCCCCGAGGCGGTCGAGCAGAGCGAGGCGATCTTCATCGCCGGCGAGGGCAACACCCAGTCCTTCATGGCCCGTTTCCCGGCCGCCAAGGCCAAGGTCCATATGGCGCTGAACCCGCGCTGGGACCTGCTGCGCAGCACCTTCCGCTCGCTGTTCGACGAGGAAGTGGGGCGGATCCGCGACGCCTACGGCGATTTCATCCTGGTCAACACCAACCAGGGCTTCACCAATTCCGAGAAGGGCAGCAAGGACGATATCCTCAGGGAGCAGGTCCGGCTCGGCAAGATTGATCCCGCCAACACCGAGCACATGGCCTATGTGAACTCGATCGTGGAGATGGAGGACGCCAACAAGGCGGCGATCCTGAAGGTCGTCGGCGGTCTCCGGCAGGCGCATCCCGATCGCACCCTGGTCATCCGCCCGCACCCGAGCGAGCGCATCGCGACCTGGACCGAGGCCTTCCCCGGCGATGCCAGGATCAAGGTGGTGCGCGAGGGTTCCGCCGTGCCCTGGATCCTGGCGTCGACGCTCCTGGTGCACACCAATTGCACGACCGGTACCGAGGCGATCGCGCTGGGCAAGCCGGCCATCTGCGTCATGCCGCTCGATAACGCCATCTGCCAGCGCTATCTCTCCAACCGGGTCAACCCCGTGGCGCGCTCGGTCGAGGAGGCGCTGGCTTTGGCCGAGCGCATCTTGTCGGGCGGCGTAGCCAACCTCTACACGCCGCAGATGATCGACACGTTCCATCACGCCATGTCGTTCGAGGACGACCGGCTGGGCGCGCAGATCATCATCGAGCAGCTTGTCAACGCGGTGGAGCGCCGCGAGCCTTTGAATGCGCCCGGCAGCGCCAGCTCCTGGCGCCCGGACCAGAACTATCGCTGGCACATCCCGGACAAGAACGTGCGCGCCGAGCTCTTCCCCAGCCTCGACCGCGAGGCGGTGGTGCGCCGGCTGCAGAAGATCGCCATGGCGCTCGGCATCGACCTTATGCCCGAGGTCGAGTATTGCGGTAGCAAGGTGCTGCTGATCAGCAACCACCGCATGGCGCCCTTCGTCCGCTTCCGCCGCTCGCTGGCCGGCGCCTTCTACGACTTCCGCACGGGGACGTGACGCCGGACCGGCCTCACGGTATCTAAGTTCCATGACCAGGACTGTCGCCATCATCCAGGCGCGTTTCGGCTCGACGCGGCTGCCGGGGAAGGTGCTGAAGCCGCTCGGTTCGGGCATCGTGCTCGACCACGCGATCCAGCGCTGCCGCGCCATTCCCTCGGTGGATGAAGTCGTGATCGCGACCACCGACCGCGAGGAAGACGGCGCGATCGTCGCCGCGGCCGAGCGGGCCGGCGCGCAGGTGCACCGCGGCTCCGCCGAGGATGTGCTGTCGCGCTATGCCGGCGCCGCCAGGCAAGCGAATGCGGATGTCGTGCTGCGCGTCACCAGCGACTGCCCACTGATAGATCTCGACATCTGCGATCGGGTGATCCGGCTGCGGGCCGAGACCGGTGTCGACTACGCCGCCAACAACATGCCGCGGCTCTATCCGCATGGACTCGATTGCGAGGTCTTCACCCGCGCCGCGCTGGAACGCGCCGATGCCGCCGCCACCGCGGCCTATGACCGCGAGCATGTGACGCCCTGGCTGCGCCGCACCGCCGACGTCACGCGCACCAGCCTGATCGGCCCCGGCTGGCCCGCCGTGCAGCAACGCTGGACCTTGGATTTCCCGGAAGACTACGACTTCTTCGCGGCACTCTTTCCACTGCTGCCGCCGGATCGCATCGCCGGCATGGACGAGGTGCTCGGCATCCTCGCCGCGCATCCGGAGATCGTCGCGATCAACGCCCATCGCCGGATCGGCGGCCCCGGCGCGAAACCGGCTTCCGCGCCCGCGGCCATCTTTCGTTTCGAGGCCGACCAGAAGATCGGCATCGGGCATGCCATGCGTTCGAACGCCTTCGCCAGCCTGCTCGACCACCTCGGCTGGCGCGTGTTTTGGGCCATGTCGGAATCATCGGCTGCCTTCCTGAAGGAGAGCACGGCCCCGGGCACGGTCATCGGCATCACCCAGGGCTCGCCGGAGGAACAGGCCGCAACCCTCTTGCAGGGCTGCGGCGGCAGTTGCGAGCTCCTGCTGGTCGATCACTATGGCGCGACGCTCGACCTCCAACGCGCGATGGCGCGCGCCGGGGCGACCGTAGCCGTGTTCGATGACCTGATCGAGGCGCAAACCGACGCCGACGTCATCCTCAACCCGACCCCGGACATCGCACTGAAGGCCTACAGCGCCATCGCACGACCGGAGACGCGCTTCCTGCTCGGCCCCGAGAATGCCGTGCTGCGCGCGCAGTTCTCGTCTGTCCGCTCACGAGCCAGAGCGCGCATCGCCGGCCAGGGCAAGATCGAACGCGTGCTGATCGCCTTCGGCGGCACCGATCCGGCCAACGGCACCGGCATCGCGCTCGCGGCGCTGGCATCGACGGACATCCCGCGGATCGATGTGATGCTCGGCGCCAAGGCCACCCATCTCGATGCGGTCCGCCAGCAATCGGCCGGCATGGGCGGTCGCGTTCAACTGATGCTGGATGTGGCCGAGGTTGCGGAGACTTTGGCCAAGGCCGACCTCGTCATCGGCGCGCCGGGAACCGGAACCTGGGAGCGCGCCTGCCTCGGTCTGCCGAGCCTCCTGCTGGGCATCGCGCCCAACCAGAAGCTCAACGCCGAGACGGTCGCCGCAAGGGGCGCGGCTTTGGTCTGTGGCTTCCTTCCCGCCGACACGGAGGACCAGGTTGTCGCTGGCTTGCGCCTCCAGCTCGACCGCCTGCGTAACGATCCGGAACTCTATCTACTTATGCATCAGGCGGCCCTGGCGCTGTCCGATGGTCGCGGCGCGTTGCGCCTCGCCGCGGCAATCGTGCCGGCCGCACGTCTGAAGGATGGTGCGCCCCTCAACCTGCGCCTGGCCGAGATGGCGGATGCGCGGTTGCTCTATGACTGGCAGCAGGCGCCGGAAACGCGGCGCTTTGCCCTGAACCAGAAGCCCTTCTCCTTCGAGGACCATTGCCGTTGGCTGCAAGCCAAGCTGGAGAATGGCCGCGACCTGCTGCTGATCGGCGAAGCGGGAAACCAGCCCAAGGGCTTCATCCGCCTGGACTGGTTCGGCGCCGACAAGAGCAGCGCACAATACCTGGTCTCGATCGCCGCGGCCCCGGGGCAGCAGGGGCGCGGCATCGGCTCGGCCTTGCTGAAGGCGGCGCGCAGCCTGGCACCGGGGGCGCATTTCTATGCCAAGGTCCTGGCCGAGAACGCGGCGTCCCTTGCGCTCTTTCGCGGTTGCGGCTACGCCCTGGGGCCGGACGGCTATTTCCACTCGGAAACTTTGGACTAGGGCGGGGAGGCAGAAGACCCATGGGCACGATTTCCGCCCGTACGATTTCAATAGGGGGGCGCAAGATCGGCCCCGGCGAACCGCCCTATATCATCGCCGAGATGTCCGCCAACCATAACGGCAGCCTCGATCGCGCGCTGGCCATCGTCGAGATGGCCAAGGCGTCCGGCGCCGACGCGATCAAGCTGCAGACCTACAAGGCCGACACCATCACCATCGACCATGACGGGCCGGAATTCCTGCTGAACGAAGGCCTCTGGGCCGGGCGCCGGCTCTATGAGCTCTATCAGTCCGCCGCCATGCCCTGGGAGTGGCACGCGCCGCTGTTCAAGCGCGCCAAGGAAATCGGCATCCAGATCTTCAGCTCGGCCTTCGACGCGACCGCGGTCGACCTGCTGCAGTCGCTGGACGCACCGGCCTATAAGGTCGCCTCGCTGGAGACCGGCGACGTCGCGCTCATCCAGCGCATCGCCGCCGCCGGCAAGCCGATGATCATCTCGACCGGCGCCTCGGAAATCTCGGAGATAGAGGAAGCGGTGGCGGCGGCGCGAGCCGGCGGCTGCAAGGACCTGATCCTGCTCCAATGCACCAGCGGCTATCCCACGCCGGCGTCCGAGAGCAACCTGCGCACCATTCCCGACATGGCGGCGAAGTTCGACTGCCTGGTCGGACTCTCCGACCACACCTACGGCACGGCGGTGCCGGTGGCCGCGGTGGCGCTGGGTGCCTGCGCCATCGAGAAGCATGTGACCTTGCGGCGCGCCGACGGCGGCGTCGATTCCGATTTCAGCCTGGAGCCCGAGGAGTTGAAGCGCCTGGTGGACGATTGCCGCACCGCCTTCGAGGCGCTCGGCCGCGTCCATTACCAGGTCTCGCCCAGCGAGCGCGCGATCCGGCCGTTGCGCCGCTCGCTCTATGTGGTGAAGGACCTGGCGGCGGGCGAGGCGATCTCCGAAGCCCATATCCGCTCGATCCGGCCCGGCAAGGGCCTCGCACCCAAGCATCTCAAGGCCGTGCTCGGCAAGAAGGCGGCGAAGCCGCTGAAGCGCGGTCAGCCCCTCGACTGGTCCATGGTGGAATCATGATGTTGCGGATCGCCTCTCTCACGCTGCTCTGCCTCTGCGCTTCCATAGGGCTGGCCCGATCCGCATCGGCCGAGATGACTGTCGGCATGCTGGCGGAGATCTGCAAGAGCCACGAGCTTCCCGATCGACAGATGTGCGGCTCCTACCTGCTCGGCGTCATGGACGCCTTCAAGACCTCGGCGACGCAATACAAGGCGAAGATTCCCTTCTGCTATCCGAAGAGCGGGCTCAGCGCCGACGACATGAGCCTGGCATTCCGCCTCTGGGAGTCCACCAACCCGGGCGAGAAGACCAAGCCTGCGATCACCGGCATCGTCACCGCGATGACCGAGCGCTTTCCCTGCAAGTGATGCGGGTGATTGCCCAGCCCTTGGGCATATGATCTATTTTCCACATGGGTGACAGGGCCGGGCAGGGGGTGCCCGAGGTTATGAGCGGGTTCGATCTCATCATCTTCGATTGCGACGGCGTGGTGGTCGACAGTGAGATTCTGAGCTGCGGCTGCCTGCTCACGCTGTTGCGCCAGCACGAGATCGAGATCGATCTCGCCGAAGTCTACCAGCGCTTCCTCGGCCGCAATTTCCAGACCGTCGCCGACCAGTATCGGGTTTGGCGCAACGAGCCTGTGCCGGGGGATTTCCGCGCCAAATGGGAGGCGGCGATCCGGCTCGCCTTCTCGGCCTCGCTCGCCGCCATGCCGGGCGTCATCGATCTCCTGAAGAGCCTGCGGACGCCGGTCTGCATCGCCTCGTCCAGCGACCTGGACCGGGTCACCTTTTCTCTGTCGCTCGCCAATCTGACGGAGTTCTTCGGCGGCCACGTCTTCACCTCTCAGATGGTGAAGCGCGGCAAGCCGGCGCCGGATCTCTTCCTGCACGCCGCCGCGGTCATGGGCGTCGCCCCGGAGCGCGCGCTGGTGATCGAGGACAGCGTCGCCGGCGTCATCGCCGCCCAGGCGGCCGGTATGACCGTCTGGGGTTTCACCGGCGGCGCCCATTATGCGGGCCGGGAAGGCCGGACCGCTTTGGAGACTTCCGGTGCCGCGCAGGTCTTCGATAAGATGAGCGATCTCAAACGCTCTCTGGTCTCCTGATTTCGCGATGGCCGCCGACAACGAACGCTCCAAGCTCGAAGACGCGGCGCGCGCCGGCTGGCTCTATTACATCGCCGGCAATACCCAGGACGAGATCGCGAAGAAGCTGAAGGTCAGCCGCGCCACCGCGCAGCGCCTGGTCTCGCTCTGCCTCTCGGAGCGGCTGATCACCTTCAAGCTGGAGCATCCGATCGCCGCCTGCATGGAGCTGGCGGCCCGGCTCACCGAGAAGTTCTCCTTGCGGCTTTGCGAGGTGGTGCCGACCGACGCCGTCTCGCCCAACGCGGTGACCGGCGTCGCCAACCGCGCCGCGGCCCTGCTGGAATCCACCTTGCGGGCCGAGAAGCCGGCTATCGTCGCGATCGGCACCGGCCGCACCATGCGGGCCGCGGTCGAGCAGGTGCCACCGATGGACTGCCCGAACCACCAGCTGGTCTCGCTGGTCGGCAACATCTCGCCGGACGGCTCGGCCAGCTTCTTCGACACCCTGGCGCGGCTGGCCGATCTCACCAAGGCGAGGCACTACCCGGTGCCGCTGCCGGTGTTCCTGGCCTCCGATGCCGAGCGCCAGCAGGTTCTGAAGATCGCGCCGGTCTCGCGGGTGCGCGAGCTCGCCGAGAAGGCGGATCTGCGCCTGGTCGGCATCGGCCAGCTCGACCAGGATGCCCAGGTCTATCGCGATGGCTTCGTGACCCGCGACCAGCTGCTGGAGATGCTGCGGCTCGGTGCGGTGGGCGAGGTCACCGCCTGGGCGATCGATGCCGAGGGCCGCGTGATCAACGGCGGCACCAACAAGCGCCTGACCAGCATGCCGCTGCCGATCCCGGCCAAGAACCTGACGGTCGCCGCGGCGCTCGGCGCCTCGAAAGTCGTGCCGATCCGCGCGGCACTCGCCGGCCGCATCGTCAACGGTCTGATCACCGACGAAGCTACTGCGCAGGCCTTGCTCAAGAGCTGAGCATATTTCATGCGCAACTGCTGGCACTTGCCTGCATTGCTGTCATGTCGATACCGATACCCTCGGATGATTGTGGCTGACTTATCTCTGGGCTAGGACGCTCTGGCCCGCAGCCCCTCATCGTCCCTGAGGGCGCGGCGACTGTGCTTCCTGCCACCACAGCTCCCGGAAAGGATCATCCATGGCTCTCGAACTCCCGCCGCTTCCGTTCCCGATCGATGCGCTTGCGCCTCACATGTCGCGCGAGACCCTGGAATTTCACCACGGCAAGCATCACAAGGCCTATGTCGACAAGGCCAACACGCTGCTGGAAGGCAAGGATCTGGCCGCGAAGCCGCTGGAGGAGATCATCCGCGCGGCGGCGAAGTCGGGTGACAAGCCGCTGTTCAACAACACCGCGCAAATCTGGAACCACAGCTTCTTCTGGAACTGCCTCGCTGCCCCCGGCCAGAAGCCGGAAGGCGAGCTGAGGAAGGAAATCGACAAGAGCTTCGGCTCGCTGGAAGCCTTGCTGAAGAAGCTGCAGGACGAAGCGGTCGGCCATTTCGCCAGCGGCTGGGCCTGGCTGGTGGTGAAGGACGGCGCGCTCGCGGTGACTTCCTATCATGACGCCGACACGCCGATCGCCCATGACGGCGTGAAGCCGCTCCTCACCCTCGATGTCTGGGAGCACGCCTATTACATCGACTATCGCAACGCCCGCCCGAAATTCGCCGAGGCGGTGCTGAACAACATCGTCAACTGGGACTTCGTCGCCCGGCAGCTCAAGGCGGCGCAGTCGCTCAAAGCCGCGCAGTAAGCGCGGCGCGTTCAAGGAATGGGGCCGGCGGAGCGATCCGCCGGCCCTTTCCATGCTGCGCTGCATCAACGATTCGGCATTGACTCTGTCGCGCGGGGGTGTGAGCGTATGCTCAACGTCGGAGCGAAAACTCACGACGGTAACTGGGAGGACATAATGAAAAGGCTGATCGGCGCCGCGCTGAGCGCGGCGGCATTGCTTGCCGCCATCCCGGCATTCGCGGAAACCACCTTGACCGTCGCCACGGTCAACAACGGCGACATGATCCGCATGCAGGGCCTGACCTCGGACTTCGAGGGCAAGAACCCGGACATCAAGGTGAAGTGGGTCACGCTCGAGGAGAACGTGCTCCGCCAGAAGGTGACCACCGACATCGCCACCAAGGGCGGGCAGTTCGACGTCCTGACCATCGGCACCTATGAAGTGCCGATCTGGGCCAAGAAGGACTGGCTGGTGGCGCTCGACCAGCTGCCGGCCGATTACGACGTCGATGACCTGCTGCCGAAGATCCGCGACGCGCTCTCGGTCGACGGCAAGCTCTACGCCGCGCCGTTCTACGGCGAGAGCTCGATGATCATGTACCGCACCGATCTCATGGAGAAGGCCGGCCTGAAGATGCCGGACAGCCCGACCTGGGACTTCGTCATCGATGCGGCCAAGAAGATGACCGACAAGGCGAATGACGTCTACGGCGTCTGCCTGCGCGGCAAGGCCGGCTGGGGCGAGAACATGGCCTTCCTGACCGCCATGTCCAACTCCTTCGGCGCCCGCTGGTTCGATGAGAAATGGGAACCGCAGTTCAACTCGCCGGAATGGAAGGACACGCTCACCACCTACGTGAACCTGATGAAGGAAGCCGGCCCTCCGGGCGCCAGCTCCAACGGCTTCAACGAGAACCTTGCCCTCTTCAATGCCGGCAAATGCGGCATGTGGATCGACGCGACCGTGGCGGCCTCCTTCGTGACCAACCCGAAGGAATCCAAGGTCGCCGACAAGGTCGGCTTCGCGCTGGCGCCCAACAAGGGCCTCGGCAAGAACGCCAACTGGCTCTGGGCCTGGAGCCTCGCGATCCCGGCCGGGTCGCAGAAGACCGAGGCGGCGGAGAAGTTCGTCGCCTGGGCGACCTCGAAGGGCTACACCGAGCTGGTGGCTTCGAAGGAAGGCTGGGCCAACGTGCCGCCCGGCACCCGCACCTCGCTATACAACAACCCGGAATACACCAAGGCCGCGGCCTTCGCGAAGATGACGATCGACTCGATCAACTCGGCCGATCCCAGCCATCCTACCGTGAAGCCGGTGCCCTATGTCGGCGTGCAATACGCCGCCATTCCCGAGTTCCAGGGTCTCGGCACCACCGTCGGCCAGCAATTCTCGGCGGCTCTATCGGGCGCCACTTCCGTCGATGCGGCGCTCGCGGCGGCGCAGAAGGCGGTCGAGCGCGAGATGAAGCGTGCCGGCTATATCAAGTAAGCGAGCCTCCCACATCATCGTGGACCGGGTAAACTCCACCCGGTGACCTAGGGCCATCCGACCGACCACGCACCCGGTCGGATGGCCGCCTTGTTTCGGGGATGAGCCCAGGGGGAAGATCGGTCATGGCGACACAACAGACACGCACCCTGGGTCGGGTCCTGATCGCGCCGGCGGTTGCGCTGCTCTTCGTCTGGATGATCGTCCCGCTGGCGATGACCATCTACTTCTCGCTCCAGTACAAGAATCTGCTCAATCCCGGCGAGGAGAGCTTCGCCGGCCTCGACAATTTCGAATACTTCCTGACCGATCCCGCCTTCCTCACGGCGCTGTTCAACACCCTGGTCCTGGTCGGCTCGGTGCTGCTGATCACCATCGTGCTCGGCACCTTCATCGCGCTGCTGATGAACATGCCGATCTGGGGTCGCAACATTGTGCGCCTGATGGTGATCGCGCCCTTCTTCGTCATGCCGACGGTGAGCGCGCTGGTCTGGAAGAACCTGCTGATGCACCCGGTCTCCGGCCTGTTCGCCTGGCTGATGACCCTCATCGGCCTGGAGCCGATCGACTGGTTCGCCGAAGTGCCGATGCTCTCGGTGATCCTGATCGTGGCCTGGCAATGGCTGCCCTTCGCGACCTTGATCTTGCTGACCGCCTTGCAGTCGCTCGACGAGGAGCAGAAGGAGGCGGCGGAGATGGATGGTGCGGGGGCTGTCTCGACCTTCTTCTACATCACCATCCCGCATCTCGCGCGGCCGATCACTGTGGTGATCCTGATCGAGACCATCTTCCTGCTGACGGTCTTCGCCGAGATATTCGTCACCACCGGCGGCGGTCCGGGCCTGCAGACCACCAATCTCGCCTTCCTGATCTACCAGGCGGCGCTGCTGCAATTTGACGTCGGCAGCGCCTCGGCGGGCGGGCTGGTCGCGGTGGTGATCGCCAATATCCTCGCCTTCTTCCTGGTCCGCATCGTCGGACGGAACCTGGAGGCCTGAGCGATGGCAAGGAAAACCACAGCCACAAAGACGGCGGTCTCGACGGCGGCGGCCTGGCTGGTCGGCTTCATCATCTTCTTCCCGATCCTCTGGATGATGCTGACCAGCTTCAAGACCGAGCTCGACGCCTTCGCGATCCCGCCGCAATTCCTGTTCTTCCACTGGACCACGGAAAACTACGGCGTGGTGCAGGAGCGCAGCGACTACATGCTGCATGCGATCAATTCGATCGTCACCGCCGGCGGCTCGACCCTGATCGCCATGCTGATCGCGATCCCGGCCGCCTGGGCGATGGCCTTCGCACCCACCAAGCGCACCAAGGACATCCTGCTCTGGATGCTCTCCACCAAGATGATGCCGGCGGTCGGCGTGCTGGTGCCGATCTACCTCCTCTACCGCGACTTCGGCCTGCTCGACACCAAGTTCGGCCTGGTGGTCGTGCTCTGCCTCGGCAACCTGCCGATCGTGATTTGGATGCTGTTCACCTATTTCAAGGAAATCCCGAAGGACATCCTAGAGGCCGCGCGCATGGACGGCGCCACCATCACCAAGGAGCTCATCTTCGTGCTGACGCCGATGGCCTTGCCCGGCATCGCCTCGACCTTGCTCTTGAACGTGATCCTGGCCTGGAACGAGGCCTTCTGGACCTTGAACCTCTCGAGCTCGGCGGCAGCGCCGCTCACCACTTTCATCGCCTCCTATTCCAGCCCGGAGGGACTGTTCTGGGCCAAGCTCTCGGCCGCCTCGACTCTGGCCATCGCGCCGATCCTCATTCTCGGCTGGTTCAGCCAGAAGCAGCTGGTGCGCGGCCTCACCTTCGGCGCCGTGAAATAGGAAGACACAGGGGAACCGGCATATGGGAAGCATCACTCTGGAAAATGTCGAGAAGGCCTTCGGCGCCACCAAGATCATCCAAGGCGCCTCTCTCGAGATCGAGGACGGCTCCTTCGTGGTCTTCGTCGGCCCCTCGGGCTGCGGCAAGACCACCTTGCTTCGCCTGATCGCCGGCCTTGAGGATGTGACCGGCGGCCGGATCCTGATCGACGGCGCCGACGTGACCAACGTGCCGCCGGCCAGGCGTGGGCTCTCCATGGTGTTCCAGTCCTACGCGCTCTACCCGCATATGAGTGTGCGCGGCAACATCGCCTTCGGCCTGAAGATGGCCGGGACGCCGAAGGCCGAGATCGACCGCAAGGTCGAGAGCGCCGCCTCGATCCTGAATCTCACGCCCTATCTCGAGCGCAAGCCGCGCGATCTCTCCGGCGGCCAGCGCCAGCGCGTCGCGATCGGCCGCGCCATCGTCCGCGAGCCCAAGGCCTTCCTGTTCGACGAGCCCTTGTCCAATCTCGACGCCGCCTTGCGCGTGCAGATGCGCCAGGAAGTGACCCGGCTGCAACGCCAACTCGCCACCACGGCGATCTACGTGACCCATGACCAGGTCGAGGCCATGACCATGGCCGACCGGATTGTGGTGCTGAACGCCGGCCGGATCGAGCAATACGGCTCGCCACTGGAGCTCTATGAGCACCCGGCCAATCTCTTCGTCGCGGGCTTCATCGGCTCGCCGAAGATGAACTTCATCGGCAAGCAAGTGGCCGGGCAGTTCGGTGCCGCCACCATCGGCGTCCGCCCGGAGCATATCACGGTGGCGCGCGACGGCGACGGCTGGGAAGGCACGGTCGGCGTGGCCGAGCATCTCGGCAGCGACACCTTCGTCTATGTGGACGTGCCCCAGATCGGCACCCTGACCGCCCGCACCATCGGCGAGATGGGGATCCGGGTCGGCGACCGCATCAAGCTGCGCCCCGACGAGCGCCGCATTCATCGCTTCGACCCCGAGGGCAGGACACTCGCGGCATGAAGCTCGAAGGCAAGGTCGCCGTCATCACCGGGGGCGCGCGGGGCATCGGCGCCGCGATCGCGGCGCGTTATGCCGCCGAGGGTGCTGAGGTCGTCGTCGCCGACCTGTTGGCGGATGACGCGGCGGCCACGGCCAAGGCGATCGGCGGCAAGGCCTTCCCGGTGCCGGTCGATGTCACCCGCATTGCCTCGATCGAGTCCATGGTGCACGCCGTGGTCGCGCGCACCGGTGGCATCGACATCCTGGTCAACAACGCGGCGATCTTCGACATGGGGCCGGTGGTCGAGGTGACCGAGCAGAGCTGGGACAGCCAGTTCGCGGTCAACACCAAGGGGCTGTTCTTCACCCTGCAGGCGGTCGCGAAGCGGATGATCGCCCAAAACGAGGCCTCACCCAACCGCCGCGGCAAGATCATCAACATCGCCTCCCAGGCCGGCCGCCGGGGCGAGCCGCTGGTGGCGGTCTATTGCGCGACCAAGGCGGCGGTCATCAGTCTCACCCAGTCCGCCGGCCTCGGCCTGATCAAGCACCGCATCAACGTCAACGGCATCGCGCCCGGCGTTGTCGACACCCCGATGTGGGAACGCGTCGATGCCCTGTTCGCCAAATACGAAGGACGCCCGATCGGCGAGAAGAAGCGCCTGGTCGGCGAGGCCGTGCCCTTCGGCCGCATGGGCCGGCCCGACGACCATGCCGGTGCCGCCGTCTTCCTCGCCTCATCCGATTCCGACTACGTGGTCGCCCAGACGCTGAACGTCGATGGCGGCAACTGGATGAGCTGAACCTCTCACCGAAGCCAGAAGAGAAGCATCATGTATCTCGACAAATTCAAGCTCAACGGACGCAATGCCCTGGTGACCGGCGGCGGCCGGGCCATCGGCCTGGCCTGCGTCGAAGCCCTGGCCGAGGCGGGCGCCAAGGTCATCATCGCCGACTTCGATGCCGCGGTCGCCGCCGAGGGCCAGAAGGCGATGAAGGCCAAGGGCTATGACGTCGAGACGGTGCTAATGGACGTGACCAAGACCGACCAGGTCGGCAAGGTGGCGAACGATGTCGTCAAGCGCCACGGCAAGATCGACATCCTGGTCAACAATGCCGGCATCGCCCGCAGCGAGACTCCGGCCGAGACGGTCACCGACGAGCATTGGCTGAACGTGCTCGACGTGAACTTGAACGGCACCTTCTGGTGCTGCCGCGAGTTCGGCAAGCATATGCTGGCGCGCAAATCGGGCGCCATCGTCAACATCGGCTCGATGTCCGGCTTCATCGTCAACAAGCCGCAGGAACAGTCCTATTACAACGCCTCCAAGGCGGCGGTGCATCACCTGACCAAGTCGCTGGCGGCGGAGTGGGGCGCCCGCGGGGTGCGGGTCAATGCGGTCGCGCCGACCTATATCGCGACGCCGCTCAACGAGTTCGTGAAGTCCAAGCCGGACATGTACAACGCCTGGATCGGCGGCACGCCGATGGCGCGCCTGGGCGAGGTCGAGGAGATCGCCTCGGTGGTGCTGTTCCTCGCCTCCGACGCGGCCAGCCTGCTGACCGGGAGCATCGTCCTGGCCGACGGCGGCTATACCTGCTGGTAGCGCCGCAAGCGCCATTTCCCTCCGGCCGCAACACCCTCTAAGATCGGTGCAACAAACCGGATCGAGGGGAAGCGGGCGTGCGGGTGGAGAGCGGGCGAGCCTTCATCGGGGTCGATGTCGGCACGACGAGCGCGAGAGCCGGTATCTTCGATCGCGCCGGGACCTTGCTTGCGACCGCGCGACACCCGATCCTGGACTGGCACGAGCCCGGCGACATTGTCGAGCAGTCCTCCGAGGATATCTGGCAGGCCTGCGCGACCGCGATCCGCGCCGCCATGGCCGAGGCGAAGCTCAGCCCCGATGCGATCGGCGGCATCGGCTTCGACGCCACCTGCTCGCTGGTCGCCCTGGCTGAGGGCGACCGGCCGCTCACCGTCAGCCGCTCCGGCGATCCGCAACGCAACGTCATCGTCTGGATGGATCACCGCGCCACCCAGCAGGCGGAGCGGATCAGCAAGACCGGCCATGCGGTGCTGCGCCATGTCGGCGGCATCATCTCGCCAGAGATGGAGACACCGAAGCTGCTCTGGCTGAAGGAGCACCTGCCTGAGACCTATGCCGCCGCGGCGCAGTATTTCGATCTCGCCGACTACCTCACCTACCGCGCCAGCGGCGATGCCGCGCGCTCGATCTGCACCGTCACCTGCAAATGGACCTATCTCGCCCATGACGACGGCTGGGATGACGGCTACTTCCGCGAAGTCGGCCTCGCCGAACTCATCGCCGACAACTATGCGCGCATCGGCAACCGCATCGTCGAGCCGGCGACGACACTCGGCAGCGGATTGACTGCACAGGCCGCCGCCGATCTCGGCCTGAAGCCAGGCACGCCGGTCGGCGCTTCGCTGATCGACGCCCATGCCGGCGCGGTCGGCACGATCGGCGGCAGCATCGTCGCCCGGGAAGGCGAGACCGTCGATGCGCTGGACCGCCTCGCCTACATCATGGGCACATCGGCCTGCATCATGGCTTCGACCGCCGGACCGCGTTTCGTGCCCGGAGTCTGGGGTCCCTATTACTCGGCGATGCTGCCCGGCCGCTGGCTGAATGAAGGCGGGCAGTCGGCGGCGGGCGCCGGCATCGATCACCTGGTCAGCGCGCATCCGGCCTTCACGGAAGCGGAGCGGGCGGCGGAGCAAGCGGGGCAGGGCATCCTGGAGTTCCTGGAACGCCGCGTGCTTGCGCGCAGTCCATCGCTTTCCGATGCCGCGCGTCTCGCCAGGGAGTACCATGTGCTGCCGGAATTTCTCGGCAACCGCTCACCCTTCGCCGATCCCGATGCCCGCGCGATCATCGCCGGGCTGGATCTCGAACGGACGATCGAAAGCCTCGAGCAACTCTATGTCGCCGGGCTCTGCGGTCTCGCCTATGGCCTTGCCGACGTGGTCGATGCGATGCGCGCGCAGGAGATCCAGTGCGGCTTGATGGTGATCAGCGGCGGTGCCGCGCGGAGCCCGCTGGTCCGGCAGATCATGGCGGATACCACCGGGCTCGCGGTGGCGCTGCCGGCGACGCCCGAGCCCGTGCTGCTCGGGTCGGCGATGCTGGGTGCGGTCGCGGGCGGTGCCTATCCCTCGGTCGATGCGGCGATGTCTGCCATGTCGAAGATCGGCGAGAGTGCCGACCCGAATCCCGCGCTGGCCGGTTTCCACGATGCCAAGCGCAAGGTGCACCGCCTGTTGCAGGAACTCGATCGCGAGAGCCGCGCGGTCATGAAGACCGAATGATAACCAGCCTCAGGCGCTGGGCTTGAGCTCCTGCGCGGCCGCATCGACGGGGGCGGGATGGTTGACCGGCGACTCCAGCGAGGTGCGCCGCCAGCGCCAGGTGAGCTCGAACTCGCGAATCTCCGAAGGCGCCATCGGCCGGGCGATGTGGAAGCCTTGCGCCTCGTTGCAGTCGAGCTGGGCCGCGAACTTCAGCGCATAGGCATCCTCGATGCCTTCGATCACGCAGTGCATCTCGAGATTCTGCGCGAGCTGCACCAGCGATCGCACGATGACCGCATTCTCCGCCGAGCGCTCGAGGTTGGTGACGAAGGAACGGTCGATCTTCAGTTCCGAGAACGGCATCTGCCGCAGGCGCACCAGCGAAGAATGGCCGGTGCCGAAATCGTCGATCGAGAGGCGGAAGCCCATCAGCCGCAGGCGGGTCATGGTCTCCATCGCCACCAGGTTATCCCGCTCCAGCGCGCGCTCGGTCATCTCCAGGATAATCGCGGTGTTGGGAACCTTGTGTTCGGCGCAGATCGCGGCCAGGCGGTCGGGCAGGTCGTTCTCGAAGGAGACGCTGGCGCAAAGATTGATGGCGACATCGAGCTCGCGCCCGCTTTCGCTCCACTGGCGGCGCTGCTCGACCGCCGCGCGGAAGATGCGGTCGTTGAGCGCGGGCATCAGCCCGGCTTCCTCGGCGATCGAGATCGCGAGCTCGGGTGAGACCGGCCGGTCGGCGGCGTCGCGGCAGCGCAGCAGCGCCTCGACGCCGATGAAGGCGGCATCGCTCAACCGGATCTTCGGCTGGTAGTGCAGGATCGGCGCATCGCCGTCGATGATCCCGCGCAGAGTGGCCGCCGAGAACGGCATGGTGGTGCTGTAGAGATCGGAGAGGGTGCGCCGGAGCTCCTCGAAGCGCACCGGCTTGTGCAGCACCGCGCCGATGTCGAGCCCGCGCTGCCGCGCGATCTCGGCGCTCACTTCCAGCAGGCGCGTGTCGGCGCCGGAGATGATCACGATCTTGGCCTGGATGCCGAGCCCGGCCAGGCCCTGGATCAGCTGCACGCCGTCGCCATTGGGCATCTGCATGTCCATGACGATGATGGTCGGCGAGAGGGTCTTCAGCTTGTTGAGCGCATCGCTGCCGGAAACCGCGCCCACGGCCTGCATGCCGACGGATTCGGCGACATGCTGGACGAAGTTCCGGATTCCCGGCTCGTCATCGACGATCAAGGTGATTGGACGATTCTGGCCGGCTGCTTCCATCGGGGACCCGCCTCGGTTGTCTTCGATGCGGGGTCCAGGCTAGGGGCGCGAATCTTAACAACTTCTTATCATCGATAGCATCGCCGAGGATCGTGCTCCTAGCGCGAAGCCTCGCGGATACCGATAAAATCCCCGAAGATTCGCGTCTGGAATCAACGCGAAAGGCTAACGCGCTGAGACTCCGCCGCTTTACCGGAACGCACAGTATTCGCGCGGCGCTGGCGTTAATCGGCCGCGCCAACCAAACGCCGCTGGCATGATGTGAAACAGCACAAATATTTATTTCGACGCGCGCGGAACCGGATTTCGCAGCGCCGAATGGTAGTAGAACTCAGCTCCCTGAGCGGTCAACCGTTCAGCTTGGCCAGATCCTCCTGGATCTCTTGCTTGCGGCCGGCATCGGCATCCTCGCGGCCAGGCCGGGCCGGCGCCTGCAGCGCCTTCTCGAGGAACTCCCGCGCCTTCGCTTTCTCGCCCTGCTCGATCATGAAGTCGCCGTAGAAGTAGTTCACGTCGAGCGCGCCGGGCGCGATGGCCAAGGCGCGGTCGAGATATTCCTTCGCCTTCTTGTCGCTGCCGAAGCCGATCGGCCAGCCCGGGACCTTGTAATAGAGCACGCCGAGCGAGGTGAGTGCGCCGGCGTCCAGCGCCTTCTCGTCGATCTTGACGGCGGCCATGGCGATGTCGCGCGCCTTTTCGGCGAGGTCGAGTGCCCCGAGCCCACCTTTCGCGCCGGCGTAGGAGCTGAGGATGATCGCCTGCCAGACCATCGGCTCGGCTTTGGCGGGATATTGCCGGGCCAGCGCGTCGGCCTGCGCGACCAGCGCCGGGTATTGCGCCTCTCGCTGCTTCTCTGGGGTCAGGTAATAGACTTTCGCCCAGGCATGGCCGAGATCGGAGATCGCGGTCCCCATCTCCTCGGCCGCGGCGGCGGCGCCGACCTGCAGCAACGTGGCCAGGCCGATTCCCGCCAGCAAAATGCGCTTCTTCATGCTCAGGCTCTCCTCTCGACAATCCCCCCGCTTCATCGGCATGGTCGAGCATGCGCCGATTGAGCGTGGCCAGGGAACGGTCCACAACGCCGGGCAGCAGCCCGTTGATGCGGACCAGCAGGCGCTCCATGGCGCCGATGGTGTGCTCGGTCTTGGCACCGAAAATGGCGGCGGAAATGGCGCCGGCCGCGGTCTCCGGTGCATCGGTGTTCATGCGCACGTCTTGCGCCATGCGGTCCATGGCTGCGGTGTTGAGCGTGGTCCGCGTGTAGCGCGGCGCCACATAGGCGACCGAGATCCCGCTGCCCTTGAGCTCGCGGCGCAAGGCTTCCGAGAAGCCGCGCAGGCCGAACTTGCTGGCGCAATAGACGCCGAAACCGGCAAAGCCGACACCGCCCATCACCGATCCCACGTTGACGATCCGGCCTCGGCCATGCGCCAGCATGCCCGGCAGCGCGGCGCGGCAGAGCTGGATCGGCGCCAGCAGGTTGGTCGCGATCAGCGCCTCGATCCGCTCCGGCGCGGCAAAGCTGAAGCGGCCGAAATCGTTGACGCCGGCGCAGTTCACCAGGACGTCGATCCCGCCCTGCATCTCCGTCGCCTGCGCGATTACCCGCGCCGCGGCCCCGGAAACGCCGAGGTCGGCGGCGATCACGGCCGTGCCGGCGGCGTGCGGCGCCAGCCGATCGGCCAGCCGCCGCAGCCGCGCCGGGTCGCGCGCGACCAGGGTCAGCCGGCTGCCTCTAGCGGCCAGGGCGCCGGCGGTCGCGGCGCCGATACCGCCGCTGGCGCCGGTCAGCAGGATATGCGGATGCGTCTCGGCCACGGCTCGGCTCATGCGATCGATCGAAAGATGTCGCCATAGAGCCGGAAGAAAGTCTTCGCCGAGCGGATCACATCTGCGCGATCGTCGTCGTCCTCCAGCCGGTTCATCAGCTGCGCGAAGTTGGCGGTGTGGTCGATATCCAGCACGCCGTGCGAGGTGAGATAGGTGAAGGCCTGGTCGGGCAGGCCGAGCGCCGCCTGCAGGGCGCCGGCGGCGCGGGTGGCGAGTGCCACGCTGGTGCCTTCCAGCACATGCGCCATGCCGAAGAAGCCGAGCGGATTGCGCCGCTGCACGGTGTCGAAGGCATAGCCGACCATCACGTCGGTGGCCATGCCGGGACCGCCGCGCTTTGTCGCGCCTGCATCGGCACCGCAGGCCGCGATGTCGGCGAGGATCCATTCGTCGTGGCCGATCTCTTCCTCGATATAGTCGACCGCCGCCTTGCGCAGCCAGTCCAGGCGCTCCGGCAGTCGCGCGGCGCAGAGCATCAGCAGCGGCACGGTGTGCCGCACGTGGTGATAAGCCTCGGTCAGAAACGCGATGTACTGGTCGCGCGTCACCTGGCCGGCGAGCGCCGCCTGGATGATCGGCGTCGCCAGCAGCGCATTCCGGTCCGGCGCCGTCTGCGTCACCAATTCGTCATGAAACATGGACTGCCTCGCCCTCATAAAGCCTCTCCAGCCGCGTGCGATAGCGCGCGAAGATCGCGTCGCGCCGCAGCCGGCCATTCGGCGTCGCCATGCCGTTCAGCGGCGAGAAGGCCTCGTCCGCGACGATCCAGCGACCGACCCTGGCATAGTCGGGCAGACTGTCATTCACCTTGCGGAGGTCAGCTTCCACCGCCGCGGTGAATGCGGCATTCCGCGGCACCAGCACGGCGGCGTTGAAGGGGCGCGCCTCGCCGAACACCGCGGCCTGCGCGATCGCCGGGCGCGCGGTCAGCTCGCTCTCGACCCATTCCGGCGCGACGTTGCGGCCGAAGGCGGTGATGAACATGTTGGTCTTGCGGCCGTCGAGATGCAGATAGCCGTCTTCGTCGAGATGGCCGATATCGCCGGTCGGCCAATAGCCGTCCGTCGTTTGCGCCGCCGCGCCGCCGACATAGCCTTCGAGCACCGCGCCCTTGGCCAGGATCTCGCCGTCGGCGGCGAAGCGCAGATCGGCATGCGGCAGCGGCTTGCCGACGCTCCCCAGGCGATTGGCGCCGGGGCCGTTGAAGGCGACCACCGAGCTCAGCTCCGATAGGCCGTAGCCTTGATAGACCGGGACGGCGAGCCGCTCGGCCTGCTGCAGCAGCGCCGGCGCGATCGGCGCGCCGCCGACCGCCACCAGGCGCAGCTGCTGCGGCTGCCGGCCCGCCTGGGAGATCGCGAACAGCAGGCCGGCCAGGGTCTGCGGCACGGTGACGATGCTGGTCGGCGCGTATTTCTCGATCGCGGTCAGCATGGCCATGGTATCGAGCTGCGACGAGCCGCCGAGGCCGACCTCCGCCAGGCTCGGGATGCAGGTCGCGGCGCCGGCCAGGATCGGCACGTCGATTCCGGCGATGTTCTCGAGCAAGGTCGCCAGAGGCAGCAGGCAGAGATGGCGGTCCTCGGCGCTGCCCTGGCTCACCTCGAGCAGCGACTGCGCCACCCGATCGGTCGCCGCATCGGCGAGGCAGACGCCCTTCGCCGCGCCTGTCGTCCCGGAGGTATAGGTCACCTTCGCGGTCCGTCCCGGCAGCACCGCGGAGCGCGCTGGCTGCAGCCGCAGGCAGGCGGCGCGCTGCCCGATCAGGCCGCCGATTTCCTCGCGCCGGATCGTCTCCAACTCCGCCAGCGGCCGGTCGGTGATCAGGGTGTCGATGCCCGAGCTTGCAATCACATGCGCAAGCTGCTGCGGGCTGAAGAAGGTCGGGATCGGCACCAGCGGCGTGCGGGTCCAGCGGGCGGCGAGATCGCAGACCGCCCAGCCGATGCCGTTGTCGAGCAGCAGACCGCAGCGGCGGGTGCGGCCGGCGAGCAGGGTGGAGGCGACGGCGAGCACCCGCTCGGCGAGGCCGGCATAGTCGAGCGCGCTGTCGCCGCCGATGATCGCCGTCGCACGCGGCCGCTCGGCGGCGTGACGGCGCAGCGCCTGCAGGACCGCGCTCATGGCGCGGTCGCCTCAGCCGCTGCGGCCAGCAGTGCGCGCGGCTGGCTGCGGAACAGCGCGCGGAAGCCGCTCGGCACATGCCCCGCCATCACGATCGGCCGGCTCTCGAAGTAGCGGCCCCAGGCGCGGCGCTCGCTCTCGCTGAGGCGCTCCGGCGTCGCCCGCGCGATCTCCAGCGGATGCAGTCCCAACCGATGGAAGGCGGAGCGGAGGCGCGCCACGCCGGTGAAGGTCACCCATTCGAAGTCCTGCTCGTAGAGATGCCGGGTCAGCAGCGCGATCATCGCCCGGGCGCCGCCCGGCCGCGAGGCGAGGTTGCCGGCCTCGACGATGCCCGCGCGCGCGACCGAACGTCCCGCGAGCCTGGCGATCCGCGCCTCGACCGGCTCGTCGAGATAGCATTCCATGAACAGCCGCGAATGTGCCGCCTCGCGCAGGCCGAAGCCGGCGATCATCTGCCCCGCTGCGCTGGAGAGCGAGAACAGCCGCGGCATCAGCTGCGTCAGCTGCGCCTGATGATCCTGCATGAAGCGGTTGCGGATGAACTCGGTCACCGCCGCGCGATCATGCGCGTGATGCTCGGCGAGGGTGAGATCGGACTGGGGTCGCGTTTTGCGGCGCATCGCTGCCATCATGTCGTTGTCGATGGCCAGGATGCTAACGGCGGGGACTTACCGCACACTGTCCCTGCGTCGGTACCGCGTCCTCTCGACGCTTGATCCGCGTCAGCCCTTGATCGGCATGGGGCGGCCGCTATGGTGGCGGCTCCTTCAGGTTGGCTTAAGGTTGGCATGACATCACTGCAGCATCGGCTCTTCCAACGCCTGCGCGGACCGGCCTCGCTGCTGTTCTCGCTGGCGGTGGTGGGACTTGCCTTCTATGGCCTGCATGGCGCGCTGCGCCATGTCGAGCCGGAGAAGGTGCTGCAGGCACTGCGCGGCCTGCATCTGCACGCGATCGCGGTCGCTCTGCTCTTCACCGGCGGCAGTTTCATTGCGATCGCCGGCCAGGAGTATTTCGCACTGAAGACCGCGCGGCGTCCGCTGGCCTTTCCGGTCGCGGCGCTCGGCGGCTTCATCGCGCAGTCGATCGGGCATTCCAGCGGTTTCTCGGTCGCGGTCGGCGGCGGCCTGCGCTATCGGCTCTATTCGATGTTCGGCGCGCGCTTCGCCGAGGTGGCGAAGGTGCAGGCCTCGTTCAGCGGCACGCTCGCGCTGGCGCTCTGTCTGCAGATCGCCGCGGCGATGATCCTGCATCCCGGACTGCTCGATCATGAGATCCTGTTGCCGCACAGCCTCACCCGCGACATCGGGATCGGCCTCGCGCTGATCGGCATCGGCCTGCTCGGCCTGACGCTGCGCGCGCGGCCGTTGCATCTCCTCGGTCGCCGGATCGAGACCCCGCCGTTCCGCACCGTGCTGCCGCAAGTGCTCTGCTCGGTGATCGACATCGCCTGCCTCGCTGCCGTCGCCTATGCGCTGCTGCCGGCGGACCTCAATGCCGACTATCCGAGTGTGCTCGGCATCGCCGTGGTCTCGCTCACCCTCGGCATCGCCAGCAGCGTGCCGGGCGGGCTCGGCGTCTTCGAATCCAGCGTGCTGCTGCTGATGGCGCCGTCGCCCGCTCTGGACGACGCAACGGTCGGCGCGCTGCTTGCCTTCCGCGCGCTCTACTATCTGCTGCCGCTGCTGCTCGGGCTGATCACGCTCGGCGTGGTCGAGCTGTGGCGGCGCAAGCGTCAGAGCCGGCCGGCCTGATAATCCGCGATCGCTTGGTGGATCTCCTCGGGCGTGTTCATGACGAAGGGGCCGTATTTCGTCACCGGCTCGCGCAAGGGCCGGCCGGCGACCAGGATCAGCCGCGCCGGCGCAGCTTCGGCGGTGACGCTGAAGACCTCGCCCTGTGAGAGCACGGCGAGCTGCTGCTTCTCCACCTCTTTGACACCGATCATCCCGGCGCCCTCGAACATATAGGCGAAGGCGTTGTGCTCTTTCGGCAGGCGGTGCGAGAAGCCGGCGCCTTTCTCGAGCGAAATGTCGAGATAGGTGGGGTCGGTGGCGACGCCGCCGATCGGGCCTTTAGTGCCCGCGACTTCACCGGCGATGACCTTCACCGAGACGCCGGGCGCGGGCTTGGCGACCGGGATCTTGTCCGGCGCGTATTCCTGGTAGCGCGGCGCGCACATCTTGTCCTTCGCCGGCAGGTTGATCCAGAGCTGGAAGCCGCGCATCAGCCCGTCTTCCTGCTCCGGCATCTCGGAATGCACCAGGCCGCTGCCGGCGGTCATCCACTGCACCGAGCCCGGGACCAGCAGGCCGGAATTGCCCTTGTTGTCCCAATGCCGCATCCGCCCGTCGAGCATATAGGTCACGGTCTCGAAACCGCGGTGCGGATGGTCGGGGAAGCCGCCGATATAGTCGGCGCCCTTCTCGGAGCCGAACTCGTCCAGCATCAGGAAGGGATCGAGGTCGGGGAGGGCGCGCTGGCCGATCACGCGGGTGAGCTTCACCCCGGCGCCGTCCGAGGTGGGCACGCCGCGGATCACCGCGACGACGCGGCGCTCGGTGCCGGTTTCGACTTCAGCCAGGTTGGTGCTCATTGCGTCGTCCTCATCGGTGTCAGCATGGCCGGGAAAATGCGCCCGGCACCCCGCCGGCGCCAGGGCCGGACAGCAAGATGGGCTGTTCGCGGCCGGTTAACAATGTCCGGGCCGGGGCCCGCTTGCACCTGTCTGCGTCCGTGTCCGTGTCTGCGTCGGGGAAGACAGTTTCTCGTCTGCGTCCTGTCTGGGTTGGTCGGTCGAAAAATCTTCTCGTTGCAATCGGTTAGGTGGCGTGGTCGACACAGACGCCGGGGGCAGGGCCTTCGCTGTGCGTTCCGCAGAATTGGATGGGCCCTGGTTCCGGTCTGCGTCCTGTCTGCGTGACCTGCGCCTTGCGCAGGGCTTCGCGTTCAGTCCTGCGAAAACAGATAGAGTCTTTTTCCGGTCGGGGCCCTGTCGGGGTTGATGCGTGCGGAAAATCTTCGGCCGGGGCTGGCGCGTTCTTACGCGGCGCGTGACGAAGATTTCACGGTGTCAATCAGCGCGCCGACTATACCACGATCGGCGCAGCTTGTCCGCGTGGCGCTGCGCGAATTCGAGTTTATTTCTGCAGCGGCCTACGTCGCCTTCCATTTGATCGAGCAGCCGATCGACGGCGTCTGCTCGGCGGGTTCGCGGCCGGCGGCGATGGCGCGCATCGCCTCGACCAGCTCGCGCTTGGCACTCGGCGCCGGGGTCGCGCGGCCGCCTTCGTCGAGCCGGCCGCGATACTTCAGGCGGCGCTCGGCGTCGTAGCCGAAGAAGTCCGGCGTGCAGACCGCGTTGTAGGCGCGCGCCACCGCCTGGGTCTCGTCGTGGAGATAGGGGAAGGTGAAGCCGTGCAGCCGCGCGAATTCCTTCATCTTCGGGAAGGAATCGTCGGGATGGGTGCGCGCGTCGTTGGCGCAGATCGCGGCGACGCCGATCCCCTCGGCCTGCAGCAGCCTCGCATCCGCCACCAGCCGGTCGATCACCGCCTTCACATAGGGGCAGTGATTGCAGATGAAGACGATCACCGTGCCGTTGGCGCCGGCGATGTCGTCGAGCGTGTAGCTCCGCCCGTCGGTGGCGGGGAGGGAGAAGGCGGGGGCGGGGGTGTTGAAGGCGATGTCGGTCGGGGATGAAGCCATGGGCGGGGTCCTTCGTCGGATGGCGACCGGAAAACGGGCTCCAGCATGCGCAGTCCGGGCGCCGCGATCAAGCCGGGCGGGACCCGACTTCGGAACGACGGCGCGGGCGCGGGGTTTTCTCTCATTCCAGAAACCGCAACGCCAGAGGTCCGCCCATGTCCTATGCCCGCTTCGCTGCGATGATCGCGACCTCGACCGTGATCATGTACGGCCTGATGTATCTCAACACCTTCGCGCTCGACCATGTCTGGTTCAGCCAGACGCGGGCTTGGATGGCGCTGCTGATGGGCGCGGTGATGGCGGTCGTCATGCTGGGATTCATGCTGAAGATGTACCCGAGCCGCCGCGCCAATGCCGGCATCGCCGCGGGCGCGGTCGTCGTCTTCGCCGCCTCGCTCTGGCTGGTCCGGAGCCAGGAGACGGTGGACGACGTCTCCTACATGAAGGCGATGATCCCGCACCACTCGATCGCCATCATGACCAGCGCCCGCGCCCATATCCGCGACCCCCGCGTGCGCAAGCTTGCCGACGGCATCATCGAAGCGCAGGTGCGCGAGATCGGCGAGATGGAGCAACTGATCGCCGACCTCCAGCGCAATCCAGTGCCGGCGGGGGCGGCGGATTTGCCGGCGACCGCAAGCACGGAGGGAAGGTAGGTATGGACCTTAGATTTTTCCGAGAAGGACTCGTGGTTGTGTTTCTGGTATAGATGTAGTGGGAGTGGCCAGAGTCATGGTTTAGGGTACGAGTCGTATCCGCCTTCGGGTCACTACTAGCTTCTCTGATCTGGCCACTCCCACCTCCTTAATTCTTGGTCACTAGCGTGGTGCACCAAAAGCCGTTACCGATTGACTTTGCAAAGCCCGCCAATATTTCGGAATTGGCGCTCTATATCGGTATCGATGTTGAAACACTCCACCATTTGACCAATCGCGACGAAAAGAAGGCGTTTTTTCTCCGGCATCGAATTCCCAAACGCAATAGAAGCCGCCTTGGGTCCTTCCGCGAAGTTTGGCAAGCCAGCACACTAATTGAGGACGAGTACAAGAGTTTTGGTCGCCGCTTCGATCTATATGCGCGCTGGAAAGATCCTCGGCACCCTCATCCTTCGTCCTACGGTTACGTGCGTGGCCGTAGTACGATTGAGAATGCAGGTCCGCACTGTGGCTCCCGCCGCGTCTTACATGCGGACATCAGAAACTTCTTTCCGACTATCAGCCTCAGCCGGCTCAAGCTTCGGTTTGAAGAACTTGGTGTTCAAAGTGGCGTCGCAGAGCTGCTGGCACGTTTCGTCTGTATCGACGATTGCCTTCCGTTGGGTCTTCCGCCTAGCCCAATGCTGGCCAACGTGGTTAGCCTCGACATGGATGGCAAGTTGAGCGCCTTAGCGAACCAATATGACTGCGTTTACACCCGCTATGCAGATGACATTACTTTCTCTGGTAAGAAAAGTATTCCTGACAAGATCGAAATCTCCAAGATACTAAGCGAATGTGGTTTCGAACTTAACGAACAGAAGTTTTACGTGTCTGTTCCGGGGCAATCGCACTATGTGACCGGTCTCAGCGTTTCTGACGGACGGGGCCCAAGAGCCCCGCGTCGGATGAAGCGAAGGCTTCGCCAAGAACTCTACTATTCTAGAAAGTATGGGATCATTGACCACATCGACCATATTGATCGCTTTCAAGATTGGCCCGAATACACGCCACAAATGCACGTCAATCGGATTGACGGGTTCGTCCGATATGTGTCGCACATCGAAAAAGAGTTCTGGCCCAAGCTGAAAGAAAACTGGGAAGAGCTACTCAAGAGAGACGATTGCGGGCCGAACTACGCGACAGTGCCAGGCCAAACCCCGCGTTTCATTGCGCTCTACTTAGATGAATCGCAGATAGCCTACCTGAACAAGCAGTACATGGCTGTTGCGATTGCGCAGACTGAGGATCCAAAAACTGTAAGACACTCAACGCTTACGATACTGCGGTCTTATCTGGCAGATCCATTTGCGGAGGCGAGAACAACAAAGCTTGAAAAGAAGGGCTTGCACTACACAGACGCCAATGAAGACCTGCGAAAGAAATACGTCGAAAAACTATCTACGCTACCTATCAAGGCGTATGTCGCCTACGGCGAACTCAAGTCGCCGGACAACTATGAGAACCTATACTTCCAATTGGTTTCGGCGCTCATGCGGGACCGCCTCATGGGTTGCGATGGAGCCTTCGTATCAGTTTTCGTCGAACAGAACAGCCAAGTGGGTGCGCAGAAACTTGAGAGCACGATCAAGACTTTGTTCGACAATCTAAGTGTCGCGAACAACCGACGCCCACAGAAGATGACGGTAACCGTCGGGAGCAAGGATGAATTTCCAGGTTTCTCCGTACCTGACTTCATGCTTGGCGTGTTTGGAGGCTACTCAACAGCGGTGGTCCGCGAGAATGCGGGAAGAGTCGCGATGTTCTTCGAGCGGCTTCGTGACAAGTACAGGGTGATCCTCGATGCCGATCGAGGCATCGTTTACTCGCGAAAGCGACCGTACGTTCCCTGGGGGAAACTCCAATAGCCCAGTGAAGCCCGCCCAGAGTTCCTCTCTGCGACGAAGGCGACCCAACCCCTTGCCCCGCCAGAAAAAACCCTAAATACTAAGGAGTTGCGCTCGGTCCCCCGGTCCGGGCGCCTTGATCTGCGCCCAGACCAAACCGCCGCTAACCCACTGACCAACCACCGAGATCGGACGCCGCTGCCTATGCATACTGCCAACGAAATTCGCCGCGTGTTTCTGGACTACTTCCGCAAGGAGGGGCATGAGGTCGTGGCCTCGTCGCCGCTGGTGCCGCGGAACGATCCGACCTTGATGTTCGTGAACTCCGGCATGGTGCAGTTCAAGAACGTCTTCACCGGGCAGGACCCGCGGCCCTATACGCGCGCCTCGACCGCGCAGAAATGCGTGCGGGCCGGCGGCAAGCACAACGACCTCGAGAATGTCGGCCATACCGCGCGGCATCACACCTTCTTCGAGATGCTCGGCAACTTCTCCTTCGGCGATTATTTCAAGGAGCGGGCGATCCCGCTCGCCTGGAACCTGCTGACCAAGGAATACGGGCTGTCGCCGGACAAGCTCACCATCACCGTCTATTCCGAGGACGACGAGGCGCGGGCGCTGTGGAAGAAGGTGACCGGCTTCCCGGACAGCCGCATCATCGGCATCTCGACCTCGGACAATTTCTGGTCCATGGGCGATACCGGGCCCTGCGGCCCCTGCTCGGAAATCTTCTACGACCATGGCGACAAGATTTTCGGCGGGCCTCCGGGTTCGCCTGATGCCGACGGCGACCGCTTCGTCGAGATCTGGAACCTCGTCTTCATGCAGTTCGAGCAGGTCACCAAGACCGAGCGCATCAACCTGCCCAAGCCCTCGATCGACACCGGCATGGGGCTGGAGCGGCTCGCAGCCGTGCTGCAGGGCAAGCATGACAATTTCGACATCGATCTGTTCCGCAAGCTGATCGAGGCCTCGGCGGAGATTTCCGGGACCGAGGCGGACGGCGTGCACAAGGTCTCGCACCGGGTGATCGCCGACCATCTGCGCGCATCTTCGTTCCTGATCGCCGACGGCGTGCTGCCCTCCAACGAGGGCCGCGGCTATGTGCTGCGGCGGATCATGCGCCGCGCGATGCGGCATGCGCATCTGCTCGGCTACAAGGAGCCGCTGATGTGGCAGCTGGTGCCGGCGCTGGTGCTGGAGATGGGCCAGGCCTACCCGGAGCTCGGCCGCGCACAGGCGGTCATCACCGAGACCCTGAAGCTCGAGGAGACCCGCTTCAAGCAGACGCTGGAGCGCGGGTTGAAGCTGCTCGACGAGGAGACCGCGGGGCTGAAGCCGGGGCAGAAGCTCAACGGCGAGACCGCGTTCAAGCTCTATGACACCTTCGGCTTCCCCCTGGATCTCACCCAGGACGTGCTGAAGGGGCAGAACCGCGAGGTCGACCAGGCGCAGTTCGACGCGGCGATGGAGCGCCAGCGCGAGACCGCGCGCAAGGCCTGGGCCGGCTCCGGCGAGGCGGCGACCGAGACCATCTGGTTCGACCTGAAGCAGAAGGTAGGCGCCAGCGAGTTCCTCGGCTATGAGACCGAGAGCGCGCAGGGCATCGTCACCGCTTTGGTCAAGGCCGGCAAGGAGGTCGATGCGGCGGGCAAGGGCGACGAGGTCGCGATCGTCACCAACCAGACCCCGTTCTACGGCGAGAGCGGCGGCCAGATGGGCGATACCGGCCGCATCACCACGGCAGAAGGCGGCGTCATTGAAGTCCATGATGTGCAGAAGAAGCTCGGCGAGCTCTTCGTGCATCTGGGCAAGGTCGTGCAGGGCTCGATCTCGAAGGGTGAGGCGGTGGAGATGAAGGTCGACGGCAAGCGCCGCTCGGGCCTGCGCGCGCATCACTCGGCGACGCATCTGCTGCATGAGGCGCTGCGGCGCCGCCTGGGCGAACATGTGACCCAGAAGGGCTCGCTGGTGGCGCCCGACCGGTTGCGCTTCGACTTCAGCAACAACAAGGCGCTGACGCCCGAGGATATCGCCTGGATCGAGCATGAGGTGAACCGCCGGATCCGCGCCAATGCCGATGTCGGCACGCGGCTGATGACTCCCGATGCCGCGATCGAGGCCGGCGCGATGGCGCTGTTCGGCGAGAAATACGGCGAGGAAGTGCGCGTCGTCTCCATGGGCGGCCGCGATGAGGAAGAGTTGAAGGAATTCTCGACCGAGCTTTGCGGCGGCACCCATGTGCGGCGGACCGGCGATATCGGCTTCCTGAAGATCGTCGGCGAAAGCGCGGTCGGCGCGGGGCTGCGCCGCATCGAGGCGGTGACCGGCGCCGCGGCGGAGAAATTCGTCGAGGAGCAGCAGAAGATCGTCCATGAGGCGGCGGCGGCCCTGCGCGCGACGCCGCAGGATCTCTCCGCCCGCATCGTCTCGCTGCTGGAAGAGCGCAAGAAGCTCGACCGCGAGCTGGCCGAGGCGCGCAAGCAGATCGCGACGGGCGGAAGTTCTTCGAGCGGCGGCGACACCAAGAGCGTCAACGGCGTGAAGCTGGCGGCGCGGCTGCTGCCTGACGTGCCGGCCAAGGAACTGAAGAGCATGGCCGACGCGCTGAAGAAGCAGCTGGGCTCGGGCGTGGTGGCGCTGATCGCCACCGCGGACGGCAAGGCCAGCGTGGTGGTCGGCGTCACCGACGACCTGACCGCGAGACTCTCGGCGGTCGACCTGGTGAAGGCGGGCAGCGCGGCTTTGGGCGGCCAGGGCGGCGGCGGGCGACCCGACATGGCGCAGGCCGGCGGTCCCGACGCGGCCAACGCGCAGAACGCCATCGCCGCGATCGAAGCCGCGATCGGCGACCGCATCAAGGCGGCTTGAGGTTGGCGGTGGCGGCGCGCTGGATACGGGACGCTCAGGCTGCATCAACCCCCTCCCTAGCCCTCCCCCGATCTCGGGGGAGGGGACTCTGTGATGATGCAGCGGCCCGAGAACGCGAAGGCTGCATAAGAATGCGAAGGTTCCAACTCTCTTCCCTTCCCCAAGATTGGGGGAGGGTGAGGGAGGGGGTTGATGCAGCCGTGATGCATTTGATCCAGCGCTGGGGTCCTTCCTGCGTGAGAAGGATCTGACGCACTTTGCCCCATCCCGCCGCCTTTCCCCCGATCCTGGCCATCGTCGCGGTGCTTGCCTGCGCCGGGTTGTTCATCTGGTTCTATCAGGCGCTGTTTCCGCGGCCGGCGCGGTGGCTGCTGGTGGGGCTGGCCTTTCCGTTGGGCATCGGGGTCACGGCGCTCTACGTCTGGCTGCTGGCACCGCGTGCCGCGGGGCTGGGCGCGATCACGGATACCTGGAGCGCCTTGCGCATGATGGTGCTGGCCGCCGGCCTGCCGGAGGAGGCCGTGAAACTCACCGCGACGGCGGCGGCGATGCTGGTCTGCTTCCGCGGACTGCGACCGGCGGAGGCGTTCCAAGCGTCGCTCTTCGCGGCGCTGGGATTTGCGGCGATCGAGAATGCGCATTACGCGCGGATGTTCCCGGAGATAGCCCTGCCGGTCGCCATCGGCCGCGGCATCGCTGCGAGCTTCGTGCACAGCATGATGGGCATGATGCAAGGCTTCTTTCTGGCCGAGCTGGTGCGTAGCGGCTGGCGCAGATGGCATCTGCCGGTGCTCGGCTATCTGGTCGCAGCGGTGGCGCATGCGCTGTTCAATTGGGGCTTGATACGGCCGGTGCTCGAATATCTGCAGACCAAGCAGATGCGTATCGAGACCATCACGCAATCACTGTGGGTGGCCGTGCCCTGCATACTCGCCGTCATCGCGCTGTCGATCACGCTGTTCTGTTGGGAGCTGCGCCGCAGCGCCCGTGAGGATCCGATCACCAGCGAGGCCGCGCATCAGAAGAAGGTGGCGCGCTGGCACCGCACCGGGGACGTCATGATCGTCGTCGGCGGCATGGGATTCATCGGCTCGCTGGTTCTGGCGTTCTTCATGGCGCGCGCGCTGGAAGGCCAGCCGCAGCCGACCGAACTCGCCGACGTGACCCCTGAGAACCTGCGAGCAAGTGCCATCATGACGGTGGCTGTCGCCGTTTCGCCGGTGGTGGCGTTGTTCGGCGTGCTGGTGCGCAACAAGCAGTAGCCCGCCCGTGCTGGTCCTCGCCACCTTCCTGACAGCGACTTTCCCGCCGCTGCTGCTGACCGCGTTCTTCCTGACGCATTACCGGCACCGCCTCGGCTTCCGGCTCGGCATCAAGTCGTTCGGGCTCGGCCTGGTGGCGGCGGCGCTGGCGATCCTGATGGGAAGCGCGCTGGAGGCGGCGGCGATCCTGCCGCGCTATGCGATCGACGACGGGCTTCAGGGCGCGCTCTGGCAGGCGCTGATCGATGCCGGCGGCCGCGCGGCGATCCCGGAGGAGATCGCGAAGTTCCTGATGGTCTGGCTGGTGATCCGCCTCAGCAAGGACTGCGATTCCGGCGGCGATCTGTTCTGCGGCGCGATCCTGGTGGGCTTGGGCTTCGCCGCCCTGGAGAACGTGCTCTACGTCGCGCGGGCCAGCGGCAACTGGGCGGTGATCGGCACCATCCGCGGCATGATGGCGATCCCCGGCCATACCATCGACGGCATGTTCATGGGCTATTTCCTGGCGCTCTGGTGGCGCAAGGCACTGCCCGCCGTGATCGCCGTGCTGCTGGCGCTCATCCTGCCGATCGCCGCGCATACGCTCTACGACTTCCCGCTGATGGCCCTGGACAACGTAGCGCTGCTGGTGGTCCGCACCGGGCTTGCGCCGGAGCCGCTGGAATACCTGCGCTTCATGCAGTTCGGCGTGATGCTGGTCTCGGCGCTGGGTGCGATCTGGGTGGCGCGGCAGGAGCTGATCGAGGTCTGGCGCACGCCGACGCCCGACGGCGATCTCCATCCCGCCGATCCGATCGCGGTCGGCTGGTGGCGCCGCGCCGGCTGGGCGCTGGCCGGCTTCGGCGCCGCGGTGGCGGCGCTCGGCATCGCGCTCTGGATCACCGACACGCAGTTGCTGCCGGCGGCGCGCGGCGTGCTCGACGATCAGTCGTTGCAGAGCTTCGGCCGCTGGCTGGTCTGGCTGTTCAACCGCCAGACCGGGCAGTTCCTGTTCGGCCTGGCGCTGTTCCCGCTGGCCTTCGCCGCGATCCTGCAGATGCGCGCGCCGAAGCGGATTGGGAATCCTTTCGCAATCTGGCCGAGCCGGCGGCCCTGGGCGTGAGGCCGGGCGTGTCGGCATGGCCGAACGCCTTGCGTTGAGCATGCTGCGTGCCGATAGCCGCTTGCGCCTCCAGCGCAGGACAGCTTAAAAGTTCAATCGAATCATCGAAGAGGGCTCGCCGCATGAAGATCCGGAACTGGCTGTTCGCGCTGGGCGCGTTGGCACTGGCGTTCACGTCGCAGAAGCCAGCGGCTGCATCCACCATCGACTACACGGTCAATTTCGGCGCCTCCAATTTCAGCGCCTTCAACGGGAATCCGGTGCCGGCGAATTTCGTGCTCGGCCAGTTCACCCTCACCTTGGATCCCAGCGCCGCAGTCTTCGACGCCGGGACGATCGCGCTCGATTTCCTGACACCCCTGGGCTCGAGCTCGCCGCTGCTCTTCTCCTATAACCCGGCGTCGGACGTGCTGAATGTCGGTGCGCTGGGTTCGGCGGGCGGGCTGACCTTCGGGACCTCCGATTTCTATCTCCGGATCAGCAACTTCACGTCCGGCACCCCGACCTTTGCCCAATTCCTCTACTCGATCTCGGGCACGACCGACGCGTTTACGACCAGCTTCGGCCTGGTTTACGTGACCTCGGTTGCGACGACGCCGATCCCGGCCGCACTGCCGCTGTTCGCCGCGGCGCTGGGCGGGTTGGGCCTGGTCGGCTGGCGGCGACGGAAGTCCGCCGCCTGACGCCGCCGCCCGGCGTTCCTGCATATCGCCGAGCCGGGCTGCGCCGCGATCCTGCGGAGGCATTCGCACGCAGGATTGAAGACCTGTTCGCGCTCCGGTCGTCGATAAGCGCCTGTGATGGATGGCCCAGGCGTTCGGCGCTGCCGACCTTAACCCTGTTTCGCGGACGCCTTCACCTCATTGCGGTTGTTGCAGCCTGGGGTTGATCTTAAGATCCGCGCCGGCATTTGAATCAAATGGGATGAATCGATGATCAGGCGTCTGCTGCTGGCGATTGCCGGCATCGTCCTGCTGGCTGGCGCGGCGCGCCCGGCGGCGGCCACCACCATGGACTACACGGTGACCATTTCAGCCTGGGACTTCACCGACGTTCTCGGCGGCGCCGACCCGTTGCCCGCCCCGGCCGTGCTGGCCGAGTTCAAGTTCACGGCCGACCTGGTGAACTTCGCGAGCGGCGCGGTGGACGCGAGCTTCATCAACCTCAACGTCGGCACGCTGGGATACCGCTACTTCTTCGACCAGCTGCGGATCGGCGGGCTCGCCAACGGGGCCGGCGTGAACGGCATCCATGTCGGCACCGACGACCTGGTCTTCGATATCTCCAACTTCTCGCTCGGCGGTTTCCAACCGATCTACGCGATGTACATGCAGGCGGGATACGGCGGCCTCTACGAGACCTATCACGGCATCGCGCATATCACGGCCACGCCGGTCGCCGTCGCGACGACGCCGCTGCCCGCGGCGCTGCCGCTGTTCCTCTCGGCGATCGGCGGAATGGGATATCTCGGCTGGCGGCGGCGGAAGTCCGCCGCCGCCTGAGCCGGCGCTACTGCATATCGCCGAGCGTCGCCTTCAGGAGCTTGTCCGGGTCGTCGACCACGCCGTTGTTCTCGCGGGTGCCGGCCTTGATCTTGTCCACGACCTCCATGCCCGCGGTGACTTTTCCGAAGGCGGTGTACTTGCCGTCGAGATAGTCGTTCCGCGCGAACATGATGAAGAACTGGCTGTCGCCGCTGTTCGGGTCCTCGGTCCGCGCCAGGCCGACCGTGCCGCGCTCGAACGGGGTCGGGCCGAACTCGGCGGGGACGGTGGTGCCGGAGCCGGGGCCGCCGCCGGTGCCGGTCGGGTCGCCCATCTGCGCCATGAAGCCGGGGATGACGCGGTGGATCGGCGTGTTGGTGTAGAAGCCCTTCCGGACCAGGTCCTGGATATGCGCGACGGTCTTCGGCGCGGCGACCGGATCGAGCTGGATCGTCACGCGCCCGTCCTTGAAGTCGAGATAGAGCGTGTTGGCGTCGGCGCTTTGCGCAAACGCAGAGGGGGCAAATGCGGGTGCCGCCGCGCTGAACATCAGCGCGGCGGCAATCACGAAGCGGCGGGTGACGTTCATGACGCTCACCCCATCGCCTTCTTCAGGTTCTCGTCCAGCTTATCGAGGAACTGCTCGGTGGTCAGCCACTTCTGGTCGGGGCTGATCAGCAGCGCCAGGTCCTTGGTCATGAAACCGCTCTCGACGGTCTCGACGCAGACCTTCTCCAGGGTCTCGGCGAAGGTCTGCAGTGCGGCATTGCCGTCGAACTTGCCGCGGTAGTAGAGGCCGCGGGTCCAGGCGTAGATCGAGGCGATCGGGTTGGTCGAGGTCGGCTTGCCCTTCTGGTGCTCGCGATAATGCCGCGTCACCGTGCCGTGGGCCGCTTCCGCTTCGACCGTCTTGCCGTCCGGCGAGAGCAGCACCGAGGTCATCAGGCCCAACGAGCCGAAGCCCTGCGCGACGGTGTCGGACTGCACGTCGCCGTCGTAGTTCTTGCAGGCCCAAACGAAGCCGCCGGACCATTTCAGCGCCGAGGCCACCATGTCGTCGATCAGGCGGTGCTCGTAAGTGATCTTCTTCGCCTTGAACTCACTGGCGAATTCCTGGTCGTACACCTCCTGGAAGATGTTCATGAAGCGGCCGTCATAGACCTTGAGGATCGTGTTCTTGGTCGAGAGATAGACCGGCCAGCCGAGCGAGAGCCCGTAGTTGAAGCAGGCGCGCGCAAAGCCACGGATCGAGTCATCGAGGTTGTACATGCCCATGGCGACGCCGGCGCCGGGGAAGTTGAAGACTTCCTTCTCGATCGGCGCGCCGCCGCCTTCCGGCACGAACTTCATGGTGAGCTTGCCCTTGCCGGGCACGATGAAGTCGGTGGCGCGATACTGGTCGCCGAAGGCATGGCGGCCGACCACGATCGGCTGGGTCCAGTTCGGCACCAGGCGCGGCACGTTCTTGCAGATGATCGGCTGGCGGAACACGGTGCCGTCGAGGATGTTGCGGATCGTGCCGTTCGGCGACTTCCACATCTGCTTCAGCCCGAACTCCTTCACCCGGCCTTCGTCCGGGGTGATGGTGGCGCATTTGACGCCGACGCCGTATTGCTTGATCGCGTTCGCGGAATCGATGGTGATCTGGTCGTTGGTCTCGTCGCGCTTCTCGACGCCGAGGTCGTAGTATTTCAGGTCGATGTCGAGATAGGGCAGGATCAGCTTCTGCTTGATGAAGGCCCAGATGATCCGGGTCATCTCGTCGCCGTCCAGCTCCACCACCGGCGTCTTGACCTTGATCTTCGCCATCTCGATATCCTCCGTTTGAAGAACTAAATGCGTTCCGGGTGTTCTGTGACCTGGATGTCGGCGGGCTGCTCGAGCAGATCGAACATCCGCCCGACCGAGTTCACCACCGAGAAATACTGCCGCGAATCCTCGCGCGCGAAGCCTTCGCCGATCAACTGGTCGATCAGCTTCTGGAAGGGATCCCAGTAGCCGTCGATGTTGAGCACCACGACCGGCTTGTCGTGCAGCTTCAGCATCCGCCAGGTCACGATCTCGAACAGTTCGTCCAAGGTGCCGTAGCCGCCGGGCAGCACCGCGAAGCCGTCCGAGAGATCGAACATCAGCTTCTTGCGGACATGCATGCTCTCGACGACCTTCAATTCGGTGATGCCCGAATGGCCGACCTCGCTGGTCTGCAGATGCTCGGGGATGACGCCGATCACCTCGCCGCCGTTCTTCATCACGGCGTCGGCGACCTCGCCCATCATGCCGATGCGGGCGCCGCCGTAGATGAGGCGGATCTTGCGCTCGGCCATGGCTTCGCCGAGCTCGCGGGCGGCGGCGACATAGCGCGGCGAGCGGCCGCGCGCCGAGCCGCAATAGACACAGATGGATTTAATCAAGGTCATGGGTGTGGAGAGGCCCGTTTGGCCCCGGTCCAATGGAGCCGGGAAGGGAGGGGTTTTTAAACCTTTTCAATGCGGCTGTTTTGGGGCCTATTCCGCATGCCGTCAACCCGATATTGCGCCGCGGGAGACCCAGGAAATGGCTGGGTAAAGTGCCGGCGGAGCTGCCTACGGGAAGCCCCTTGATTGCGCGGATTCGGGTTCCGCATTACGGTGTGACGGAACTGTAATGAGACGAATCGAGCGATTTTCATGAACCGGCTGACCTTGGTCGCAACCATCGGTGCCGTCCTGGTTGCGGCGATCCTGGGCCTGATCTACGCGGTGTCGAAGCAGGACGTGGACGAGACTCCCGAGCCGCCCGCCGCCCAGACTTCCGGCGCGCAGCCGGCGGCCCCGGCCACCACCACGCCGCCCGCCAATCCGGCCCCGGCCGAGCAGCAGCCCGCGGCCAGCTCGAGCGAAGCGCCGGCCACGCCGCCGGCCGCCGCCGAGCAGCCGGCACAGCAATCGACCATCACCGGCGCGACCGAGCCGCAGCCGATCAACCCGCCGCAGACTCCAGCGACGACCACCGAGACTCCGGCCGTCCAGGCTCCGGCAGCCCAGACCCCGGCAGCCCAGACCCCGGCGGCAGGCGGCGAGCAGGTCGCCGCGGCCGCGCCGACTCCGACACCAGCACCCGCGCCGGAAGTGAAGCCGAGCTTCGACGTGGTGCGCGTCAACCCGAACGGCGATGCGGTGATCGCCGGCCGCGCCGCACCCGGCACCAAGATCACGCTGCTCGACAACGGCCAGCCGGTCGGCTCGGCGGAGGCCGACGATCGCGGCGAATGGGTGCTGCTGCCGGATTCCGCGGTCGATCCCGGCCAGCACAAATTCTCGGTGCGCGCCACCGACGAGGGCGGCAAGAGCCTCGATTCCGAGAAGGAAGTCATCGTCGTGGTGCCGAAGCCGGCCGAGGACATCGCCGGCCAGCCGGTGACCAAGCCCTCGGGCGCGCTGGCGCTCGAGGTGCCGAAGGACGGCGAGGGGCCGACCCAGCTCTTGAACTCGCCGGGTGCCGCTTCGGCGACGCCGCCGGCGCCGGTCACCGCGGCCGCGCAGGAGGGTTCCGCGGCGCCCGAGCCGCAGGCGCCGCCGTTGAGCCTCGACACCATCGACTACACCCAGGACGGCCGCGCCATGCTGAGCGGGCATACCCTGCCCGGCGGCGATCTGCTGCTCTATCTCGACAACGGGAGCATGGGCAACGCCAAGGCCGACAGCGCCGGCCGCTGGACCTTCGTGCCGGAGCAGAAGTCGCCGGCCGGCGACCATAAGCTGCGCGTCGATCTGGTCGACGGCAGCGGCAAGGTGCAGGCCCGGGTCGAGGTGCCGTTCTCGCAGCCGGATTTCTCGAGCGTCGCCCTGACCGACGACAGCGTCATCGTGCAGCCGGGCAACAGCCTCTGGCGCATCGCGCGCCGCACCTATGGCAACGGCGTGCAGTACACGGTGATTTACGAGGCCAACAAGGATCACATCCGCGACCCGGATCTGATCTATCCGGGCCAGATATTCAACCTGCCGAAGAAGCAGAACTGAGGTTCAGTGCGCCTTCAGGGGGCGCGGCGGCAGGGCTTCCTGCAGCATGACGAGATAGGGTTTCACCTCGAGCACCAGCCGGGTGGCCGCGGTGATGACGTCCTGCGGCTCCCAGTTGCCCGGCAGTGCCGCCTTGCCGATGCAATAGATCCAGCGGTGCTTGCTGATCACCAGCCGCGCCTCGTGCAGCGTCTGCGACGCATCGATGATGGCGACGACGGCGCGCCGCGTGGCGACGCCTTCGGCCGAATAGGGCAGCGGCGCGATCTCGGCCGCGAGCTGCACCACGGTGCCGTGAGCGGTCGGCCGCGTGTTGGCCTCGAAGATGATGCCGAGATAGTTGAAGGCAAACTCGATCTGGCCGTCCTTGCGGCCGATCTGCAACGAGCCATCGGCATTGATCCGCAAGCGCGGCTCTTCCGGTGGCAGCTGTTGCAGCTTCAGCAACGGGAGGGCTTTCAGGTTCACGAGGGTATGCCGGGTCCTAATTCCTGGGCTGGGAAAGTACCCCGGACCCTCTTAACGATCTGTAAAGCGCGTTGGCGTTACCCGGAAGATCCGCCCAGTCTGGGGTGACCGGTGGGGCGAAGTGTGGCATTTGAAGGACTTGGGGGCGCTCCCCATATTCCTGACAGCCCAGACCACCGATCCGAAGAGGCGCCATTGTTCGAGACTGTGTTAACCCCGATCCACCGCAAGGGCTGGCCCCTGATCGCGGTCTTCGCCGCAGCGACCGTCCTGCTCTGGTGGCTCTGGACGCCGCTGGGCCTGCTGGGCCTGGTGCTGACCGCCTGGTGCGTCTATTTCTTCCGCGATCCGGACCGGGTGACGCCGACCCGCGCCGGGCTGGTGATCAGCCCCGCCGACGGCGTGGTGCAGATGATCCAGCCCGCTTCGCCGCCGCCGGAAATCAACATGGGCGGCCGCCCGTTGATGCGGATCAGTATCTTCATGAATGTGTTCAATGTTCATGTGAACCGGATTCCGGTCGATGCCGAGGTGGTGACCTTGGCCCACCGGCCGGGCAAGTTCGTCAACGCCTCGCTCGACAAGGCAAGCGAGGAGAATGAGCGGCAATCGGTGCACCTGCGCCTCCCCGACGGCCGCGATGTCGGCCTGGTGCAGATCGCCGGCCTGGTGGCGCGGCGCATCCACTGCGACCTGACCGCCGGAAGGCGGGTGCGGGCCGGGGAGCGGTTCGGTATCATCCGCTTCGGCAGCCGGGTCGATGTCTATCTGCCGGACGGCGTCCAGCCGCTGGTGGCGGTGGGACAGACCACGCTGGCCGGCGAGACCGTGATCGCCGACCTGAATTCCGAGGAGCCCGTAAGGCTCGGTGAACGCCGCTGACGCGGCTGGAGAAGTGACGATGCGCAAGGACGGATTGATGCGGATGCGGCGCAACCGGTTGAAGGATCACTCGATCAACCGGCTGATCCCGAACATGCTGACCCTGTTCGCGCTCTGCGCGGGCCTGACCAGCATCCGTTTCGCCATGGACCAGCGCTGGGAACATGCGGTGCTGGCGATCCTGTTCGCCGCGGTGTTCGACGCGCTCGACGGCCGGATCGCGCGGCTGCTCGATTCCTCCTCCAAGTTCGGCGCCGAGCTCGACTCCCTGAGCGACTTCGTCAGCTTCGGCGTGGCGCCCGCGGTGGTGCTCTTCATGTGGACCATGCAGGACGTGAAGGGCATCGGCTGGGCGCTGACCCTGCTGTTCAGCGCCGGCATGGCGCTCAGGCTCGCGCGCTTCAACACCAAGCTCGACAATGCGGATCTCCCGGCCTGGCACAGCCGCTTCTTCACGGGCGTCCCGGCGCCGGCCGCGGCCGGCCTGGTGCTGCTGCCGCTGGTCGCCTCGTTGCAATTCCCGGATCTCGAGATCCTGCGCAGCCCCTATGTGGCCGGCCCGGTCATGCTGGCGGTTGCGGGGCTGGCGGTCAGCCGCATCCCGACCTTCTCCTTCAAGCGGCTGAAGATCAGCCAGGCGCTGGTGCTGCCGACCATGATCGTGGTCGCGGTGCTGACCGCGCTCGCCCTGGCCGAGCCCTTCGCGACGCTGCTGCTGATCCTGGTCGCCTACATCTGCAGCATTCCCTTGAGCGTTGCATCACATCGCCGCCTGCAGCAGCAGCGCCCGATGCCGAGCGCCGCGGCACCGGTCAACGACGCGGACGCGGATCATCTCTGATCGCGGCGGCGCTGGATCTTCCAGCGCGCGTAGGCCGAGGCACCACGGCTGCATGCCCCCACCCAACCCTCCCCCTAAAGGAGGGAGGGCTTTTTCATCGAGCCGCTGCACGATCGCACTCCTTCCCCCTTCAGGGGGAAGGTCGGGATGGGGGTACGTGCAGCCGGTGATGGTTCAGAAATCGCGCTGAGGGAAGATCCAGCGACCGCAGCAATCAGCGGTGCAGGTGGTGGGCCTGCAGCGATTGGACGATCTCTTCCAGCTTCGAGCGGTCCATGATGTAGAGGTTGCGGCCTTTGCGCTTCAGCACGCCGCTGTCATAGAGCTGGCTGATCGCGCGGTTGACCGTCTCGCGCGTGGTCGAGGTCATGCTGGCGATCTCGTGCATCGGCGGCAGCGGCCGCACCACGAACAGGCCCGGCACCGCGGCGTCGGGCTGCGCCATGCGCAACAGCTCGGCATAGACGCGCTGGGCCGCCTGCAGGGTGGAAAGCTCCAGGATGCGCAAGCCGCTCGCCCGCACCATGCGCGCCAAGCGCTGCATCAGCTGGAAGGCCACCGTCGGATGGCCGCGCACGACCTCCAGGAACATCTCCGGCGGCATGATCGCGATCTCGCTCTTCTCGATCGCGGTCACGCTGGCGGAGCGCGGCTGGCCGTCGATCGCCGCCAGCTCGCCGAAGAAGTCGCCGGCCTTGACCGCCGCCAGGGTGACTTCGCGCCCGGCCGGCGAGAAGGTGATGACCGAGACCGAGCCCTTCAGGACGAAGAAGACCTCGCGGCTCTGCGAGCCCTTGTCGAGGATGGTCTCGTTGCGGGAATAGGTGCGCTTGTGACAGCGCTGCTCGATGCCGCGCTTCTCCTGCTCGTTCAGCTCCTCGAGCAGGCTGAAATCCCCCAGCCGTCGGCTGGCCTCCGGCGTTGCTGCAATCGTCCCCATGGCACCCACCCTAGCAGAAATTCACCTTAACGGAACCGCTGCAAACAGCCAATCACCGCGGATTCATGCAACGGGCGGCGCCGCAATTTAATCCTTGGCGCGGAATTGCACAAAAGAAGCAAGGATATAGGCCGGACTTGTCTCCGGCGGGGCTTTTTGGCAAAGGGGTTTGGGAAGATAAGGAGTGCAGGGCGCGAATGGCCAGCGAGACCAACGCCGCCGCCGATGATGACGAAGAGACCGAGTCGGTCCCCGGCGGCAAGAACTACATCACCCCGGACGGGTTCGAGCGGCTGAAGACCGAGCGCCGCCAGCTCTGGTCCGTGGACCGGCCGGAAATCGTCCGGGTGGTCGAATGGGCCGCCGGCAACGGCGACCGCTCGGAGAACGGCGACTATATCTACGGCAAGAAGCGGCTCCGCGAGATCGACCGCCGCCTGCGCTTCCTGGACAAGCGGCTGGCCGCCGCGGTCCCGGTCGATCCCGCGCGCCAGACCCGCCGCGACCAGGTCTTCTTCGGCGCGACCGTGACCTATGTGCGCGAAGACGACAGCGAGACAACCGTCACCATCACCGGCATCGACGAGACCACCTTCGCGCCCGGCCGGATCAGCTGGACCTCGCCGGTCGCCCGCGCGTTGATGCAGAAGCGGGTCGGCGACACCGTCAACGTGCGCACGCCGTCGGGCCCGGAACAGCTCGAGATTCTGTCGATCGTGTATCCGGACTGAGCGCTACTGCACCACGCCGCAGGCGATGCGCGGGCCGCCGCCGCCGAGCGGCTTCGGCTGGTCCGAATAATTGTCGCCGCCGGCATGGATCATCAGCGCATGGCCGATCATGTCGGCGAGCTTGAGATGCGGTGCCGTCAAGGTGCCGGTGGCGCTGCCGTCGTCGGCCACCTTCAGCACCGGCAGGTCGCCCTGATGCCCATCGCTTGCCGTGGGACCGAGATGCTTATGCGTCTCGTGCGGATCGAAATGGCCGCCGGCGGCGATGCCCGCGGCGATCTTGCCGTCCTGCTCGCCCGGCGCGCAGCTCGGGTTGGCGTGGAGATGGAAGCCATGCTCGCCCGGCGGCAGGCCTTTGAGGTTCGGCTTCAGGATCAAGCCATCGCCGGAATCCTCGAGCGCGATCGTGCCGATCGGGGCGCGGCCGCCTTCCGCCGAGATCAGGTTCATGGAAACCGTCTTGGTCTCCGCATGGGCGAGGCCGGTGCCGGCGGCGAGGAGGATGGCGCCGGCGGCAAGATGGCGGAATCGGGTCATTCGGATCTCCGGATGTTTCCGTTTGAGAGCAGGACCTGCACATCGTCCCAGATGATGATCTGGTTCCGTGACCGCCAGAGCGGTCCAGGATCGATGTAGGAACCCGCCAGCCGTCCGCCAAGTTTCAAATAGAAGTCGATCGCCGATTGATTGCCCTCGACCACGCCGAGGGCGACGCGGTCGTAACCCTGCGCCTGCAAGGCTTGCGCAAGATGGCGCATCAAAGCGCGTCCAATCCCCGCGCGCGCATAGGTGGAGTCCACGTAGAGATAGAGAATCTCGCCGTGGCCGCCGAGCTCCGGCACGGTCGCCGCGCCCGCGGTGCCGATGCCGACGATCCGACCATCGCGCTCCCCCACCAGCACGCTGCGTTCGGCTCTCGCGATCATCTCGACCCAGCGCGGCAGGCGCTTCGAGACGTCGAGGGCAACCATGACTTCGGGCGGCGCGAGATCGCGATAGGCCTCGCGCCAGACGGCGACATGCAACTCGGCGATGGCGCGCGCGTCTTCCAGCCGCGCAACGCGGATCGTCACCTCAGCGCCGCTCACGCGTGGTCGTCTCACGCGTCGCACGGGCGAACCAGATGACCGAGAGCACCTGCACCGCCAGCATCGACCCGAGCACGGTGGTGTAGCGGATCTCGGCCCCGGCGCCGAAGCCGATTGCGTCCAGGAGGTCGAGGGCCCAGCCGATGCCGGATTGGATCAAGGCCGCGGCCAGGAACAGCAGCAGGTTGAGGCTGGTCTGCGCCCGGCCCGCCAGCGCCGGGCCGAACTGATCGCCGAGGGTCACATAGGCGAGGTTGGAGCCCGAACCCGCCAGGCCCAGCACGCCGACCAGCAGCCAGGCCGGCAGGGCTACGTCGAGGATGATGCCGAGCTCGGCGCAGGCGAGGATCACGAAGCAGCCGATCATCACCGCCTTCAACCCGATGCCGTTGCGGTGCGCCCAGTCGGCGACGAAGCCGGTGATCAGCGAGCCGCCGGAGAAGGTGATCGCCATCGCCATCAGGTCGAAGGCGACATCGGCGCGGTCGAGGACGCGGACGTCGGTCAGCCAGCGCGCGATCCACAGACTCTGGATCGCGATGAAGCCGCCGGTGACGAAGGCGACCATCGGCGCGATGCCCCAGAAGGTTGGGGTGCTGAGGATCGGCCCGATGTCTTTCAACTGCGCGCGCCAGCCTTTCGGCGCGGCGGTCGCGTGTTCCGGCTGGCCGTTGCCCTGCGGTGCGAGCCAGTAGACCAGCACCGCCGTCAGCAAGGTCACCGCCGCCAGCAGATAGAACAGGCTGCGCCAGCCGAACTGGCTCGCCACCCAGTCCGACGGCCCGGTCGCGGCGAAGACGCCGAGCCCGCCGAAGGCGACGACGATCGAATTGGCCAGCGGCACCCGCGCGGCGGGCAGCCAGAGCGCATTCGCCTTGAAGGCCGCCATCAATCCGCCGGAAAGCCCGATGCCGATCACCGCGCGCGAGAGCGTGAGGGTGAGCGGATCCGGCCCGATGGCGAACAGCAGGCTGCCGAAGGCCGCGATGGCGAGCAGCACCGCATGGGTCCGTCGCGGCCCGTAGCGGTCGAGCAGCAGCCCGAGCGGCAGCTGGAACAAGGTGAAGGCATAGAGATAGGAGGAGGTGATGAGTCCGAGGCCGGCCTCGTCGAGGTTGAGCTCGGCGATCAGGTCCGGCGCGATCACCGAGTTCACGGTGCGGAAGAGATAGGAGATCAGATAGCCGCAGGAGAACGGCAGGATCACGCCGGCGATCAGGCGGGGGGTGATTTTGGCTTGATGGTGTTGATGCGTGATCATGCTTGAAGCTGCGTGAGGCTTCCCCGCGTCGCTTTCCGCGTCACCGCTATCAAACCGACCCGCCGACCGGGCTCTTCGCCAGGCTGCGGGCGGCGCGGCTGGCGCGGGCCATGTCGTAGAGCGTGTTGCCGGCGACCGCGGCCAAGGTGAGCGCGCCGCCGATCAGTGCCTGCGCGCCCGGGTCCTCGTCGAGGAACAGCCAGACCCAGAGCGGGCCCAGCACGCATTCGAGCAGGCCCAGCAAGGCCGCTTCGCCGGCGGGAATCAGCCTGGCGCCGGTCGAGAACCAGATGAGACCGATGGCAAGCTGGATGGCGCCGAACAGGAACAGCAGGCCGATATCGTTGATCGAAACCGGCAGCGGGTCGGGGCCGACGGTATAGCGTCCGACCAGTCCGACGCTCATCAGGATCGTCGCCGCGATGCACATCGCCGGAGTCATGCGGATCGAATGGTAGCGGCGCACCATCACGGTCGCGAGGCCGATGGCGAGCGCGATCACGCAGGAGAGCGCGATGCCGAGCGGGGTGCCGCGGCTTTCACCGCCGGACACCATGTACCAGACGCCGAACAATGCGACGAGCATGGCGAGGCTGCGGATCCAGCCCGGCGATTCCCGCATCCAGATCCAGGCGATGACGGCGGCGATGAACGGCGCGGTGCTCTGGATCACCAGGATCAGCGCCACGGTCGTCTCCCCCAGCGCAATCACGAAGGAGATCGACGCGGAGGCGAAGCAGCAGGCCACGACGAGCCCGGGAATTCCCAGCGCCTTGAACAGGGACCAGGTGTTTCGTCCGTCACGCACCAGCAGGAAGAGGAAAAGCGTGATCGCGGCGAAGAAGCCTCGCCCCGCGACCTGGGTCCAGACGTCGGCCTCGATATGCCGCGCGATCAGGCCACCGCTGCTCCAGCAGAAGGCCGCACCCAGAACCAGAATGGCACCCTTGCGATGCGCCTCGATCGCGCCCGACATCTTTCACCCCTGCAACGTCGCCGCGGAGATTAGCAGGGGAGGGGCGTGGGGCCGCAAGCGGCGGCGGCTCATGGCTGATATGCGAAGCGCGGTCGCGCGCGGTCGACGACTGGAGCTATTCCTGCACCGCCGCCAACCATTCCAAAAACACCAGGAACGGTGTTTCCTTCTCCGCGCCCGGGCGGTGGATGACATACCAGGCGCGCCGTTCCTCTTCGACGGTGAGCTCGAACGGCTTGACCAGTCGCCCCGCGGCGAGGTCGTCGGCTACGTAAGGCGCCCGCGCCAAGGCGACGCCCAATCCATCCAGCGCCGCCTGCAAGGCAAAGGCCGAATAGTCGAAGGACAGGCGCCGCCGGAGCTTGGCCGGATCGACCCCGGCCGCCGCCAGCCAGCGCGGCCAGTCCTGCGGCGAATGCTCGACCTCGAGCAGGGTCTGGCGCGCGAGATCGGCCGGCTTCTTCAACTGCGCCGCCAGCGCCGGTGCGGCGACCGGGAACAAGGCGGCGGTGAACAGCTGCCGGCCGGCATGGCCGGCGCCCGGCCCGTCGGCCAGGCGGATGGTCGCGGTCCAATCGGGCCGGAGCTCGGTCGGATCGCCGATCGCGGTCACCACCCGGACTTCGATCCCGGGATGGGCGCGCTGGAAGCCGGGCAGGCGCGGGATCAGCCAGCGCATCGCAAAGGTCGGCCCGACCGCGATGGTCACCGCGGGTCCGCCCGGCCGGCGCTGCAGGCTGGAGACCGCCGCCTCCAATTCGCGAAAGGCGTCGGAGAGCCGCGGCCCGAACACGCGTCCGGATTCGGAAAGCTCCAGCGTGTTGGCGCGGCGCTCGAACAGGCTGTGGCCGAGCCAGAGCTCCACTTCGCGCACCAGCCGGCTGATCGCGGTCTGGGTGACGTTGAGCTCATCCGCCGCCCGGGTGAAGCTGCCCAATCTGATGGCGGCCTCGACTGCTCTAAGTCCCTTTAAACTTGGAAGATTCATCAGTCTGTCCAACTTTTCCTCGGGCTATTCTGCCATAACCGCGCTGGCGGGCAAGCAGCGCGACGGGCAACACTCCGATCCGAACTTGGATGGGGTCGGATCATGGCTTCGATCGGGGTCTCGCTCGGAATGCTGCTGGGCGCGGTCTTTCCCAGCGTGCTCGCGACATCGTTCCTCTCCGGCATCTTCGGCATGGTGGGCGGGCTGATCCTGATGGGGATCCTGCTGATGGTGCTCCCGGTGCCGCTGGCGATGAGCCTGCACGCGATCACCCAGATGGCCTCGAACGGCTGGCGCGCCTTCCTCTGGCGCGCGCATGTGAAATGGAGCGTGCTGCCGGGCTATCTCGCCGGCTCGGGGGCGGCCTTCGCGCTCTTCGCCTGGATCGCGCTCTCGCCGCCGACGGAAGCGGTCTACATCGCGCTCGGCATGCTGCCTTTCGCCACCGCGGCGCTGCCGCAGCGTTGGTCGCTCGACATCGAGCGGCGCGGCGCGCCGACGCTGGTCGGCTTTCTGGTGATGGGCCTCAGCGTCTTCGCCGGCGTGTCCGGTCCGGCGCTCGACGTCTTCTTCGTGCGCACGGCGCTCGACCGCCGCACCATCGTCGCCACCAAGGCAATGACCCAGACCCTCGGTCATTGCTTGAAGTTCGCCTATTTCGCGCTGGTGATCGGCAGCGATCCCGCGGATCCGGTCCTGCCGCTGGCGGTCTATGCCGCGGCGGTCGGAACGGCGTTCATCGGCACCAGCTCGGCCCGGATCGTGCTCGATCGCCTGTCCAACCAGACCTTCCTGCGCTGGAGTCGTCGCCTGGTCCTGGGCGTCGGCGCCGCCTATCTCGGGCGCGGCCTCTGGCTGGTATTCGCCCATGGTTTTTAGCGATGATTCCAGACTATTCTGCCTGCCTTGGGAGTCGACCGGGAAGAAGGGTTCCGATGCGAAAGATTGCACTGCTTGGCGCGCTGCTGCTGCTCGCCGCCTGCGCCACGCAACAGCCGCCGGCGCCGGTGCAGCCGGCCGGGCCGATCCCCGCCAAGGACCGCTACGCCTTCACCAAGATCGACCAGCAGAGCTGCCCGACCGAGGCCAAGAGCTTCCTCGAATGGGTCGAGCGCTATGAGGCCTTCGCCTACAAGAACGGCCAGCCGAAGGAGCTGATCGCCGACGCCTTCGAGCAGGTGAAGGAGAATCCCGACATCACCGTGAAGCAGTCCAAGCAGCCGGAATTCGTGACCCCGGTCTGGACCTATCTCGCCAAGGCCGTCTCCGAGGACCGGGTGGCGCGCGGCCAGCAGCAATACATGCTGAACCGCGCCGTGGTCGACCAGGCGGCGCGGCAATACGGCGTCGATTCCGGGACCCTGATGGGGATCTGGGGCATCGAGACCGATTTCGGGCGCAACTTCGGCGACGTCAACGTGTTCGAGGCGCTCTCCAACCTCGGCTACGGCGCCAAGCGCACCGACTTCGCCTGCAAGGAACTGGCGGCGGCGCTGACCATCGCCAACCGCGACAAGATTCCGGTTTCGAAGATGGTCGGGTCCTGGGCCGGGGCGATGGGCCACAGCCAGTTCCTGCCCAGCAACTATATCGAGCTCGGCGTCGATGCCGATCGTTCGGGTGCCCCGGACCTCTGGACCTCGATGCCGGACGTCTTCGCCTCGACCGCGAACCATCTGACCAAGGCGGGCGGCGGCTGGATCGCCGGCGTGCCCTGGGGCATGGAAGTGAAGCTGCCGGCCGGCTTTCCCTATCAGGAGGCCGAACTCGACCTCGAGCAGCCGATCGCGCATTGGCGCCAGCTCGGGGTGAAGACGGTGGGCGGCATGAGCTTGCCGGAATATCCCGGCGGCACCTCGATCATCGTGCTCACGGGTTACAAGGGGCCGGCGTTTCTCATCACCAAGAACTTCAAGGCGATCCTGCGTTACAACAACTCGACCTCCTACGCGCTGTCGGTCGCCTATCTCGGCCAGCGCATCCTGGGCGGGCAGGGCGTGCAGGCGGCCTGGCCGACGGCGGAGCCGCCGCTCAACCTCGCCGAGCGCGAGGAGCTCCAGACGCGGCTTGCCGCGCAGGGCTTCGACGTCGGCAAGGTCGATGGCGTGCTTGGCTTGAAGACCCGCAAGGCCGCGCGCCTGTTTCAGGCCAAGGTCGGCCTGCCGCAGGACGGCTATGCCAACAAGGCGCTGCTGGAAGCCTTGCGCCGGCAGCCTTCCGTCTGATGAGCACCGCGGCGACCGTCGAGCGCATTCTCGAGCGGATCGGTCACCGCCAGCCGAAACTCGCGATCGTGCTGTCGACCGGCCTGCAGGCGGTGGACGGCGATGTCGAGGACCCGACCATCTTCGCCTATGCGGAGCTGCCCGGCTTTCCGAAGAGCGCCGTCGCCAGCCATCGCGGCCGCCTGCTGCTCGGCAAGCTCGCCGGCCACAGCGTGGCGCTGCTGGAAAGTCACGAGGACTACTATCGCGCCGGCCGGGTCGATGCGATGCGTGAGCCGCTCGAGGTCGCTTCCGCACTAGGCTGCGGCAAAGTCCTGCTCACCGCGGCGGCGCATTCGCTGCGCACCGATCTCGGTCCTGGACGCCTGGCGCTGGTGACCGGACATGCCATGCTCGGCGACCCCATGTCCTTGAGCCAGGGCTTCGGCACGCGCTATCCGATCGACTGGCATGCCGCCTATGAGCCCGTGCTGACCGAGCGGCTGGTCGCGGCCTCGGCGCGGGTCGAGGTGCCGCTGGCCTCCGGCTGCTTCGGCTGGGGCGCGGCGTCGCCCGCGGCGGCGCGCGACCAGGGCGCCGAGATGGTCGGCGTCTCGCTGATCCCCGAGGCAATCATCGCCCGCGCGCTCGGCATGCGCAGCGTCGCCATCGCCAATATCCTCGACTGGGCGCCCGGCGCCGCACCCGCCGGTATCTCGCCGGACCTCGCCCGCCAGCGCGCCGATTTCGGCGCCATCCATCTGCGCCGCATCCTCGCCGATTATCTGCAGCACGGCGGCGCCGACTGACGTCCCTTGACGCGGCCAGTCCGCGTTAACACTTCCGTCATCTGCGTTGCTTTTCCAGGACTGATCGGTATAGTCCCGGCCGCGGCGTCCGCGCCCGGGTTCCGCCAACGATATGGGATGAAAAAATGTTTGTTTCCGAGGCTTTAGCGCAGACCGCCGGTGCCGCCGCCCCGGCCAGCCCGCTGGGCGATATCGGCTTTTTCGTGCCGCTGATCCTCGTCTTCATCGTCATGTGGTTCTTCATGATCCGGCCGCAGCAGAAGAAGCAGAAGGCCCACCAGGCCATGGTCCGGGCCGCCAAGCGCGGCGACCGCATCGTCACCTCGGGCGGGCTGATCGGCACCATCTCCAAGGCCAACGAGGCCGACAACGATGTCGAGGTCGAGATCGCCAAGGACGTGAAGATCCGCGTCATGCGCCACGCCATCGCCGACATCATGAACCGCAACCCGGAAGCGGCGAAGCCGGCGGCCAAGGAAGCCAAGGAAAGCCCTAAGGATTCGAACAAGGAGGGTGCGAACGACGCCTGATTTAAGGCCAAGCTCGCAGTTCCGAAAACACGCCCGATGCTCCAGTTCTCGAAATTCAAAGTCACCATCATCCTCGGCATCATCCTGCTGGGGATCATCTTCTCCGCACCCAACCTGGTGCCTGAGGACAAGCTCGAAAGCTTGCCGGGCTGGCTGCCGAAGACGGTGATCAGCCTCGGCCTCGACCTCCAGGGCGGCTCGCACCTGCTCTACGAAGTCGATACCGGGAAATTCCTGAAGGAGCGCCTGGACGCCGTCGAGAACGACATCCGCGACAAGCTGACCAAGGGCGAGACCAAGTTCGGCTATCTCAATCTGCAGGCGAGCGCCGACACGGTGTCGCTGACCTTGCGCGATCCGACCCAGATCGACGCCGCGCGGCCGCTGCTGCAGCAGGCCACCACCGACATGGACCTGCAGATCGGGAGCGACGGCAAGGTCGTCGCCAAATACACCGACCAGACCCTGGCGCGCCTCAAGGCCCAGCTGATCGAGCAGTCGATCGAGGTCATCAGGAAGCGCATCGACGAGACCGGCACCAAGGAACCGACCATCATCCGCCAGGGCGAGGACCGCATCGTGGTCCAGCTGCCCGGCGTGAAGGAGCCGGAGCGCATCAAGGCGATCATCGACAAGACCGCCAAGATGACTTTCCACATGGTCGATGAAGCGGCCGAAGTGAGCGGCCAGCCCGGACCGACCGACATGGTGGTGAAGGTCCGCAACCCGCGCGACGACGGCGCCGCGCAGCTGATCGTGCAGAAGGTGCCGCTGCTCTCGGGCCAGAACCTGACCGATGCGCAGCAGACCTTCGAAGGCGGCGGCCAGCCGGTGGTGTCTTTCAAGTTCGACAGCATCGGCGCCAAGAAATTCGGCCAGATCACCTCGCAGAACGTCGGCAGGCGCTTCGCCATCATCCTTGACGGCGAGATCGTGACCGCGCCGGTGATCAAGGACGCGATCCTCGGCGGCAGCGGCATCATCAGCGGCAGCTTCACCGTGCAGACCGCCGGCGACCTGGCGCTGCTGCTCCGCGCGGGCGCGCTGCCGGCCGACCTGACCGTGATCGAGGAGCGCACCGTCGGCGCCGACCTCGGCGCGGATTCGATCGCCGCCGGCAAGAAGGCCTGCCTGATCGCGATCGTTCTCATCGTGGTTGCGATGCTGGTGCTCTACGGCTTCTTCGGGTTGATCGCCAACGTGGCGCTGGTGCTGAACGCGGTCCTGATTTTGGCCGGCCTCTCCGCGCTCGGCGCAACGCTCACCTTCCCCGGCATCGCCGGCCTGGTGCTGACTCTGGGCATGGCGGTCGATGCCAACGTGCTGATCCTGGAGCGCGTGCGCGAGGAGATGCGCCACGGCCGCTCGCCGGTGACGGCGATGGAATCCGGCTATCGCGAGGCCCAGGCCACCATCATCGACGCCAACGTCACCCACGTGATCGCGACCCTGTTCCTGTTCTGGTTCGGCTCCGGGCCGATCAAGGGCTTCGCCATCACGCTGCTGATCGGCGTCGTCACCTCCTTCTTCACCTCGGTCTACGTGACCCGGCTGATGACCTCGCTCTGGCTGCGCCGCGCGCGGCCCAAGGCACTGCCGCTCTGAGGCCAGGACCCATGTACAAGCCCATTCACCTCGTCCCCGCCAACACCAAGATCGACTTCATCCGCTTCCACAAGCCGGCGCTGCTGCTTTCGGTCATCATGGTGGTGGGCAGCGTCATCCTGCTGTTCACCAAGGGCCTGAACTACGGCATCGACTTCGCCGGCGGCGTGCTGATGGAAGTGCAGTCGAAGCAGGAGCAGGTGGTCGATCTCGGCGCGATGCGCGGCAAGCTCGACAGCCTGGAGATCGGCGAGATCGTGCTGCAGACCTTCGGCGCGCCGAACACCGTGCTGATCCGCATCCCGCAGCAGCATGGCGGCGAGGGCGCCACCCAGGAAGCCGTCGGCAAGGTGAAGACGGCGCTGGGCGACCAGTGGGATTACCGCCGCACCGAGACCGTCGGCCCCAAGGTCGGCTCGGAGCTGAAGTCGAGCGCGGTCTGGGCCTCGATCCTGGCGATCCTCGGCATCATGGGCTACGTCTGGTTCCGCTACGAATGGCAGTTCGGCATCAACGCGGTGCTGGCGCTGGCGCATGACTGCCTGACCACGGTCGGATTCTTCTCGCTGACCGGGCTGGAGTTCAACCTCACCACGGTCGCCGCGGTGCTGACCATCGCCGGATACTCGGTGAACGACACGGTCGTGATCTACGACCGCATCCGCTACGAGATGCGGCGCTACAAGACCATGCCGATGGCCGATCTCATCAACCTGTCGCTGAACACGACCTTGAGCCGCACCACGGTCACCAGCGGCCTCACCTTGCTCTCGGTGCTGGCGCTGGCGCTGTTCGGCGGCGAGGTGATGTTCGGCTTCTCGGTCGCGATGATCTGGGGCATCGTCATCGGCACCTATTCGACCATCTGCGTGGCCTCGCCGCTGCTGCTCTACATGCACCTCCACCGCATCCGCGAGAAGGACAGCAAGCCGGGTTCGGATCAAAAGAAAACGGATAAGCCCGCGCAGCAGGGCGCCTGATCCGGGATGGATCTGACCCCGCTCGTCCCGCAGGGCCGGCAGATCATCGAGAGCTACGGCGACGGCCGCTTCCGCGTCACCGGCGCCCTGCACCAGGGCTCGGTCCTGGTCTATCCCGACAAGACGGTGGCCTGGGAGGTCACGACCAGCGCCGCGCTCAGCGAGGAGAGCCTCGCCGGCATCGCCGCCGCGGGTGACGCGGGCATGATCGAGCTGCTGCTGATCGGCTGCGGCCCCCGGATGACCCTGATCCCGCCGAAGCTCCGCGCCGCGCTCCGGAGCCACGGCGTGGTCATCGAGCCGATGGATACCGGTGCCGCCGCCCGCACCTACAACGTGCTGGCCGCCGAGGGCCGCAAGGTCGCCGCCGCGCTGATCGCGGTCTGAGGTCGATAAGGCCTTGGAAATGGGCCATTCTCGACCAGCTCTCGAAGTCGAGGCGGTCCTATGCCAGTATCTAGGCAAAGCTGCTCCGGAGAAGCCCGATGGGCCAGGAAGACAAGCGCGACAGAGACGAAATCCTGCCGGAATTCGGCGTCACCCGGCGCGAGTTGGAAGCGGACGTCAAACGACGCATTGCTTCGCTCGATGCCGGAGCGGGAAAGACCACCCAGCAGCTCCGAGACGAGTTGCGCCAGCGGCAGCGTGATCGTGCCAAGGCGAAAGGACGCCGGCTGAGCTCACGCTGACGTGGCGACTTGGTCACCCGAAGCGCAGATGGATCTCGATGCCATCTGGCAGCATCAAGAGCGTTGGAACAGCCCCGATCGGGCGGACGAAGTCTGCCATTGGCTGCTCGAATTTGCTGACACGATAGAACCACGACGCTGGCCGGAGGCACCGATTGCGGGTGCCCGGAAGGTGACCAAAGAAGGCTATATCTTCCTCGTTCGTGACGCTGGACAGGAGGTCCAGATCATCGGTGTGTTCGGTCCGGGCATGAATTGGACGCTTCACGCTCGGGAACGGTAGGGATTGCTACTGCCAAACGAAAAACGGCGCCTTTCGGCGCCGCTTCCGCAGTCGGTTGAGACCGGCATCAGCCCATCTTCTGCATCACCATGCAATAGAGCATGGGGATCGAGAGCATGGTGTTGGTGCGCGAGGCGAGCATGGCGAGACGCGCGGCGGCAGTCTTCTGGTCCGCGGTGGCCTCGACGATGCCGAGCGCCTTCTTCTGGTTCGGCCAGATCACGAACCAGACATTGGCGGCCATGATCAGCGCCAGCCACATGCCGATGCCGATCGTCGCGAAGCCGCTCTGGAAGGAGAGCGCCTCGACGATGTAGCGGTTGGCGCCGGCGGTCAGGATGCCGAACACCACGGTCAGCAAGGCGGCCCAGCGGAAGAAGAACAGGGCGGCGGGCGCGATGTGCTTGCCGACGGCGGGTTTGAGCTCGGCCGGGATCTTGGGCATGGTCGGGATCTGCACGAAGTTGAAGTAGTAGAGCAGGCCAATCCAGAGGATGCCGAAGAAGACGTGGACCCAGCGCATGATGCCGGCCCAATAGGCCTCGGTCGCCAGATAGTCGGGATGGCGCAGAACCGCGACGATGATCGCCAGCACCAGGCCCAGGCCCAAGGTGCGGTGCAGATTTTCCAGAATCTTACCCATGTGACTCCCCCTTGATGGCGCATTCGCCGCCCGAGAATCTTATGGAGTCGGGCGCGGCAGGCGCTCGCCGCATTCTACAGAATGGGCTAAGGGTGACAACGGGATTACGGAAATCCCCTGGTATTTTAGGGCTTTGCGCGTGACCCCCAGAAAAACCAATGGCGACAAAACCAATGACGACTCCGGCATCGAATACTGCCTGGCGCAGATCCGGCGCTACGACCGCGACCGCACCCTGACGGTGCTCGCGGCGCCGCGGGCAGCCGCGGCCGACCTCGCCGTGCTCTATGCCTTCAACCTGGAGATCACGCTGGTGCGCGACTCGGTGACCGAGCCGATGCTGGGCCGCATCCGCCTGCAATGGTGGCGCGAGGCGCTGGCGGAGGTCTACGCCGGCCGCCCGCGCCGCCACGCCGTGCTGGAAAGCCTCGCCGCCCTGCATGCACGCGCACCGCTCAGCCGTCAGCATTTCGAGCGCCTGATCGACGCCCGCGAGACCGAGTTCGACGAGGTCATTCCGGCAGATCTCGCAGCGCTCGAATCCTATGCCGATGCGACTTCCGGCGATCTCCTGCGCCTGGCCGCCGAAGCCGCGGGAATCGATCCCGTCTCGGGGGATGCGGCAACTCTCATCCGCCACGTCGGCATCGGCTTCAGCCTCACCGGGATTGCGCGGGCGACGCTCTACCTCGCGCGGCGGCGCCACACGCTGCTGCCGCAAAGCCTGCTGGCGAAGCATGGCGTCTCGCTCGACCGGCTCTACGAGCTGAAGCCGCAGCCCGGATTGAACGCGGCCATCGCCGAGCTCGCCGCGGCCGCGCGCGGCCATCTCGACGCCGCGCGCCGACTGCCGGCGCCGTCGCCGCTGCTGCCCGCCCTGCGGATCGGCACCCTGGCGCGGGCACATCTCGCGCGTCTCCGACATCGCGACCACGATCTCTTCGACCCGCGCAGCATCGAGGCAAGCCCGCGCGACATCTGGCGTATCGCCGGCAAGCGTCTGATCGGTTCCTGGTAGCGAGAACTAGTTCGCCGCACCCACGGTGGGCGTGGAGGAGAAGGCGGCGGCGGCGTCGATGCGGCCCCAGCCGAACTCGGGATCCTTCTTCGGCGCGCCGAGGTCGGTGGCGCTGCTCTCCATGATGCGTCGGATGTCGATCGAGGTGAGCTTGGGATCGGCCGAGAGCAGCACCGCGGCCAAGCCCGTGGCATAGCCGGTCGCCATCGAGGTGCCGGTGAAATAATCATAGGCGCTGGCGCCGCCCTTGCCCGGCTTGGCGGCGATCACCGCGACACCCGGTGCGGCGACCGCGATATAGTCGCCGCGATTGGCGCCGTCGAACAGGCGGTCCTTGTCGTCGGTCGCGGTCACCGCGATGACGCCGCGCTGCGCCGCCGGATAGCAGGGCGGCGCATCGGGCCCGGAATTGCCGGCCGCCGCGATCACGATGACGCCGGTCAGCACCGCCTGCTGCACCACCATCCGCACCAGCGGATCGTTCGGCCCGCCGATGCTCATGTTGATGATGCGCGCCTTCTTCTCGAGCGCGACCGAGATCGCCTGCGAGACGTGATAGGAGTCCGAGGTCGAGGCGCCGGTCTTCGGGTCGATTTCGCTGAAGGCGCGGATGGCGAGGATGTTCGCCGCCGGGGCCAGGCCCTTCACCTTGCCGGAGCCGGCGATGATACTGGCGACCACGGTGCCGTGGGTCTCGCCGGGCGGTGTCTTCTTCTCATCGACCAGATCGATCGCGGTGATGTTGTCGCGGTTGAGGGATTCATGCTCCAGCGCGACGCCGCTGTCGATCAACGCCACGCTGACGCCCTGGCCGCGCGCCGCCTGAGGCAGGGAATCGGCGCGGATCTTGGCCAGCGCATATTGCTTGCTCGCCGCGGCGTTGGAACCCTCCATCGTCCGGTGCGCGAAGTCGAACTGCACCCAGAGCGGCCGGCGGTCGTTGCTCGCCTGCTGCAGGATCGTGTCGGCGTTGCCGCCGGCGGGGATCCGCAGCAGGAAGACGCGCAGGCCGAGGCCCGCCATCTCATAGTTTCGCTCGATCTCGAGGTTGAGCGATTCCGCGAAGGCATTCGGGGTGTCGTCCGGCGTATCCGGCCGGAACACCGCGATCAAGAGATCCGGCGCATGCGGCGCGTTGCCGTTCGGCTGTCCGCCCGGGGTGCCGCCACCGCCCGGAAGGCCCGGCAGTTCATCGCCGATCAGCGGCGTGGTCGGCAGCCGCGGCGCCATGCCGGCGTCCCCGCCGCCGCCGCGCGGCTGCGCCTCGGCGATTCCAGCCGACAGCCACAAAGCCGCGGCCGCGATCAGCAGCAGTCCCAACCGCTTCGTCACGGTCGGCGCGCCGCGCATCTCTCTAGGATCCCTGATCGACGCCGGCCACCAGGTCGGCATGGCCGCGCAGCACCGTCATCGCCGCATTGGGATCGGCATCCTTCTGCAAGGCGATCACGAAGGCGCCGTCCGGCATCGGTCCCTTGACCACCGTGGCGTCGAGATCGGAGAGCAGCATGGTGATGGCGCTCAACTTCGCGTCGGGCTGGAACTGCACGATGAGCTGCGGCCCGGTCGCCGCTTCCGGCGCGGCGGCGGTCTGGTAGCCCGCCTGCTCGCCGCCGGTGGCGAGCTTCAGCAGTGCGGCACTCTCGGCGACGATCAGCAGGCAGGCGGCGACCATGGCGAAACGCAAGGCCGGCGTCGGGGTGAAGCCGAACAGGCGCGCGAGAAAGCCCGGCGCCTTCTCCGCGTCGTCGCGGGCGATCGGCTGCAGCTGCCGCACGCCGTCGAGCTGGCCCAGCATCTGGTTGAGGAGCTCCGGGTCGGGCTCGCCCAGCGCCTTCACGCTCTCGACCGAGACCTGCTTCTCCCGGCGCACTAGGTTGAGCTCGGCCTGCAGCCGCGGACTTGCGCTGAGCTTCTGCTCGATCGCCGCGGTTTCGGCCGCCGTGGTCTTGCCGCTGGCATACCAGGGCAGCAGCTCCAGCACGTCCTCGTCGGTCAGGGATTCGGCTCTTGCGGTCTGTTGGGTCATGCCACCATTCCCTCGACGCCGGATTTCTCGAGCAGCGCCTTCAACCGCTGGCGCGCATAGAACATCCGCGTCTTCACCGTGTTGGCCGGCAGGTCCAGCGCGTCCGCGATCTCCTGGACCGAAAACTCCTGATAATAAGCGAGATGCAGGATCTCGCGGTGCTCGAACGAAAGCTGCTCCATCAGCGCGCCGATCAGCCGGCTCATGTCGCCGCTCATCGCATTCTGGTCGGGCGTCGGCGCGTCGTCTTCGATCGCCGCTGCCTGCTCTTCGTCCAGGGCGGTCTCACGCTTCTTGCGCAGGCGGCTGACCGCGCGGTGATGCGCGATCGAGAATACCCAGGTATTCACCGAGGCGCGGCCCTCGAACCGCGCCGCCTGGCGCCAAACCTCCATCATGGTCTCGTTGAGGACGTCCTCGACCATCTCCCGCTCCCGTACCAGCTTCATCAGGTAGCCGAAGAGCGGCCGCTGCAGGCGGCGGTAGAGCTCCGAAAAGGCGTTGCGGTCTCCCGCCGCGACCCGCTGCAGCAGCGCGACATCGGCGACGCCGTCCCCGCTTTTCCCCCGCGATCCGGCCATCTTCATTATGTCCGTCGCCCGAACCGGCGATCCGGTTCCGGAAAATGTAAGCTTTGCCGGAATTTCTTCATAAATGCCTGATATGCCTGGGTTGCAGGTGGTTCATCGCCCCTGCCCGGAACCCAGAGAAGCTAGCCGAGGGCCGGGGTCTTGTCCATTTTTTGGCCGGTTTGCCGTGGTCTTAACCGGCTTGCCGTCGTCTCGGGGCTGGGTTAATGACCGGCCAGTAACGCCGTCCTGCGGAGCCCTGCCATGGCCACTGTCGTCAACTGCGCCGCCTACGAGAACGGCCGCCGGGTCACCGACCTCGACATCAACGATCCGGAGCAGATGAAGCCCAGGGCCGGGCGGGTGATCTGGATCGGCCTGCACGAGCCGACCCAGGACGTGCTGATCAAGCTGCAGGGCTATTTCGGCCTGCACGACCTGGCGGTCGAGGACGCCTACCGCGCCCACCAGCGCCCGAAGCTCGAGGTCTACGGCGAAACCCTGTTCGTGGTCATGAAGACCGGCCAGTTCGTCGGCGAGCATGTCGCCATGGGCGAGACCTGCTTCTTCATCGGCAAGGGCTACGTGATCTCGGTCCGCCACGGGCCCTCGATGGGCTATGCCGACGTCCGGGCCCGCTGCGAGAACGCCCCGGAGAAGCTGAAGAAGGGCGAGGACTTCATCGTCTACGCCCTGATGGATTTCATCGTCGACCGCTACTTCCCGATCATCGACCACCTGGAAGAGCTGGTCGAGGACCTGGAGGAGCGGGTCTTCTCCGGCACCGAGGAGCGTGACGCGCTGGAGGAGATCGCCGAGCTCCGCCGCGACCTCTTGGAGATGCGCCATGCGGTGGCGCCGCTGCCGGAAATCTGCCAGCGGCTGATGCGCTACGACGTGCCGATCATCGACGCCAATACCCATCCCTATTTCCGCGACGTGTTCGACCACAGCCATATCCTGCTGGAGCGGATCGACGCCTTGCGCGAAATGGTGAAGACGGTGGTGGAATCGAAGATGCTGCTCAACGCCATGAAGCAGAACGAGGTGATGAAGAAGCTGGCGGCCTGGGCCGCCATGCTGGCGGTCCCGACCGCCGTCACCGGCATCTACGGCATGAACTTCGTCCACATGCCCGAGCTCGACTGGACCTACGGCTTCTACGCCACCATGGTCTTCATCGCGATCATCTGCGCCGGGCTCTACTGGCGGTTCAGGAAGGCCGGCTGGTTGTAGTTTTACCCATACTTCCGAAGCAGCCTGCGAAACTGGTGGTAGCCCAGGCCGAGTGCCTGAGCGGCCTCGCTCTGGCTGCCGCCGGTCGTTGCCAGCGCGCGCCGCACCAGGTCGCTTTCGAACGCAGCAACTGCCGCAGCGAAGTCCTTCGGTAGCCGCACCTCGGCCTGCTCCGTCGCAACGGCAGCTCCAGGCCGCCAGGGTGACTCGAAGGGATCGATCGCGATCGTCTCGATCGGGCCCTCGCCCTCGGCGCGATAGACCGCGCGTTCCACCACGTTCCTGAGCTCGCGCACATTGCCCGGCCAGGCGTAGTCGAGCAGCTTCGCCTCGCAGGCGTGCGAGAAGCCGGGGAACAGCGGCAGGCCCAGTGCCTTCGCCATGGCGAGGCCGAAGGCGTTGGCGAGATCGAGGATATCCGCCGGCCGCGCCCTGAGCGGCGGCAAGGTCACGACGTCGAAAGCCAGGCGATCGAGCAGGTCGGCGCGGAACTCGCCCTTGGCGGCCATCGCCGGCAAGTCCAGGTTGGTGGCGGCGATGACGCGCACATCGGTGGTCATCACCCGCTCGCCGCCGACCCTTTCATATTCGCCGTATTCGATCACCCGGAGCACCTGCTCCTGCACCCTTGCTGAGGCGGTGGCGATCTCGTCCAGGAACAGGGTACCGCCGTCCGCGCGCTCGAACCGGCCGCGATGCCGATTGCGCGCGCCGGTGAAGGCGCCAGCCTCATGGCCGAACAGCTCGGTCTCCAGCAGGGTTTCCGAGAGCGCCGCGCAATTGACCTTCACGAACGGCCCCTCCCAGCGCTTGGAGAGGAAGTGCATGCGCTCGGCGATCAGCNCCTTGCCGGTGCCGCGCTCGCCGATCACCAGGGCCGGGCGGTCGAGCGGGGCCAGGCGCGAGACCTGCTCCAGCACTTCCAGGAAGGCCGGATCGGAGCCGATCAGGCTCGGCGGCTGCTGCAGATTGTCGACCATAATGGCGATATTCGCCAAATATGGCGAAATAGTCCATCGAATATCGCTATCCGTATTTCGGCAGTTGGGTTAAGTGGTTGAAATTGCTACGAACAGGACTTGGCACGACTTCTGCCAATAGAAGCGCGTCTTTCACCTGGAGAGCATCATGACCGACGAGACGCGCCACTACCGCTACTACCGCTTCGCCAATGACGCCGACAGCTTCATCGACCGGGTGCGCGGCTATCTGAGCCGCCGGACCGCCGCCGACTGGGGCTTCTTCGCCGTCGGCATCGTGCTCGGCGCGATTCTGTTCTAAGCAGCGCCGCACCCTCCCCAGATCCGCATCCGATATCCCCGAAGGAACCGACCGCCATGGGCATTTTCTCGCGCCTCACCGACATCATGAACGCCAACATCAACGCGCTCCTCGACCGCGCCGAGGATCCGGAGAAGATGGTGAAGCTGATGATCCAGGAGATGGAGGATACCTTGGTCGAGGTGCGCTCGGCCGCGGTCCGCACCATCACCGAGAAGAAGGAGATCCAGCGCCGCCTGGAGCAGCTCGCCGCCGCCGAGGCGGACTGGGCGGAGAAGGCGGAGTTCGCCATCGGGAAGGGGCGCGACGATCTCGCCAAGGGCGCATTGCTGGCCAAGCGCAAGCTTTCCGAGACGGCGCGGCAAATGGAGGGCGAGCAGAAGGCGGTCGAGGAAGCGCTGGCCCGCCACGACGAGGATCTCGCCCGCCTGCAGTCGAAGCTCGCCGAAGCCAAGGCCAAGGAGAAGGCGCTCACCATCCGCATGGCGACCGCGAAGAAGCGGGTGCAGATGCGCCAGTCTTACGCCGACGGTCGCGTCGATGACGCGCTGGCGCGGTTCGAGGCGCTGCACCGGCGGATCGACGAGCTCGAGGGCAAGGCCGAGGTCTTCGACATGGGCAAGGCCAGGTCGCTGGAGGAGGAGTTCGCCACCCTGGAGGCGGAAAGCGGCCTCGAGGCCGAACTCGAAGCCCTGAAGCAGCGGCTGAACCGATAATCGCGGCTGCTTGAACCGGGTTCCAGGCCGATCCATTTTAGGGGGGCCTCTATGATGGCGCGCCTGGTCTGGTGGGGACCTGTAGAGTTCTTAAGGATTGCAGATGGCTCAACTGCTCGAATTGCTGTTCGTCCCGGCCGTGTTGTTCATGGTCATCGTGGCGCCGCTCTGGCTGATCTTCCATTACGTCACCGTCTGGAAGACCCAGCGCAATGCCGGCCGCGCCGACCAGGGCGCCATGAACACGATGTGGGAAACCGCGCGCCGCCTGGAGAACCGGGTGGCCGCCTTGGAAAAACTGCTCGACGCCGAGGCGCCGGGCTGGCGAGGGAAGGCATTATGAGCCGCAAGCATTGGCAGCGTCACGGGTCCGGTTGCGGCTGGCACGGCGGCCCCTGGAATCGCGAGGGTTCGTCTTCCGCGACTTGGGGTGAGGGCGGCTTCGGCGGCCGCAACTTCCGGATCCTGAGCGGTCTCCGGCGCGATCCCTATCGCGGCCGGGTGAGCGGCGTCTGCGCCGGCATATCCGGTTATTACGGGATCAACTTGACGCTGATCCGCGTCGCCATGGTGATTGCCGGCCTGATCAATCCGTTCCTGACCATCGGCGGCTATGCGCTGGCGACCTGGCTGATCAAGCCGATGCCGGAGCCTCGCCCCGACGGCGGCGCGTCGGAAGTGAATGCCGGCAGTTCCGCGCAGCGTGCCGAACGCGAGAAGGCGGCGGAAGAAGAGCTGCCGCCGGAGCTCCGCTTCGCCGCCCTCAAGGACAAGTTCCGCGAGCTGGAGGAGCGCACCGGCGCGGCCGAGACCCTGGTCACCTCCTCCGAGTTCCGCCTGCGCCGCGACTTCAAGGCGATGGGCGAGGGCAAGGACGCGGACGGCGGCACGCCGGGCCCGCGCTTCGGCGCCGGCCCGAGCGCCCGCCCGCCGATGATGGGGCTGGTCGGCTGAGCCCGGGCCTGCAACACGCCTGCAACAATTCTTTCAAACTTCACCGCACCGTCATCATCTCGTCAGAATCCACCCGATCGGCTATTCTAGGAACGCGATCAGAGTCGCGGCTTCTGGAGAACCGGCGAAATGCGGGGCTCAAGCGGGCGTTGGGTGGTGGCGGTCTTCGCTGTCGGATTTGCCTGCATAGCGGCATGGTCGGGCGCGCGCGCCGACACCTATCGCAGCGGCAGCTATGTGTTCACGATCGACGGCCTTTCGCTCGACCGCGTCCAGGATGAAGTGCTGAATGCGGTGCGCCTGCCGCTCACCCTGCGCGGCGTCAGCCAGGTCGCGCGCTGGTCCGAGACGCCCTGCTACAAGATCGGCAATGCGCATGGCATCGTGGGCGAGGCGACGCTGAGCAGCGTGATCGCGGCGCTGAATGCGCGGCTGCCCTATCGGATCGAGCCCTGCCTCGCGCGGGACAAGCCGGCGATCACCTATTTCCTGATCGGCAATGCCATCGATCCCGCCGACTGGCGGGCCTTGACCCAGGCCGCGCTGCCGCAGGCGCAGATCGACTGCGACTGGCGGCAGACCGCCACCGACCCGGAGACCGGGCTGATGACCGATGCCCTGGTGGTGGTGCGCTCGACCGCGACGCGGACCAAGCGGGTCAGCGACTGCCTGATGCGCAACACCACGGACGCACTCGGTGTCGGCTGGCCGACGGCACGGCTCGATCCGGACGCGCCCACTGCAGAAGCTGATGCCCGCGAGATCAACCTGCTCTCGCTTTACATCCGCTACCGGATCACGCTGGAACTGCCGAGCTTCAAGAGCCTGTTTCAGGTCGAAGACCGGATCGCCGCTTTGGTGGCGGAAATGCACCAGGCGGGTATACTGGCGCAGAGCCAATAAGCAACCACCGGAATGCCCTGGACCCTGGTCGAGTCCGCGAACCACGCGGATACGCAGCTCGAGCTCTACGCCAAGGACGGGATCTATATGATCCGTGCCAATGGCCTGGAGTTGATGAACGGCTTCAATCATGACTCCGAGACCGCCTTCGGTCGTCTTGCCGCCGAGCTTGCGCCCGGCGCATCGCCCCGGATCCTGATCGCCGGCCTTGGCCTTGGCTATACGTTGGCAGCCGCCAGCGAAGAACTCGCTGCGAGCGGAACAATTTCCGTCGTGGAGTTCTCCGCGGCGGTGATCGGCTGGTTCGAGCGGCACGTCCGCGCTTCCGTGCTGCCGGAGATGCCGAAGAACGTCGTCATCCGCGAGTCCGATGCGATCGCGCATCTCCAGTCCGGCGCGCGCTATGACGTCATCCTGCTGGACATCGACAACGGGCCGGAGCCGTTCACGCAGGCCTCGAATGCGACGCTCTATGATCGCGCGGGTTTGGACCTACTGCGCGGGGCGCTGGCCGAGAACGGCCGCGTGCTGCTGTGGTCCGGCTTTCGGTCGGAAAGCTTCGAGGCGCTGGCGCGCGCGGCCGGTTTCGCGGTGACGCGCCGGTTGGTTGCGAACGGGCCGCGGCCCGACCTCGACCACCATATCTACATTCTGAGCTAGAGCAATTTGCCGGCGAAGGGGATCTTGCCGCTGCGGTCCTCGATCTCGACCACCCAGAGATCGGGGTCGCGCGCGGTCTGGCGGGCGATGTAGTCGTCGGCCTCGGTCTCGTTGAGGACGGCGCCGTCTTTTGCTTGAAGCCAGGCGATGTTGCCGTCGATGTCGCGGCTCTGGGTCAGCACCTTGAAGCCGGGGCCGAGCAGGTTCAGCTTCACGATCACCGCGCCGCCCCAGTCGTCGCCGCGCTTGACGACGGTCGCCATGATGCCCTGGGCGCTGCACTGGCGGATATGCGCCATCACCCAGAGCTCGGTGGCGATGCGGCCTTCGCTCATTTGGCCTTGAGGGCGTTGGCGCGGATCTGCGAGAGGCCGAGCCGCGGCGTGAGCGCCTCGGGATCGAGCTGGATCTCGATCAGCGACGGCTTGCCCGCCTTGAGGCAGCGCTCGAAGGCCGGCGCGAACTCAGGTGTCTCCTTCACGGTCTCGCCATGCGCGCCATAGGCGCGGGCGAGGGCGGCGAAGTCCGGGTTCTTCAAGTCGGTGCCGGAGACGCGGCCGGGATATTCGCGCTCCTGGTGCATGCGGATGGTGCCGTACATGCCGTTGTTGACCACCAGGAATATGACGTTAGCATTGTGCTGCACGGCGGTCGCGACTTCCTGGCCGTTCATCAGGAAACAGCCGTCGCCGTTGACCGAGACCACGATCCGCTCCGGGTGCACCAGCTTCGCGGCGACACCCGCCGGCACGCCGTAGCCCATCGAGCCGTTGGTCGGCGCCAGCTGGGTGCGGTAGGAGCGCCAGCGGTAGAAGCGGTGCCACCAGGTCGCGTAATTGCCGGCGCCGTTGGTGACGATCGCGTCCTTGGGAAGCTTGTCGCGGAGATAGGCGAGGATCTCGCCCATCTGCACCGCGCCGGCATTGGCATCGTGCTTCTGCCAGGCCTCGTAGTCGGCGCGGGCCTGCTTGGTCTCGGTATCCCAGGCCGCATGATCGACCGGCTTCATCACCCGCGCCATCTTGGCGAAGCCCTGCATGCCGGAATTGATCGGCAGCGCGGCCTGGTAGACCCGGCCCAGCTCCTCGGGCGCGGCATGCACATGGACGAGATCCATCTGCGGCACCGGCGGCTCCAGCAAGGTGTAGCCGGAAGTCGTCATCTCGCCCAGGCGTGCGCCGACCACCAGCAGCAGGTCGGCTTTCTTCACCCGCTCGGCGAGCTTCGGGTTGATGCCGATGCCGACATCGCCGGCGTAGTTCTTGTGGTCGTTGTCGAAGAAATCCTGGCAGCGGAAGGAGGCGCCGACCGGGAGGTTGTTGTTCTCGGCGAAGGCCTGGATGTCGGCGACCGCTGTCGCATCCCAACCGCCGCCGCCCAGGATGACGAAGGGCCGCTTCGCCTTGGCGAGCCGGTCGCGCAGCTCGGCCATCTGCTCGGCGCTCGGGTTGCCGCGGGCGGTGATGTAATGGCCGGCGTCCCTCACCTCGATCTTGTCGGTCAGCATGTCTTCGGGGAGTGCCAAGGCCACCGGGCCGGGGCGGCCGTTCATGGCGCGGTGGAAGGCCTGGCTCATATATTCGGGGATGCGGCGAGCGTCCTCGATCTGCGCGGTCCATTTGGTGACTTGGCCGAACAGGCGGCGGAAGTCCACTTCCTGGAACGCCTCGCGCTCGGCCTGGTCGCGGGCGACCTGGCCGATCAAGAGGATCATCGGCGTCGAATCCTGGAAGGCGGTGTGGAGGCCGACCGTCGCGTTGCTGGCGCCGGGGCCGCGGGTCACCAGGCAGATGCCGGGCTTGCCGGTCAGCTTGCCATAGGCCTCGGCCATATAGGCGGCGCCGCCTTCCTGGCGACAGGTGATGAGGCGGATCTGGTTGCTGGCGTCATGCAGCGCGTCCAGCACCGCCAGATAGCTCTCGCCCGGCACGGCGAAGGCCATATCGACGCCGTGGTTCTTCAAGGCATCGACCAGCACCTGGCCGCCGGTCCTCAATCCAGACATGATCCGCTCCCACAGTCTCTGGCGCTGAATTACCGCGCCTCTCGGACGGGGTCAAATCGCCAAGGGCTAAATCGGCGGTCTTTGCTGGGCCCAGGGCTGGCGTTTTTCCAGTACCGCGGCGATATCGATCGGGGTCAGGTCGTCGAAGCGCCGGCCGATCACCTGCAACCCGATCGGCAGCCCGTCCTTTGTCAACCCGGCCGGGATCGTGAGGGCCGGGCACTGGCTGACGAAGTTCCAGCAGGAGGTGACGTCGAGCGCCATGTAGCGGCCCTGGTCGTCCAGCCGCCAGAAGTCCTGGTCGCTGCGGCCATGGGTCGGCGCCGGCTGCGCCATGGTCGGGCAGAGGATGGCGTCGAACTTCTGCAGGATCGGCGACAGCTCCTTCCACATCTCGGTGCGGCCGAACTCCAGCTGCTTGAACTCGACCGCCGACTGTTTCAGGCCACGCTCGATCACGCCGCGCACGATCGGGTCCATCTTCTTGCCGAACTCCGGCAGCACATGGCCGAAGAAAGTCGCGAGATAGACTTCCCAATGCTTGGACCAGAGCTCGTCCTGGTCGAGGCTCCAGGACATCGAGATCTCCTCGATCTCGGCGCCGGCCTGGCGCAGGACTTCGGCGCCGCGGCGGATCGCCGCCTCGACATCCGGATGCCAGACCCTTTTACCGAAATCGAGCAGCAGGCCGAGCCGCTTGCCCTTGAGGTCGGCGGGCTTCGGCTGCAGGAAATCGAGCGCGGGCTTCAGCGACTGGATGTCGCGCTCGTCCGGGCCCTGGGTCACCTGCATGAACAGGCAGAGATCCTGGACGCTGCGGGCCAGGGGGCCGAAATGCGAGATCTGATCGAACTGGCTGGGCAGGATGGTGAAGGGGATGCGGCCGAACGAGGGCTTCAGCCCGAGCACGCCGCAGAAGCTCGCCGGGATGCGCACCGAGCCGCCCATGTCGGAGCCTTCCGCAAACGGCACGCAGCCGGTGGCGACGGCGACGCCCGATCCGCCGGAAGAGCCGCCGGCGCAGCGTTCCGGATTCCAGGGGTTGCGGGTGATGCCCCAGAGCGGGCTCTCGGTGAAGCTCGAATAGGCGAATTCCGGCGTGGTGGTCTTGCCGATCATGATGCCGCCGGCATTCTTCAACGCCTCGACGATCGGCGCGTCGTAATCCGGCACCCAGTGCTCATAGGCATAGGAGCCGAGCGTGGTGCGCTTGCCCTTGGTCGGTGTCAGGTCCTTGATCGCGAAAGGGATGCCATGCAGCGGCCCGCGGAACTTGCCGGCCTTGGCCTCGGCTTCCATCGCGCGGGCGAGGTCCAGCGATTCCTCGGGATAGACGAAGCAGAAGCAGTTCAGCTTCGCGTTGACGGTCTTGATCCGGTCGAGCGCGTTCTCGACGACGGTGACCGGGCTCAAGCTGCCGTTGCGGATCCGCGCCGCCAGTTCATGGGCGGGCGTGTAGCTCAGGTCGAGATCGGCCATGATTTCCCTCTTTGCGATGCGGCATCATGGCGGGCGGAACGCGCCTTGCCAACCACCCAGCGGCCGGTCATCCTCGCCGTTGAGGGAAAGCGGGAGGCCGTCTGTGATCGACCAGCTCACCGAAGAACAGGTCGCGCAATTCAACGCCGACGGATTCCTGATCCTGCCGAAGCTGATCGAGCGGCACGAAGCCGAAGCGGTGGCCGGGCGTTTCGAAAGCCTGTTCAAGGGCAAGTTCGAGACCGGGCTCTATCCGGACGAATGGAACTGGCAGGAAGGCCGCGACCGCCCGGACCGCGCGCGCCAGATCTGCAACGGCTGGAAATCCGACCGCACCGTGGCTTCGCTGGTGCTCAGGCGCGAGATCGGCCGGCTCTGCGCCCAGCTCGCGGGATGGCCGGGCGCGCGGATCGCCCAGGACAACGTGATCTGGAAGCCGCCGGGCGCGAAGTCGCTCGGCTATCACCAGGACAATTCCTACAACGACTGGATCGACCCGCCGAACATGCTGACCTGCTGGATCGCACTCGACGACACGAGTGCTTCCGGCGGCACGATCGAATACGTGAAGGGCTCGCACAAATGGGGCCGCTTCCCGCCAGCGAAGCAGTTCCACGCGCCCGAGGACTATCGCAAGGAAATGGTCGCGGCTGCCCACAGCCTGGGCAAGGAACCGGAGATCGCCTTCGTCGAAGTGCCGGCCGGCGGCTGCGCCTTCCACCACGGCTGGTGCTGGCACGGCTCCGGCGCCAATGCGGCGGAGCGCCCGCGCCGCTCGGCGGTCACGCATTGCATGTCGTCGGAAGCGAAGTTCCACCCGACGAAGATTTCCTACATCTACAACCGCTACAAGCGCGTCGGCGACACCGCGATGGACGAGAGCTATTTCCCGATCCTGTGGCGCGAGGACGGCTATCGCACGCCCTGGCTGGATGAGTATGTGCGGGCGAAGGTGCCGGCTTGAAGCGGATCAGAACGTCGACAGGTCCAGCCCCGGATCATACTCCCGGTCCGGCACGTCCTTGGTGATCGCCTGGCCGCAGACCACGCGCTTCTGCTCGGCGTCATAGGTCAAGCTCGGCGGACCGTAGAGGAACCAGCCCTTGTTCAGCGCCGCGGTGATGCGGTGGCAGAAGGCGGCGTCATCGGCGCCGGTCAGATAGCGGTAGAGAATCATCAGTGATGGCCGCCCTCGTGCAGGATCTCGTCGCGCATGCCGGTTTCGTAGCTCAATCCCTCCGGCGTGATCTGGCAGGCCTGCGGCCAGAACGATTTCACCAGCCCCTTGCGCTCGAGCGCGATCCAGGCGCTCTCGTTGGAGAGGCCGGAAGCGTCCTTGGACGAGAGCACGTAATTGCCGAGGTGGAAGTGGTTGCCGTGCGGACGCGGCATGCCGGTGATCATGATATGGCCGGGCTCGTCGGCGGGCTTGGCGAAGCCCTCGAGCTTGGCGAGCTCCTGGAACAGGGTCAGCGTCTTCAGCTGGAGCGCGTTCAGGTTCAGCGGATTCTTCTTCGGCATTTCTCTCGTCTCTTCAGTCGCGGAAATTCACGTATTGCAGCGGCTGCTCGATCTTGAGGCCGCGGACCAGGGCGATCGCGTCCTGCAGGTCGTCGCGCTTCTTGCCGGTGACCCGGAGCTCGTCGCCCTGGATCGCCGCCTGGACCTTCAGCTTGGCGTCCTTGATTGCCTTCACGATCTCCTTGGCGAGCTTCTGGTCGATGCCCTGCTTGACCACGACCTGCTGACGCACGGCGTTGCCCGAGGCCCGTTCCGGGTCCTTGAACTCCAAGGCCCCGGCATCCAGCTTGCGGCGGGTCACGTAGCCCTTCAGCAGCTCCTGCATCTGCTTGTGCTTCATGTCGTCGTCGGCAAACAACGTGATGGTTTCTTCCTTCCGCTCGATCGTGCATTTCGAGCCCTTGAAGTCGAACCGGGTGTCGATCTCGCGACGCGCACCGTTGATGGCGTTGTCGATTTCGTTGAGATCGGTCTTGGAGACGATGTCGAAGCTTGGCATGTCGGACCTTGGGGGATGGACCTCAGTGCAGCGGCCGGGGACTCTGCCACAAAGCGGCTTAGCTTGCCAACGAGGCCGGAATCCGGCGGTACCAGAGCGCCAGCGGCAGGGCGCGGATCCCGAAAAACAGGGTGAGGGCCGCCCACAATCCGGCATTGCCGTCGAACCAGAAGGCGCATTGCAGCGCGATCAGCCCGAGCGCGGCCGAGATCAGCATGCCGTCGCGCAGCTCCCGGCCACGGGTGGCGCCGATGAAGACGCCGTCCAGCAGGAAGCACCAGACCGAGACGATCGGCGCCACGATCACCCAGGGGAAGACCTTCTCGGCCGCTGCCACCACCTCGGCATTGGCGCTGAAGACCGGAAGCATGAAGGCGCCGACCGGCCAGAGCAGGACGGCGAGCAGGGCGGCGAGGCCGAGGCTCCAGCCGAGATTGGCCCAGAGTGCGGCGGAGAGGCGCTTCCTGTCCTTGGCGCCAACCGCCTCGCCGACCAGGGTCTCGGCCGATTGCGCGAAGCCGTCGAGGGCGTTGGCGATCAGGCCCAGAAAGCCGATCAGGATCTGGTTGGCGGCCAGCGTCACCTCTTCCTGCCGGGCGCTCAGATGGATGAAGTAGTTGAAGACCAGCATCAGCGCGAGGGTGCGGATGAAGATGTCGCGGTTGATCCGGGCGAGGCGCCCCAGCATCTCGAAGGCGAAGGTGGTGCCGCGCGCCAGCACCGGACCGAGCTTGCGCGAAATGCCCCGGGTCCAGAGGAAGCCGACCAGCGCGGTCGTCGCCTGCGCCAGCGCCGTCGCCGCGGCGACGCCCATCACGTCATAGCCGAGCTCGACGACGAAGAGGTAGCAGAGCGCGATGTTGAGGCCGTTCAGCAGGAGCTGCAGCGCGAACATGACGCGGGCACGCTGCATGCCGATCAGCCAGCCCATCATCGCGTAGAGCGAAAGGTCGAAGGGCGCCGCCAGCAGGCGGATGTGGAAATACTGCGCGGCGTAGTCCTGCACCTGCGCCGGGCCGCCGTAGATCGGCAGGCCGAGCGCGGCCAGCGGAAAGGCGGCCAGGATCAGCAGCAGTCCGATGCCGACGGCCAGGACCAGCGACCAGGTCAGCGCCTCGCGCATTTCCCGGAGATCGCGGGCGCCGTTGGCCTGGGCGGTTATGCCCGTGGTGCCCATGCGCAAGAAGCCGAAGGCCCAGAGCGTCAGGGCGGTGAAGGCCGCGCCGAGCGCGACGCCGGCCTGCTCGACCGCATCGCCGCTGCGGCCGATGAAGGCCATGTCGCAGAGGCCGGGAAGCACGGTGGTCAGGTTGGCCATGATCGCCGGGAAGGCGATCGACCAGATCCGCCGGTTCAAGGACGGCGGTACGGCCTGCCCCGGGAATGCCGAGGACAGGGCGGCCGTGAGTTGCGGCAAATCGGACGATGACATCGAGTAATTGCGCCCCGAAACCGCCCACACTATAGAGGTTGGCAGCGAGACAAGACCAGAGATCTTCGATAAATTCCCCTGATCCACTGTATTTCCTGAGGGCTTATCCGTGACGGGCTTTGAGATTCGACGTCCCTATCTCCTGTTTCTGGGCAACGCCAAGGACCAGCTGGCGGCCAAGACCGCCCAGGGCATCCTCGACTGGCGCCCGGACTGGTGCCTCGGCCAGATGCGGCTCGAGGGCTGCAATGCCGATCTCAAGATCAAGGACATGAATTTCGAGGCGGCGGCCAAGGCCGGGGCCAAGACCGTGATCGTCGGCGTCGCCAACCGCGGGGGCGTGCTGTCGCCGGACTGGGTGGATATGCTGGCGGGCGCGCTGGAGCTCGGCATGGATCTCGCCAGCGGGCTGCACCAGCGCCTCTCCGATCATCCGCAGCTGGTCGAGACCGCCAGGCGCCTCGGGCGCGAGCTGCACGATGTCCGCCACCCGACCCGCGAGTTCGAAGTCGGGTCCGGCGCGAAGCGCGCGGGCAAGCGGCTGCTGGCCGTTGGGACAGACTGCTCGGTCGGCAAGATGTACACGACGCTGGCACTCGAGAAGGAAATGAAGAAGCGCGGCGCCAAGGCCGATTTCAGGGCGACGGGCCAGACCGGTATCTTCATCGCCGGCTCCGGCGTCTCGATCGACGCGGTGGTCTCGGACTTCGTCTCCGGCGCGGTCGAATGGCTGTCGCCGGCCAACGATGCCGACCATTGGGATCTGGTGGAGGGGCAGGGCTCGCTGTTCCACGCCTCCTATGCCGGGGTCAGCCTCGGGCTGCTGCACGGCGCACAGCCCGATGCGCTGGTGCTCTGCCATGAGCCGACGCGCAAGCACATGCGCGGCCTGCCGCATTACCCGCTGCCGGACCTCAAGGCTTGCATGGAAGCCAATCTCGCCGCGGCCAAGCTCACCAATCCCAAGGTGAAGTTCGTCGGCGCCAGCATCAACACCAAAGGGCTCGATGAAGCGGCCGCAAAGGACTACCTCGTCAAGGTCGAGCGCGAGATCGGCCTGCCGACGGTCGATCCAATCCGCACGGGAGTCGGCCGCATCGCCGATCAGCTCACATGACCCGAAAGCTCAAGATCAAAAGCGAGAGCTTCAAGCTTGCCCAGACCTTCACCATCTCGCGCGGCTCGAAGAGCGAAGCGGAAGTCCTGGTGGTCGAGATCGAGGAGGACGGCAAGACCGGCCGCGGCGAATGCGTGCCTTACGCCCGCTACAAGGAGAGCGTCGGCAGCGTCACCGAGATCGTCGAAAGCCTGCGCAATGCGATCGAAGGCGGCGTTGGCCGGCAACGGCTCAGGAATCTCCTGAAGCCGGGCGCCGCGCGCAACGCGATCGACTGCGCGCTCTGGGATCTCGAGGCCAAGCTCGCGGGCAAGCCGGCCTGGGAGATCGCCGGGCTGGAGAAGCCGCATGACGTGGTGACGACCTACACCTTGAGCCTCGACACGCCGGCGAAGATGGCGGAAGCAGCCAAGGCGAATGCCAGCCGGCCGTTCCTGAAGCTGAAGCTCGCCGGGCCGGAGGATCTGGAGCGCGTCAAGGCCGTGCACCAGGCGGCGCCGAACGCCAAGCTGATGGTCGATGCCAACGAGGGCTGGTCGATCGACGACTACAAGGCGCTCTCGCCGCTGCTGAAGAACCTGGGCGTGGTGCTGATCGAGCAGCCGCTGCCGGCCGAGGACGATCTCGCGATCCTGGCGGTGAAGGGCTCGGTGCCGGTCTGCGCCGACGAGAGCTGCCACGACCTCTCGTCGCTCCGCACGCTGCACGGCCGCTATCAGTGCGTGAACATCAAGCTCGACAAGGCCGGTGGCTTGACCGAAGCGCTGGCCATGGTCGCCGAGGCGCGGCGCCTGGAGTTCCAGGTGATGGTCGGCTGCATGGTGGCGACCTCACTTTCCATGGCGCCCGGCTTCCTGGTGGCGCAAACCGCGGAATTCGTCGACCTCGATGGCCCGCTGCTCCTGGCGGAAGACCGCCCGCACGGCTTCAAGTTCACCGGCAGCACCATGCATCCGAATACGCCGGAGCTTTGGGGATAGGCGACTCCGCCGTCGAACAGTGCTCCGCTGCACCCCGTCTCCCTACGGGCGAGGGGGCGCAGCGGTGCGCTTGCCGATTTAGGGTCAGCGCGGCGCGAAGAATTCCTGTAGATTCCGCGCCGCCGTTTCGATGTGCTGGGTGAGGATGGCGCAAGCTTCGTCGGCGTCATGCGCCGCGCAGGCGTCGATCATGCCGCGGTGTTCTTCCTGCGAAAGATGATTGCGGCCCATCGCTGCCAGGTGAAAACGCAGGAAGCGATCGGCCGCCGCCAGCTGCTGGTCCACCAGGGTGAGCAGGCGCGGCCGGCCGGCGCGGCTGTAGAGCGTCATGTGGAGGCGACGGTTCAATTCGCCCAAACGCGCCTGACCGCTTTCCGCGTCCATCTCCTCGACGGTCTCGCGCGCCCGCTTGAGATCGTCCTTGGTGAGATGCGGCACCGAGAGGCGCAAGGCCGCGGGTTCGAGCGCGGCGCGGATCGCGTAATTGTCGGCGCCCTCGGCGGCGGAGATTTCCGTCACCACCGCGCCACGGTGCGGATAGAAGTCGACCAGGGCCTGCGCCTCGAGCTGGCGCAAGGCTTCGCGGATCGGCATCCGGCTCAAGCCGAACTCGGCGGCGAGATCCTCCTGCCGCAAGGGCGTGCCGCCGGGCAGGGCGCCGGTCAGAATCGCCTCCTTCAAGGTGCTCTCGACATATTCCGTCGCCGTGCGAAAGCGCGGCTGCTTGGCGTCGATCAGCTTGGCGAGCGTTCCCAAATGATTGAAATTCCTTTCTAATATCTATTTGTCGATTGGATCCAATTTCAGTATAGCTAGAGGCCGAGGCGGGGGCAATGCCGCCGCCAGTTGCTGGGGAAGTGCGATGAGCCTTGGGTCAGAGACGATGGGCGGCGACGTGCCGGCGAAGGCGGTCGGACCCTGGCCGCCGATCCTTGCCGGCCTGCTGGCCTCGGTGGTCGGCTATGGCAGCTCCTTCGCAATCGTGCTGCAGGGGCTGATCGGCGTCGGCGCGACCCCGGGCCAGGCGGAATCCGGATTGCTGGCCGTCGGCACCATGATGGGGCTCGCGGCGGTCGTGTTCGGGCTGAAGTACCGCATGCCGATCGCGATCGCCTGGTCGACGCCGGGCGCGGCCTTGCTCGCCGCGACCGGGGTGATCGAAGGCGGCTTTGCCGCCGCGGTCGGCGCCTTCATCATCGCCGGCGCGCTGGTCGTCGTCGCGGGCCTGTGGAAGCCGCTCGGCCGCGCGGTGCTGGCGATCCCGGCGCCGCTCGCCAATTCGATGCTGGCCGGCGTGCTGTTGAGCTTCTGCATTGCGCCGGTCAAGGCCGTCGCCGAAGTGCCGATGATGGCGCTGCCGGTGGTGATCGGCTGGGTGGTGGTCGCGCGCTTCGCGCGGCTCTACGCGGCGCCCGCCGCGGTGGTGATCGCAGTGTTGATGTATGCGCTGGCTGCCTTCGGCCTGCTGCCCGGCAGCGAGTCCGCTCCCGCGGCGCCGCTCGCCGGCGGCTGGCAATGGCCGGCGCTCGAATGGGTGACGCCGGTCTTCTCCTGGTCGGCCGTGGTCTCGATCGCACTGCCGCTGTTCCTGGTGACGATGGCGTCGCAGAATATTCCGGGCTTCGCCGTGCTGCGCGCCAACGGTTATGAGCCGCCGTCGGCGCCGCTGCTGGTCGGCACCGGCGCCTCGACCTTGATCGCCGCACCCTTCGGCGGCCATGCGATCAATCTCGCCGCCATCACCGCGGCGATCTGCGCCGGGCCCGATGCGCATCCCGATCCGAAGCAGCGCTACATTGCCGCGGTCACCTCGGGTGCCGCCTATGTGGCGATGGGAATCCTGGCCCCGTTCGCGGCCGGGTTTATCACCGCCTCGCCGCCGATCCTGATCGAGGCGGTCGCCGGCTTGGCCCTGCTCGGCGCCTTCGGCTCGTCGAGCCTCGCCTTCCTCAGTGCCGCGAAGGAACGCGACGCCGCGCTTGTGACATTCGTCACCACGGCGTCCGGCTTCTCGGTCTTCGGCATCGGCGCCGCCTTCTGGGGGCTGGTGGCCGGCGGCGCGGTGCTCGCCCTGCACCGCTTGGGAAGCCGCGCGTAACAAGGCTTTCAAGCCTGCCCCGACAACGACTTAGGCGCGGAGTCCTCGGGACGTTCGCGCGCGGATTCACGCTTTTATCCCAAGAAATTAAGAATTTGGTACGAATCGCGTATATGATGCGGGGCATCGGGATTCTTGGGTAATCGGGGTCTGAAGGGTGAGCATCGCGCATATCCTCTGCGTGGATGACGATATTGCCGGACTGACGCAGCTCGGACAGCAGCTGCGCCAGGCGGGCTATACCGTCACGGCCGCGGCCGGCGGGCAGGCGGCGCTCGACCTGCTGGATGCGCAGCATTTCGACCTGGTCATGCTGGACTTGAGCATGCCGGATATGGGCGGGCTCGAGGTGCTTTACCGCGTGCGCCAGGGGCTCAGGCCCGACGAGCTGCCGATCATCATGATGTCCGATGTCGGCGAGGACGACCTCGTCGCCGGCGCGCTCAACGACGGCGCCGACGACTACGTCTCCAAGCCGCTGCATTTGCCCGTGGCGATGGCGCGGATCCGCTCGCATCTCGCGCGCTGCGCGGCGATCGCCGCCAACAAGAGCGAGCAGGAGCGCTTCGCGCTCGCCGTCGCCGGTTCCAGCGACGGCATCTGGGACTGGATCATCAAGACCGACCAGCTCTATTTCTCGCCGCGCTGCCTTGAGCTGCTCGGGCTCGATCGCGACGCGGTGCTCGACACCATGGACAGCTGGGTCGGCATGCTGCATCGCGACGACGTGGACGCGTTCCAGCTGGCCTTGCGCAACCATCTCGAAGGCATCTCGCTCGCCTTCCAGATCGAATGCCGGATCCAGCACGCCAACATGACCTATCGCTGGTTCCTGGTGCGCGGCACCTCGCTCCGCAACGAATACGGCAAGGCCTGGCGGGTCGCGGGCTCGATCAGCGACATCAGCGAGCGCAAGCTCACCGACGCGATGACCGGCCTGCCCAACCGGATCGTGCTCTATGACCGCATCAACCAGTCGATCATCAAGACCAAGCGGCGCGACCGTGCCGGCGGCACCGTCACCGCCGCGAACTTCGGCATCATCCTGCTGCAGATCGACCGCTACGAGACCATGCGCGAGGCCTATGGCCAGGCCTTCTGCGACCTGGTGCAGAAGGCGGTGTCGCAGCGCCTGATCACCACCCTGCGTACCACCGACACGCTGACCATCATGTCGGAAAACACCATGTGCATCCTGGTCGATGTGATGCGCGACGACACCGATCTGGTGCGCGTCGCCAACCGGGTGAAGAAGGCCGCCGAAGAGCCGATCACCATGGGCGAGGAATCGGTCATGCTGACGCTCTCGATCGGCATGGCGCAGGCGCAGCCGCATCACGAGATCGCCGACGAGCTGATCAAGGACGCGACCGCCGCGCTCAACAAGGCGCGCGACGAGGGCGGCGGGCAGGAGGTCGTGTTCGACCCCGAAATGCAGCGCCGCGCCCGCGACCGCCTGCGCATCGAGGCCGACCTGCACCAGGCCCTGCGCCGCGACGAGCTGCTGGTGCTCTACCAGCCGATCGTCGACTTGAATTCCGGCGCGTTGTCCGGCTTCGAGGCGCTGGTGCGCTGGCACCACCCGACCCGCGGCATGGTCTCGCCGATGGATTTCATCCCGATCGCCGAGGAGACCGGGTTGATCGTGCCGATCGGCACCTGGGTGCTGCAGCAATCCTGCCGCCAGGCGCGGGCCTGGATCGACGCCGGCGCCGACCCGGAACTGTTCGTCAGCGTCAACGTCTCCAGCCGCCAGCTCGACGGGCCGGCCTTGCCGGACATCGTGCGCGCGGCGCTGGACACCAACAGATTGGAACCGCAGCGCTTGAAGCTGGAGATCACCGAGAGCGCGGTCATGCGCGACTTCGAGGTGACCCTGGGCCTGCTGAACCGGTTGCGGTCGATCGGCGCCGGCCTGTCGCTGGACGATTTCGGCACCGGCTATTCGTCGCTCTCGCTGCTGAAGCGCCTGCCGATCGACACCTTGAAGGTCGATCGCTCCTTCGTCTCCTCGATGGGCGTCGATTCCGCCGGCGTGCGGATGGTGGAAGCGATCCTGCAGCTGGCGCGGCTGTTCCGCCTCAAGGTCGTGGCCGAGGGCATCGAGCGCAACGAGGAATCCGAGCTCCTGCGGGCGCTCTCCTGCGAATACGGCCAGGGCTGGCTGTTCGGCAAGCCGCTGACCGCCGATGCCTGCATGGAGCGGCTGCTGAAACGCGACAAGGCGGTCGCGAACTAACTCAACCTTCCAGGCAGCGGCTTTCCTCCGCCACCTTCCGGATCGGCTTCGGCAGTTCCGGCAGCGCGAGGCCGGCCTCGAACTTCGACTTCGAATCCGGTGCCGCCTTCGGCGCGTCGAGACCGCCGGAGATGCGGATCGGGATGTCGAGCGCGAAGAAGCCGGTCGACTTCGGGTCCGAGCGGATGGTGAGATCGACCGCGTTCTTGGCGAGGTCGATCGTGCCGCCGCCGGTCAAGGTCGCTTCCGGGGTCCGCAGGATCAGCGGCGAAATCTGGGCGACGCCGTCCTTCACCACGGCGATGCCGAGCAGGCATTTGACCGCGGACATGCCCTCGCCCTTGCGGAAGATGGTGCGCAGATCGACCGAGGCCTTTTCCAGGACGTCGCGCGAGACCTTGCCTTCGGTCATCGCGAAGACCGCGCTGCCTTGGCCCTGTGACAGGATCTCGCCGAGCTTGGCCGCGTGCGCATCGAGGGCGATCCGGGCGCTGACCTTGCCCGCAATCTCCGTCGTCGCGGCGCCCAAAGTCTTCAGCAGCTCGGCGAGATTGCCGCCGGGCAACCCGGCATTGAGATGCAGCCGCGTCGCCTTGCCGTCGCGCTTCGCCGTGCCGTTCGCTTCGAAGCTGGTGCCGGCCATGGCGAATTTGACGCTGTCGATATCGACCGCGCCCGGCGCGGCGCTGCCGACCAAGGCGAAGCCCGGCAGCGTGGTCTTGCCGTATTTCAGCCGCTTGGCCGCAAGATCGGCCTGGATCGCCGGTGCCGTCTTTTCGGGCAGCTGGAGCTCGATCGACTTCCAATCGGTCTTGGCCTGCTGCTTGCCGAGCATGCTGTCGAGGACCAGCGTGTCGTAGCGCGCCGTGACCGCCATCTTGTCGGTGCCGCCGCGCGGGCCTTCGTCGAGCACGAAGCGGCCGGTGACCGGGTTCTCCGCCGTCGTGCCGGTGATGCCGTCGATCTGCCAGCGATTGCCCTGGTGCGAGAGCGCGCCGTTAAGCTTGACCGGGAAGGCCGCGGAGAGGCCGGCATCGAAGGCTTCCAGCAGCTTGCCGAAATTCCTGGTCTCGATGGTCAACGCCGCCTTGTCGATGCCGTCGAAGTCCAGTGGGTTCATCAGCGGGCCCTCGAATGCAATCCTGCTGTCCTCGTTGGCCAGCGTGAAGGCTTCGACAAAGGGGACGGAGGCATCGCGCAAACGGACGAAGGAATCCGTGGTCGCTTCGAGCCGCGCCGGGAGGTCGTTGTAGGCGCCCTCGGCGGTGACCATGACCGGCTGGTCGTCGTCCGGCGTCTGCACCGTGGCCTGCTTCAAGGCGATGACCAGCGGCTTGCCGCTGCTGGTGCGGTAGGTGACGGTCGCGGTCTGCAGCGCGAAATCGAGCAGGGTCGGAAACTGGGTCCGGTCCTTCGGCATCAGGCCGAGGCCGCCTCCCCCACCGCCATCCGCGCCGCCGCCACCGGCGAATTTCCAATTGCCGGTGCCCTTGTCGTCGCGCTCGAGCAGGATGTCGGGGCGCGTCACCTCCAGCCGGCGATAGCGGATCGTGCCGTCGAGCAGCGGCCATAGGTCGACCAGCGCCAGGATGTGCTCGACGCTGGCCATCTCGGGCCGCGTGCCCCAGTCCGCGTTGGCGATGCGCAGGTCGCGGATCTCGATGCTGAGCGGATCGCCCCAGCCGATCTTCAGCGCACCGATCGTGACCTGGCGGCCGAGCGCCTCGCTGCCTTTGTGCTCGGCGTAGCTGCGATAGTCGAGGCTCATCGCCCAAAGCACGCCGGCGCCGGCCAGCAACACCAGGACCAGCAGCAGGGAGAGGATGACGATCGCGACCTGGCGTAAGCGCACGCGCGGCTCCGAAGGGAAGGGGCGCAGCCCCGGGCTTACGCTCAGCCCAATAACACCGCGGCCTGAGCCGGGTTGCTAGAGTTCCGGCATCCGGAACGGCTGAATCTGCTCGAAGGCCTGGGCGGCCCGCAGCACGCGGTGGTCGCCGAGGATCGGACCGACGATCTGCAGCCCGACCGGCAGGCCGGCCTTGGTGAAGCCGCAGGGGACCGAGATGGCCGGCTGGCGGGTCAGGTTGAAGGGATAGGTGAAGGGGGTCCAGTCGTTCCACTCGCCGCGCCCGGCCTGGGGCGGATAATCCGATCCGGCGGCGAAGGCCGCGATCGGCATGGTCGGCGTGATCAGCAGGTCCCAGGACTGCAGGAAGGCCAGCATCTTCGAGCCCAGGGCCTCGCGCGCCTTGATCGAGGCGGCGTATTCCACCGCGGGCAGGCGGCTGCCCTGCTCGGCGATATAGGCAAAGCCGGGATCGAGCCTGCGGCGCTGCGCCGCCGTCATGCCGCGCACCTGCACGGCGGCGCCGACGAACCAGTGGTGCTGGAAGGCGAGCAGGCTGTCCTCGAGCACCGGCGGCACCTCGACCAGGTTGGCGCCGAGCTCGGTGAAGCGCTTGGCCGCCGCGGCGACGATCGCGGCGATCTCCGGATCGACCCTGGCCCCGGAGAGCGTCGGCGAGAAGGCAATGCGCCAGCCCTTGATCCCACGCGCGAGCCCGGCGCGAAAGGCGCGGTCCTCCATCGGCAGGGCGTAGAAGTCGGCGGGGAAGGGCTCGGTCAGCACCTCCATCATCAGCGCGGCATCGGCGACGCTGCGGGTGATCGGTCCGCCGGTCGACAGCGTGCCGTAGGGCGAAGGCGGGTGGCGCGGCACGATGCCATAGGTCGGCTTGAATCCGACCACGCCGGTGAAGCTGGCGGGAATCCGGATCGAGCCGCCGCCGTCGGTGCCGACATGCAAGGCGCCCATGCCGCAGGCGGCCGCCACCGCGGCGCCGCCGCTGCTGCCGCCGGAGGTCAGCTCGGCTTTCCAGGGGTTGCGGGTGATGCCGTGAACCGGGCTGTCGGTGACGCCCTTCCAGCCGAATTCCGGTGTCGTGGTCTTGCCCAGCAGCACCGCGCCCGAACGCCGCAAGCTGGCGACCAGCACGCCGTCCGCGTCCCAATCCTGATCCGGGTCAACGGTGCGCGAGCCACGCAAGGTCGGCCAGCCGCGCGCCAGGATCAGGTCCTTGACCGTGGTGGGAACGCCGTCCAGCGGCCCCAGGGTTTCCCCGGCCTTCCAGCGCGCCTCCGACTGCCGGGCGTAGTTCAGCGCGCATTCCTGATCGACCACGCAGAAGGCATTGAATCGCGGGTTGTGCCGCTCGATGGCGGCCAGCGCGGCCTTGGTCGCCTCGACCGGCGAGAGTTCTCGGGAAGCGTAAAGCTCAAGCAACCGGGTCGCGGGCAGGAGATGGAGCGGCAATTCCATGGGGTCTCGGGCTCGAGCGCAGGCAGGTCGACCTAGGTCGATTTACCTGTATTGGTAAAGGAACGTCTTCCCGAAGACCAGTCCGGGATTGCCCTGACAGCGAATTTACGTGCTCGAGGCCCGGTCGCTACGCCTGGTTCAGCAGGTCCTGGAACCGCTTCATGGCGAGGTCGTAGTTGTCCGCCCACCAGGTGCTGTCGACCGTCACCAGCTGCGCCCGGTTTTCCGGCTGGGTGGGGTCGAGCGACTTCAGACTCGCCGGCATCGCCTGGGTGGCGTTGGGATTGCAGGGGCCGACACCCTGCAGGCCGGTGAAGTTGACCTGACGCTGCGCCTCCTGCATCGAGGCGATGAACTTGAAGGCCTGCGATCCCGCCGGGTTGTTCTTCGGCACCACCCAGACGCCGGGATAGAGGATGCCGTCGGCCCAGGTCCAGCCAATCCGGCCATTGGTCTCCGCCGCCAACTGCACGGCGCGGCTGTGCCAGATGCAGGACATGCCGACCACCCGGTCGACCAGCATCTGCTTCGACTGCGCGCCGCTCTCCCAGGTCTGGAGATGCGGCTTCAGCTGCTTCAGCCGGTCCATGACCACGGTGAGATCGATCGGATAGACCTTGTTGCGCGTGGCGCCCGCCGAGAGCATCGCCGCCTCGAAGCCGCCGTTCATCCAGCGCCAGAGGCCGCGCTTGCCCGGGAACCGCTTCACGTCCCAGAAGTCGCCCCAGTTCTGCGGCGGCTGCTCCTTGTAGAGCTCGGTGTCGTAGGCCAGCACATAGGCATAGGTATAGCCGCCGACCCCATGGTCGAAGGCGAAGGGCGGCTCGATCAGATTGCGGTCGACGATCGAATAGTCGATGGCACTGAGCGCACCGGTGCGGCCGAGGCGGATCGCCGAATATCCATCGGCATCGCAGACGTCCCAGCCCACATCGCCCGAATCGACCATGTTGCGGATGGCGCCTTCGGTCGGCCCGGTGCCGTCGAAGACGATGGTCGGCCCGCCGGCATTCTGGAACGGGGTGGCGAAGGCGCGGGTGAGATTCTTGATCTCGGTCCCGCCCCAGGTCGCAAACACGATCTCCCCGCCGCTGCCGGGTGCCGCCGACGCCGGCAGCGTCAGCGAGGCACCCAGCGAAGCCAGAAGCGTGCGGCGGGACAGTCGCACCATTACTTCATGGTCGGCATGACGAACTCGGCGCCGGCGCGGATGCCCGTGGGCCAGCGCGAGGTGATGGTCTTCAGGCGCGTGTAGAAGCGAATGCCCTCCGGCCCATGCATGTGATGATCGCCGAACAGCGAGCGCTTCCAGCCGCCGAAGCTGTTGAAGGCCATCGGCACCGGAATGGGCACGTTCACGCCGACCATCCCGACCTTGATCTTCGAGGCGAACTCGCGGGCGGCGTCGCCGTCGCGGGTGAAGATCGCGGTGCCGTTGCCGTATTCGTGCTCGTTCACCAGCTTCACCGCGCTCGCATAGTCTGGCACGCGGACGACCGAGAGCACCGGGCCGAAGATCTCTTCCTTGTAGATCCGCATCTCCGGCTTCACGTTGTCGAACAGACAACCGCCGAGGAAGTAACCGTTCTCATAGCCCTGCAGCTTCAACGAACGGCCGTCGACCACCAGCTTGGCGCCTTCCTTGACGCCGAGATCGACGTAGGACTTCACCTTCTCGAAATGCTGCTTGGTGACCAGCGGGCCCATCTCGGCCTCCGGATCGGTGCCCGGCGCCACTTTGAGCGCGCGCACCTTCGGCGCGAGCTTGTCGACGATGGTGTCGGCGACCTTGTCGCCGACCGCCACCGCGACCGAGATCGCCATGCAGCGCTCGCCGGCCGAGCCATAGCCCGCACCCATCAGCGCGTCGGTCGCGAGATCCATGTCGGCGTCCGGCATGACGATCATGTGGTTCTTGGCGCCGCCCAAAGCCTGCACGCGCTTATTATGCGCGGTGCCCGTGTGATAGATGTATTCAGCGATCGGCGTCGAGCCGACGAAGGAGACCGCCTGGATTTCCGGGTTCTCCAGGATCGCATCGACCGCTTCCTTGTCGCCGTGCACGACGTTGAAGACGCCGTCCGGCAGGCCGGCCTGCTTCAGCAGCTTGGCGATCAGCAGGGTCGGGCCGGGATCGCGCTCCGACGGCTTCAGGATGAAGGTGTTGCCGGCGACCAGCGCGATCGGGAACATCCACATCGGCACCATGGCCGGGAAGTTGAACGGGGTGATGCCGGCGACGACGCCGAGCGGCTGGCGGATCGCCCAGGAATCGACATTGGTGCCGACATTCTCCGAGAACTCGCCCTTCAGCAGTTGCGGCGCGCCGGCGGCAAACTCGACCACTTCGAGGCCGCGGGTCAGCTCGCCCTTGGCATCGGAGATGACCTTGCCATGCTCAGCGGTGATCGCCGCGGCGATCTCGTCGGCGCGCTCGTCGCAGAGCTGCTTGAACTTGAACATGATGCGGGCGCGGGTCAGCGGCGGGGTGCCGGCCCAGCCGGGGAAAGCGGCGGCGGCGACCTTCACCGCGGCGTCGAGCTCAGCCTTCGAGGCGAGCGCCACCTTGGCCTGGACTTCGCCGGTCGCCGGGTTGAAGACCTCGGCCGAGCGGCCGCTCTTCCCCTGGACTTCCTGGCCGCCGATAAAATGATGGATGGTCCTCATGACGCTCTCCCGGGTGTTCGGATTTGGGTGGCAATATAGGTCAGCGACGCGCTGCGGCGAGCGCGGATCGCTGGAGCCAGGGATATAAGCGAAGGCCGGGGGCGGTGGTCAACATATTTATCGGTATGCTCAATATATTTAGCGGATTTCTGCCGCCGAGAGTGATTTCGCACGGCCGACTTCCTTCATAGAGTATCGACGGGTGCGCGGGAGGTCGTCATGGCTGATGCGATCAAAAACCTGGAACTCCGGAACGAGGAACTCCGTCCGGCAATCTTGACCGGCCTCGAACATGTCGCGGCATTGCATCGCCTCCAACTCAATCGCGCCGCGGCGGATCAAGCGCAGTTCTCCGACGCCTTCACGTCCAGCCTCGCCTCCGTCAACACGCTGCTGGCGGTGGCGGGCGTCGTCTGCCGCATCGGCGCCCCGCCGGTCGCCGATATCCAGATCGTCACGGACACATCAGGCAAGTTGATCCGCCGTTGCACGCATCCGGCGGCGCACAAGTGGGACATGAACGGGAGCCCCATCTAGTGGATTTCGGGCTCGGCAGCGCGATCAAGGGGCTACCCGCGCTGCTCGGCGTGATCCTCGGCATCCGCATGTATACCGGCGGCCTGCTGCCGGCTCAGCTCTGCATCGGGATCGCCGGCGGCGCGGTCGTATCCATGCTCGCTGGCCGCGGGATCATGCATCGCTGGCCGAGCATCGGCCGGTGGCTGATCGAGATCTGGATTCTGGCGGCGGTGGCGATGATCGCCGTCGCAACGCTGGCCGTGCTGTGGCTGAGCAATACCTCGCTGATCCCGGTGCTCGGAAGTCGCGACCCGGAAGCCGACAAGACCATTGCGAGCACTTTCGTCGGTGCGGTCACCGCCTACATGGCGCTCTTGTGGACCAAGGACATTGGCGACGGAACCGGCGCCTTCTGGCCGAGCACGCAGTTCAAGCGCGGCATGGCTGACGCATTCAAACTCATGCCGAACAAGCCGGTCGGCGGGTCGCAGCTCTCCGAGGCGATGTTCGAGGATGTGGTCGAGGGCTACGGCGATCTCGGTTGGGGCTTCCGCGCCCGCGGCGTGCGGGCGAAGCTCCTCGCCGCGGGCCTCTAAGCGGCTGGGCTGCCCAGCGTCTGTATCTCGGTGAACGCACCCCCGAGTGCCCGCGCGAGCAGCGCCGCGGCACGTTTGCGACTGGCCGCATCCTTGTAGCTGTCGTTGCGCATCTCGAACTCGACATAGGGGATGCCCGCCGCCTCGGCGTGGACCGGCAGGGTGTAGTCATTCTCCATGCTGACGACATAGGGCTCGTTCTCGCCGATCACGAGGCCGCCGGAATCCGCGGCGAGCAGATCGAAGACCCGCCGCCGCATCCGATCGTCCGGGCCGCTGATGACGCCGATATGCCAGGGCCGGAGCTTGCCGCCGGAAAGCTGCGCCGTGCAGCTGTGCATCGCGACGATGCAGAGCGGCTTCGGGCGCCGGGCGATCTCGGCGGCGATCCGGTCCTGATAGGGGCGCATGATCAATTCGTAGCGCCGCTTGCACTCCGCCTCCGTGAGGTCGGCATTGCCCGGCACGAGGACGCCGTCGCTGACCTTGGCGATGCTGTCGCGCGCCGTGGGTTTGCGGTTGCTGTCGATGACCAACCGCGAATAGGCCTGCCCGAACAGCGGCGCATCCAGCGCGTCGGCGACCGCGATGGCGATCGGCCAGATGTCGACGTCCCAGGCGATATGGTCCTGGAGATGCGCGGCGGAGAGGCCGAGGTCGCCCAGCCCTTTGGGCACGGCATTGCCCGCGTGATCGCTGACCAGCAGGAAGGGCGAGGGGCGCTCGGCGCCGTGGCTGAGCACGGGATCGGGATCGCCCGGCGCGAAGCCGCGCCATTCAGGTGCCGGCATGGGTGAGGATCCGCTCAGTAGACTTGCGCATACATCGAGAACAGGGTCTCGCGCTCGATCTCGGCGGTGTATTGCAGCTCGCCGCGCTTGTGCATGAGATAGGGCATCTTCAATCCCTCGGGCATCAAGGCGGCGGGCGCCTTCTCCAACTGGTCCAGCGCGTCGCCGAGGCTCGACGGCAAAGCTTCGATGCCGTTGGCCTTCTTCTCCGCGTCCGACATCCGGGCGATCTCGATCACCGTCGCGGCCTTTGGCAAGGCGAGCTTGCCGCGCAGTCCCATCAGCCCGGCGCGCAGGATCGCGCCCAGCGCCAGATGCGGCGTCGCCGCGGCATCGGCGGCGCGGTATTCGAAGTTGAAGCTCTTCTCGACCTTGGCGCCGGGCTTCTCGGAGACCGGGCAGATGCGCACCAGGGCCTCGCGGTCGCGCGCGCCGAGATTGGTGACCGAGGCGCTCCAGGCATTGGGCCGCAGCCGGTCGTAGGAGATGCGGCTCGGCGCCGTCACCGCGCAAAGCGCCCGGCCCTGCGCCAGGATGCCGGCGATGAAGGGCGCCGCGGCGGCGGAGACGCCGTTGGCGCCCTTGGGATCATAGGAGAGCGGCTTGCCGTTCTTGTCTTCCAGGCTGAAATGGATGTGGACGCCGTTGCCGACGCCGCCGGGCTTCATGATCGGGGTGAAGCTCGCGCGCCAGCCCTTGCGCCGCGCGGCGGCGCGCACGATCTGGCGCAGCTTCGCCGCGCGATCGGCGGCCTCCAGCGCCAAGGCAGGGCGCACCGTGACCTCGAACTGGCCCGGCGAATATTCCGGCAGGAAGGTGTCGGGCTCCAGGCCGGCGCGGTCGATGGCGGCCAGGATCACCTCCGGCAAATCGTCGATCTGCCGGATCGCCTCCAGCCCATAGGCGGACCCGAGGCGCGCCTCCAGATCCACCAGGGTGAACTCATGCTCGAAGGCGACGCGCAGGTGGAGGCCGAAGTCGTCGGCGAGTTCCTTGATCGCTGCCTGCAGGTAGGAGCGCGGGCAGCAGGCCCAGGGACTTCCGTCCAGTTCCTCGACATTGCCGAGGATGAAGCGTTCGACATGGCTACCGTCGCCGAAATCGATCACGCAATCGCCGGCGCGGTCCGGCCGCAGCAGCAGGTCGCCGGAAGCGCCCCAAGGGGTCGCCGGGATGGCGCCGAAGCAGTTGATCATGACGTTGGTCGGGGTCCAGCCGACGCCCTTCTCCCAGCGCTCGTCGAGCTCCCGCGCCGGATAGCCCTTGCCGCGCACCTGGCCGGCGAAATCGCTGTAGACCGCCATCACGAAGGCTTCTTTATGCACCGCCGCTCACCCCTTTCGAAACGCGAATCCCCGGCGGGCATAATGCCTGAACAAACCGGCGCGGTCTCCCCCCGGGGATGCGCCGATCTCGCCATCTCTCGGCGTCAATGTCCGCTTTGGGTCAGTAGCAGGCCTTAGTCAAGCTTAAGCGCCTTACGGCGATGCTGCGTGAACGCGTCCGCGTATGCACCACATGAATTGCGGATCGCATTGTCGAAAGTGCCTGGCTGGAAGCGCCGGAGGGTCTCCGCCACCTTATTGGAGAACGCCCACAACTGCGCTTCGGTCAGACCAGTCGTCTGCGCGGCGCCGTCGATTTCGTCGCGCTCGGCGGGCGTCATAAAATCGTAGATGACCTTTGACCCGCAGATGGTCCAGTCCCGTACAACTTCATCAGGAACACCCTCGACGGTAAACTTGGTCTTGGCGATCCAGTCTAGATAACCCGTGAACTGACCCGGCGACGCGATCATAGCCGATGGATTGAACATCGGATCAGCGTGGGCGCTGCTTGAGATGAGTAGCGCGATTGTGAATACGAATGACAATCGCATAAGCGGTCTTCACTCCTTAAAGGCGGCAGCGCCACTTTCTTCGGCATCGCCTGAATTGAGCGCGGGGTGAGGTTCACATTGTTCTTCCATGCCGCACAAGCGCCGCGATGTCCGCTTCGGGTCAGGAGCGGACGATCCTCAGTTAGAATTTAATCTCTTCAGACGTTTCCGGATCGATAATGATGTGATCCCGAACGCGCATATGGGAAGCGATGGACTTTATCAGGTCTGGATCGCTGCCGCTGGGAATGTGGATCCAGGCCAATGCGCGACCCCGGGCGAACTCCAAGAACTTACAAGCCGACTCCATGGCGTTCGTGTCTGCCTCCAATTGCTGCTCATGGCAGAAAGACGCGAAGTCTCTCGCCGAATACTCTCCGGCTTCAAGAGCCATGCGAAGATTTATGACGTGTGCTTGGTCTGGAATCGCACTCAATCCCAGAAAGGCCTCCGGCGGAATCCCGGCCGAATGCAATTGCTCCGCGATGTCCTTTCCATACTCTTGTGGCAACAAGTGGCCTGGCTTGGACCAAGCCTCCAACTCCCAAACTGAAATCATCTGCGTTGCCATATTGCTCGTCGTATCCCAACTGCGCGTGTTGGGTAACTCGGAGATCCGCTTTGGGTCAGCAGCGGATATCGGTCACCTTCTATCGTCATACCAGGCGCGCCACGCGCTCAGCATCTTTTGCCGCTTGGGCTCAAGCTCTTTGCTGAAACCGGAAACAAACTGCGAATTGTAGCCGACATCCAGGCCCGTAATGCGCTGCAAGGTATCAGCGGGAATCAGCGACGCCTGGAGATTGACCATCTTCGCATCCATGTACTCCAGCAAAACTGGTATCTCATGGATGGTGTAGACTCCTTTGACCGCGAGATCGTTCAGGCGCGTCAACGCAGCGCCATCCTTGCTAAGCTCTATGAGCGAGAGCCGCCGATCAGGCGGCACATCCCGGCTCAGGATTGCAAGCAGGATCGGAATGCCGTCCCCTCCCTGATCCATGATCTCCGCAGAAATGAACCGGATCTGCTCGTTGTCGTCTGCTTCCATCATCGCGTCGAAGAGCTCGCTGGACGAGCGCCCACACCCACTCGAAAGCGACAGAATCATCAAGACCAAAATGCGCCAGCGACTCAGAACTTCCTCCAAGAGATGTCAGTGCGATCGACTCCTAAATCACGTCTGCTGGATGAGACCAGCCAGCCACCGCCCCTCTGCAATCGAAAACTAATTCTAGCATCGCGCTGGAAAATAGGCTACATTATTGTGTGAACTATCGCTGTCTCGCCTAGCATACTAGGCGCGTCGACTCCGCCCGCCCAGTTATTCTCGCTCAACCCAAGCGGGCGACGATGCGTCATGCCTCCGTCCCCGGAGAACGTCCCCCCATGTCCACGCCCCTCACGCCGACCGCGCCCTATCCTGCCGCACCCGGCTCGCACGAATCCGTCCCACACCTCTTCGAAGTCGCCGCGGACATGGAATCGCTGCATCCGGCGGATGAGCGCGAAAGCCTCCTCACTTTGCCTGACGCCGACCCTGAACCCGCGCCGCTCGCCGCCGCCGCGCCGGAGCAGGCTGCGTCCGAGGAAATCGTGGCGCCAACCCGGACAGGACCCGGACAGAATGAGCATTCCCGCTGCGCGCAGAACTTCGGCGTCTGCGTCGACCCGGACCAAGGTATCGTTTTCTGTCAGGGCCTTGACGCGGCGCCAACGCAGACCGGACGCAGACGGAAGAAGCATTCCCGCCGGCAACGGAACGCCGCCGTCCGGGTCGACCCGGACCGGAACATCCTTTGCCGTCACGGCCGCGACCCGCCGCCAACCCGGACTGGACCCGGACAGAACAAGCATTCCCGCCCGGCGCAGCGCCGGCGCTCACAGCACCTTGGCGCAGCGCGCGAGGATATCGAGATAGCCTTCCGGCTCCCAGGCCGAGCGGCCGATGAACAGGCCGTCGATATGCGGGCAGGCGATCAGCTCGGCGCAGTTGCCGGGATTGACCGAGCCGCCGTAGAGGCAGGGGACGCGCCGGCCGAGCACGGCTTTCGCGACGGCGATGATCTCGCGCTGGCGCGCATCGGCATAGTCGGCGGTCGCCGGGATGCCGTTCTCGCCGATCGCCCAGACCGGCTCATAGGCGAGCAGGATCGGGGCCTGGCGCTGCGAGGTCGAGAGCTTGCCGAGCGCGCCCTTGACCTCGCGCTCCAGCACCTCGTCGGCGCGGCCGCTCTCGCGGTCGGCCATGGTCTCGCCGATGCAGATCAGCGGGATCAGGCCGTGCCGCACCGCGGCCTCGACCTTCAGGCCGACGGTCTCGTCGGTCTCGCCGAAATGCTCGCGGCGCTCGGAATGGCCGAGCTCGACCAGGTCGAGGTTGCAGTCCTTCAGCATCAGCGGCGAGATCTCGCCGGTCCAGGCGCCCTGGTCGGCCCAGTGCATGTTCTGCGCCCCGACCTTGAGCGAGCTGTTCGCGAGGATCTCCTTCACCTGCCGCACCGCGGTGAAGGGCGGGATCACGAAGCGCTGGATCCGGGGATCGCGCGCCGCATCCGCGCGCGCCAGGGCCTCGGCGAAGGCTTTCGCCGCCGCCAGGGTCTTGTTCATCTTCCAGCTGGTGCCGATCCAGGCAATCGGATCGCTCATTCAGCCGCTCCGCGCGCCGGCTCGACGCGGAGATCCTGGACGCCGCTGTCGATATGCGGCGCCCAGAAGGCGACGGATTCGGCGATCTGCGCGACCACCTGCCGGTCGGTCGGCTCGCGCTCCTTGAAGGAAAGCTCGAGGCAGATCTCGTTGTCCTTGCCGCCGCCTTCATGGAAGGCCTTGAGCAGAGGCTCCGGCTGGATGCGGCCCTTGGCGTTGTATTCGGCGATGAACGGACGATGACCGCTCTTGTCCATCATCGACTGCTTGATATGGATGATCGGCGAGAAGCGCGGCACCGCGCGCGCCCAGGCGTAGGGGTCGTAGTCGTCCGGGTTCGGGCTGGTGACGTCGCCGTGGTCGATGTCGGCCATCACCCACATCGGGATCGCCATCTTCGCGGCGGAGAGGCGGTCCTGCAGCTTGCGGAAGGCCTCGAGGGTCTCGCCGAACTCGCGGCCGATCGACATCGATTCCCAGAACAGATAGGTGAGGCCGGCGGCCTTGGCATGCTCGGCGACTTCCGACCAGCAGTCGATCGCGATCTGAATCATCTCCTCGCGCCGCTTCGGGTCGTTGTAGTCGCGGTGGGTGAGGATCGCGAACTGCGTGCCGATCGCCGTGCCGCCGAGATCGGCGGTGATGTCGGCCTGGGTCTTGAACCAGTCGATGTAATAGCGCCGCACGCCCGCATCGGGATGGCCGAAATGGTTGAGCCTGCCATAGGGCCCGGTCATGCCGGAGGTGACGCGCACGCCGGTGCGGCGCAGCGCGGCGTTCATGCGCCGGGTCAGGTCGCGGATCACCGGCACCGGCCAGGACGGGTTGATGAACTCATGGGTCAGCTGCAGGTCGCGGATTCGGATCTGCCGCGCGACGGTCTCGATCAGGTCCTCGGGCTCGGCGAAGCGGTTGACCAGCGGATTGGTGTTGAGCGAAAGCGTGAAAGCCATGGGCTGGACCCTGGATGGAATCTTGATATCCACGGGTCGCATGTTTTTTGCCGGGGCGCAATCCCAGGCTATGTCACTGCTTGTGACAGGGTCGGCTCCTGGGCCGTCAGCGCTTCCAAAGCGAGATCGGCGATCACCGGCAGATGGTCGGAGGCGCGCGCCGCCTCGGCATCGGTCCAGCATTGGGTGAGCGCGCCGGCCGGCCGGCAGAAGATGCGGTCGAGCTTGAAGAGGGGCCGGCGGGCCGGGAAGGTCCTGAGGAAGCTCCAGGCCGGCAGCAGGTCGTCGAGCGCGCGCCGCACCTCGCCGTGCCAGTCGTTGAAGTCGCCGAGCATGACCAGGCCCTCGCCCGGATCCGCGGCGCGGGCGAGGGCAACCAGCTTGCCGATCTGCCGCTTCCTTTCGCCCCAGCCCAGGCCGAGATGGGTGGTGATCACCCGGAACGGCCCGCGCGGGGTCCGGATCACCGCGTCAATCGCGCAGCGCGGCTCGCGGCGGCCGATGCTGACGTCGTGCAGGATCACCGTCTCCAGCGGCCAGCGGCTGATCAGCACATGGCCGTAGTGTCCGTCCTCGGCGACGATGGTGCGGGCTTCCGCCGCGTGGCTGCCGAGCGCCAGCTTCAAGGCTGCGAGCGGCAGGTTGGTCGGATCGCGGCCGCGGGAATCCACCTCCTGAAGTGCGACGATGTCGGGCTCGTGCCGGCGCGCGAGATCGATGATTCTTCCCAAGTCGTAGCGCCGGTCGGCGCCGATCCCCTTGTGGATGTTCCAGGTGAGGATGCGGGCCGTGGTCGGGGACTCGACCTGGGCGTTCATCCGAACAGCCGCCGCAATCGGCCGACAATCATCTGGATCCCGAGCGACAGCAGGATCGCCCCGACCAGAAGTCCCACCAACAGCGCGATCCCGCCGAACGTCGGGTGCGCGATGATATCGACGATGGTGCTGCCCAGCAGCGACATCACCAGGATGCCCGGTGCGAGGCCGAGCGCGGTTCCGACGATGTAATCGACAGGCGCGATATGCAGAGCCCCGGCCGCGAGATTCACCAAAGTGTACGGCGCCACCGGAATGAGCCGGATGGTGGTCACCGTGACGATGCCCTTGCCGTTGAGGCTCTGCTTGATGCGGTTGACGCCGGGACCGAAGTAATGCCGCAGCCGCCGTTGCCCGAGCTTCCAGCCGATCGAATAGGTGGTGAGCGCGCTGGCCATCGCGCCGAGCCCGGCATAGAGCATGCCCGGCCAGACGCCGAAGACCGCGGTGGTGCCGGCGATCAGCACCAGCAGCGGGAATCCGGTCAGGCCCAGCAGCGCAAAGACGGCGACCACCGCAAGCACCTCCCAGGGCCCGCGGATCGCCGCCAGCATATGCTCCCAATACTCGACATTGGCGACTGCTTTCAGTGGCGTCAGGCTCCAGACCGCCGCCAAGCCGCCCAGGACCAGCGCGACAAGGAGCAGCCAGAACAACGGCCCGCCCTTGCGGAACCAGCTCTTCTTCTCCGGTCCGGCCGAGAAGGGCGACAGGCCGACCAGCGACAGCGTCGGGTCGATCGGCTTCTCCGGATCGGCGATGGCGCCGAGCGCTTCGGTCATCGAATCGTCGCTGCCCGCGTCGTTGATCGGCTCCAGCCGCCGCTCCTGGCTGACATTCAGCTTGTCGATGGCCGCGCGCAAAGATCGACTCTCGGCAATGGCCGACGCGACGGCAGCGGGCTCGGTGCCGCAATGCTCCGCCAGCAGCCGGTCCCGGACCCGCAGGATCGCGGCGCGGGTGGCTGCGTCCTGCGCGATGATCGTGACGTCGAACTCGCTGTCGGTTCCCATGGAGCGGCGGCAGAGATTGGCCGATCCGACACGCACATACTGATCGTCGACGATCATCAGCTTCGCATGCACCTTGATCTGCGCCGCCTCCTCCGTCGCTTCGTTGCGCGGGGCGAGCAGCCGGATGCGCTCGCCGACGCCGTTCTCCTGCATGCGCTGCATGAAGCGCCGCCGGCCGGCGATCATGGCGGCGTCCTCCACCCAGCTCGGATAGGTCTGGCTGCAGATGATGACGACCTCAAGCTCCGGCTTCGCCTTCAGGACCTCGATCAAGGTCGCTGCGATGAGCTCGGAGGTGAGATACTGGTTCTCGATGTAGATGCTGCACTTGCCCTCGCGGATCATGCGGACGAACAGGCGCTCGATCTCGGTGATCGCCGCGGATTCGCCGAACGGCGGCTCGGTGCGCGACAATGCGACGTCCACATTGCGAAATTCCGGCTCGACCGTCTCCGGCCAGAGCCGCGCCGGCCGGTTCGCCACCGCCGGGATGTTCTCATAGGCGGCGCGCTGCCAGCGCGAGCGGATATATTCCGAGATGCATTCCGCGACCGGCCCATCCATCACGATTTGGATGTCATGCACCGGGGCATAGGGCGCGCCGTCCAGCATGCAGCGCCGCTTGTCGTCCGCCTTGTGGCAGCAATCGTCCCAGCGCGCCATCGTGAGATCCATGCCGCCGCAGAATGCCAAGGCGTCGTCGATGACGATCAGTTTCTGGTGGTGCGCCGAACCCATGGGGATGGCGTCGTCGAAGCAGAGATCGAGCCGCCGCGGCGTGTTCCAGCGCAAAGCCAGCGCCGTCGCCGGCAGCGGCTCGCGGCTCGGGGCATAAAGCAGCGAGAAGTCCCAGAGCAGGATGCGGATCCAGAGGTGCGGCTTGCGCTTGACCAACTCCGCCAGGAACGCGCCGAGGCGCAGCGGATAGCCGTCGGCCGCGATCTCATCTCCGGAACTGCTGAGCTCCGCCAGGCGGTCGACGTCCGCGGCGCAGCCGGGAAACGGGATGCGGCGGTCGAGATCCCAGCCGACGATATGGATGCAGCGCTCGGCCTTCAGCATCGCCGCGCGCAAGGCGAAGAAATAGGCCTCGGCATCGACCAGCACCGTGGCCCGCTCGGCCCTGGCGATGCGCCAGCAGTCCCGCCCCGGCCTAAGCGGCTCGGGGATATAGAAGTCCGGTGGCGACTCCGCCGTCGCCAGCGGCGACGACTTCAGAGCTGGTGCATCTTCTTCGCGCGCGCGCAAATTCTCGGCCCCGACACGTTTCCGTTTCCCTTAACAACAGACGGAGCGGGAAAAAGTGCCCGAGGGTCGGCTAGGCAGGATTCGGAGATTTCATGCCGACGGCTTGCTCTCGTCACGGGCGGCCCAGAGCGCACCGCGCTGGAACAAGGTGCGCATCTCCGGCACCTCGAACTCCTTCGCCACGTGGCCGAGCGAGGAATAGAAGACGCGCCCCCTGCCGTGCCGCCGCTTCCAGGCAACCGGCATCACCACGCCCTCGACCCAGGGCAGGATGTCGCCGGAGAAGGTCGTGGTGGCGAGCACCTCGTTCGAGGGATCGACATGCATGTAGTATTGCTCGGAGCGATAGGGGAAGCTCTTGAGCCCCGCGCAGATCGGGTCCTGTGGCTTGGCGATATCGACGCGGTAGTCGATGACGTTGCCGGGATGCGCCACCCATTGCCCGCCGCAGATGAACTGGTATTCGACGGATTCGCGGAAGGCATCGCACATCCCGCCATGCCCGCCGGCGAGGCCGACGCCGCTCTCGACCGCCTTGGAGAGGTTCTGCACCTCTTCCTTCTCGATCTTCGACATGGTGACGATCGGCACGATGAGGGAGAGGTCCTTGATCGAGGGATCGGTGAAGGCCTCGGTCGTGTTCTCGACATAGACCTTGAAGCCCTCGGCCTCGAGCATATCGGCGACGATCTTGGAGCATTGCTCCGGCTCGTGGCCGCTCCAGCCGCCCCAAACGATCAGCGCTTCGCGCATGGCTTCCTCCGTTCTATGTCTTCAGGCCGCGAGCTTGCGCCGAACCAGACTTTCTTCGAGTGGCGCTGGACGCTCAGGCCGCGTCGTGATCGCGATCGCCTTGCCGCTCTTGGCGGAACGGTCGAAGGCTTCCATCACCTCCAGCACATGCAGGGCGAGCGCACCGCTCGCGCGATGCGGCCGCCGGCTGCGCAGGGCATGCGCCATGTCCGCCAGGCCGATGGAGCGATAGTTGCCGTCAGCATAGGGCAGCTCGGTCTTCAGCGGCAGCCATTTGTCCTTCTGCGCCGCGAACTCGATCTCACCGCCGAACCGGTTGGGATCCGGCACGACCAGGCTGCCCTTGGTGCCGTAGATCTCGATCGGCAGGTGGCGATGCGCCGGCACGTCGAAGCTCATGGACATCTGCACCAGCGCACCGGAAACAAATTCCAGCACGCCCGCCGCATGGGTCGCGACCTCGACCGGGATCGTCTCGCCCTGGCGGGGCTGCGAGGTGATGGTGCGCTTCGGCTTCGGCATCGAGGTCATCGCCGAAACCCGCGCCACCGGGCCCAGCAGGTTCACCAGATCGGTGATGTAGTAAGGGGCCATGTCGAGCACCGGTCCGCCGCCCTTCTGGTAGTAGAAGTCGGGTTGCGGATGCCAGCGCTCATGGCCGGGACACATGAAATAGGCGGTGCCGCCGACCGGTATGCCGATCTTGCCGGCATCGATCAGCTTGCGGCAGGTCTGGTGGGCGCCGCCGAGGAAGGTGTCGGGCGCCGAGCCGACGCGCAGCTTCTTCTGGGCCGCGCGCTCGATCAGCTTCTTGCCGTCCTTGAAGGCGACGCCCAGCGGCTTCTCGGAATAGACATGCTTGCCGGCGTCGAGCGCCCGCAGGCCGACCGCGACATGCGCCTTCGGGATGGTGAGATTGAGGACGATCTCGACCGTCGGATCGGCCAGCAAGGCTTCGACCGACATCGCCTTCAGGCCGAACTCCTTGGCGCGCGCGTCGGCGGCGGCGGGGTTCATGTCGGCGAGGCCGCGGATGTCGAGAATGGGGAAGCCCTTCGCCGCGGTGAGATAGGCGCCGGAGATGACGCCGCAGCCGATCACGCCGATGCCGACTCTCTTCATTCGTTTTCCCCATCATCGTGGCGCGGCCTGGCCGGCCCGGTCGAACTCCAGGGTGCACCGTATAGCTGCTTCAGCGCGGCCGCGGCGGCGCCGCGCGCCCAGGCGGTGTCGTCGGCCTCGGTGTCCAGCGCGATCTCCGACACATCGCCGAGCCAGGCGGGCAGGGTGCGGTCGAGCGCGCTCTTGAGCGCCGTCAGCAGCGGTTCGCCCAGCGCCAAGGTGGATCCCACCAGCACCACCCGCGGCGGCGCGAACAGGGTGATGAGATTGGCGATAGCGAGGCCCAGCACTTCGCCCGCCCGCCGCGCCGAAGCGGTCAGCGCATTGTCGCCGGCGGCGATCAACTCGGCGGCCAGCGGCGTGGCGCGGCCGAGCCGGATCGCCTCGCGGAACCTCGCGTCTCCGGCGACCGGGGCGAGGATCGCCGGCTCGGTCGCCTGGTCGGCGAGCCGCGAGACCGACTTGCCGTTCGCCGCCATGGCGAGGTCGCCGAGGTTGAAGCTGATGCCCCTGGCGCCGCGGAAGAACTCGCCGCCATGCATGACGCCGAGCCCGAGCGAATGCTCGGCCGTCACCACGACGAAATCGTCGAGGTCGCGGCAGAGGCGGAACCAGTGTTCGCCGATGGTGATCGCATTGGCGTCGCTCTCGATCAGGGTCGACAGCCCGAGCCGCTCGAACAAGGCCTTGCTGAGCGCCACGTCGGATTCCTTGAGGATCGGGCTGTGGCGCACGACGCCGGTCGCGTGCTCGACCACGCCCGGCAAGGCGACGCACAGGCTCTCCACCCGGTCGAGCGTGAGGCCGGCATCGGCGACGCAACGGCGCACGCCGTCCTCGACCAGATCGGCGATGACCTCCGCCGCCTGGCGATCGACCCGGACCGGCTGGGTCAGCCCGGCCAGCACATCGCCCTGGAAGTTGGTGACCACATGCACGATCCGGGTCGGCGCGATCTTAACCCCGACCACCCGTGCCGCATTGGGGTTGAGCTCCAGCAGGACCCGCGGCCGGCCGCGCCCGGCGTCGCGCAGCGTGCCCATCTGCCGGGTGACGATCAGGCCGTCGTCGAGCAGGGCGGCGGTGATGGCCGAAACCGTGGTCGGGCTGAGCTCGGTGCGCTCGCAGATCTCCACCCGGGCGATCGGCCCGTGCCGCCGAATCGCGTCCATGACATGGAAGCGATTGATTGCACGCATAAATTCCGGATCAGCCGTCTTCATCGCGGTCGCTGCGTTTAATTCGGATCAGTGATTTATTCCCGCAAGCGACCCTCACCTGTCAATGGCGCAGTGCAACGAAAACGCGGATCCTTCCAATTGATGACTTGACAGAGATCAGGCCTCCAGGATGATTTAATCCGTGTCACAAAAAATATAGCGCCCCCGCGGCAGGGAGCTGCGCCGGGCGCGGAAACCTCAAGAAACGTGGGAGGAAACGGCGATGCGCATCAATGCCCTTGGGTTTCTGAAGACCATGGTCGGAGCCGGCCTTGCCCTCGCCCTGGCCACGGCGGCGGCGGCCGCCCAGGACGTCACCGTCCGCATGCTGCATGTGAACGAAACCGCCGATCCCTTCTGGAAGAAGATCGCCGAGGACTACAACGCCACCCACAAGGGCGTGAAGGTCGTCGTCGATTACATGGAGAACGAGGCCTACAAGGCGAAGCTCCCGACCCTGCTGCAGTCCGACGACCGGCCGGACATCATCTATTCCTGGGCCGGCGGCGTGATGCGCGCGCAAATCGAGGCCGGCTACATCCAGGACATCAGCGCGCACAAGGCCGAGTTCGACCCGGTGATCTACCCGGCGCCGCTCGGCGCCTATGAGGTCGACGGCAAGCTCTACGGCGTCTCGGTGCAGCTCAGCGAAGTGCTGCTGATCTACAACAAGACGCTGCTGGCCAAGGCCGGGGTCGATCCCGCCGAGATGAAGACCTGGGACGGCTTCCTCGGCGCCTTGAAGAAGACCAAGGGTGCGGGCGTCACGCCGCTGATCATGGGCGGCGCCGACAAATGGCCGATGCACTTCATCTATTCGTATCTGTTGATGAGGCTCGGCGGATCGGACGTGCTCACCAAGGCGGAGGCGACCGAGGGCGGCTTCACCGCCCAGCCCTTCGTCGAGGCCGGCGCGAAGCTGAAGGAGCTCGCGGCATTGGAGCCGTTCCAGGAGGGCTGGCTCGGCACCAAGTATCTCCCGAGCCAGGGCCAGTTCGGCGACGGCAAGGGCATGATGGCGCTGCAATTGAACGGCTTCATCCAGGGCCAGCAGAAGAACGCCACCGACGGCAAGGGCATCGCCAACGACCAGATCGGGCTCGCCCCCTTCCCGGAGTTGCCGGGCGGCAAGGGCAAGATCACCGACACGCTGGGCGGCGTGCAGGGCTTCCTGGTCACCAAGGACGCGCCGAAGGAGGCGCTCGACTTCCTGAAATACTTCGTCTCGGCCGAGGCGCAGAAGGCGGCGGCCGAAGCCGGCGTCTACGTGCCCGCGACCAAGGGCACCGACGCCTTCATCAAGAACCCGCTGGTGGCCGAGGTCGCCCGCGCGATCTCGAACTCGACCTGGCACCAGAACTTTCTCGACCAGGATCTCGGTCCCTCGGTCGGCCGCGTGGTCAACGACGTCTCGGTGGCGATTGCCGCCGGCGACATGACGCCCGAAGACGGCGCCCAGCAGATCCAGGACGCCTGGGATCAACGGTAGCCTCGGCCTGGGAGGGGTCCAGCCGAGGCCGGAGCCCTCCCTCTTTTCTGCGACGCAGGAACCGGGAGGGGCATGACTGACACGACCGCATCGCCGCGAGGCCAGGCGGGCTACGTCCGCGGCGGCGCGCTGACCGCGCTCGTCTTCCTGCCGCCCGCCCTGACCCTCTTCACCGTCTTCGTCATCCTGCCGATCGGCGAGGCGGGCTGGTACGGCTTCTACAATTGGAACGGCCTTGCGGCGCTGGAGAATTTCGTCGGCCTGCAGAACTACAAGCAGCTGCTCGCCAACAAGGCCTTCCACCAGGCGCTCGTCAACAACCTGCTGATCATCGTCGTCTCGCTCGCGGTGCAGCTGCCGCTGGCGCTGGCGATGGCGGTGCTGCTGGCCGACCGCCTGTTCGGCTCGGTCACCTTCCGGATGTTGTTCTTCCTGCCCTACATCCTGGCCGACGTGGCGGCCGGGCTGATCTGGCGCTTCATGTTCGACGGCGACTACGGCCTCGTCTCGCAGCTCTGGCAGGCGCTGGGCGGCGATCCCTTGTTCATCCTGGCCGATCGCGACTGGGCCTATGCCGCGGTGCTGACGGTGATCGTCTGGAAGTATTTCGGCTTCCACATGATGCTCTACATCGCCGGACTTCAGAGCATCGACCGCAATCTCTACGAGGCCGCGGCGATCGACGGGGCCAGCCCCTGGCAGCGCTTCCGCTACATCACGCTGCCGGGCCTGAAACCGATGATCAAGCTCTCGGTGTTCTTCTCGGTGCTGGGCTCGCTGCATTTCTTCGACATGATCGTGCCGCTGACCGGCGGGGGTCCCCTGAACGAGACCCACACCATCGTCTCCTTTCTCTATTACTTCGGCATCGGGCGGATGCGGGTCGGCTTCGGCTCCGCGGTCGGCGTATTCCTGTTCATCCTCTGCGCGGCCGTGGCCTTCGGCTACAAGCGGCTGCTGATGCGCGACGATGACTGAAACCGTCCTGCACCGGAATCGACTTTCCAGAGGCGCGCTGGCGGCGCCGAAGAACGAGGTGGCGACGGCTTCGCTCACGGCGCCGCTGCTCGGCCTGCCGCGATTCCTGATCCTCTGCCTGGTGGGCGCGCTGGTGATCGTGCCGCTGCTCGCGACCGCGATCGGCGGCTTCAAGGAGCTGGGCGAGCTGCGCACCAATCCCTTCGGCCTGCCCAGGGTGTGGCAATGGGAGAACTACTGGGGGATCCTGGAGAGCGCGCGCTACTGGCGGATCCTCGGCAACTCGCTGTTCATCTCCACCGTGACGGTCGCGCTCACCCTCCTGGTCGCGGCGCCGGCGGCCTTCGCTTTCGCGCATCTGCGCTTCTTCGGCCAGCGCATGCTGTTCAACTACTTCATCCTCGGCCTGACGTTTCCATTCGCAACCGCGATCCTGCCGCTCTTCATCAAGGTGCGCGATCTCGGCCTGCTCGATACCCATTGGGGCATCATCCTGCCGCAGGTGGCGTTCAGCCAGGCGCTCAGCATCCTGCTGATGCGCAACGCCTTCCGGCAGCTGCCGTCGGAGCTGCTCGACGCCGCCCTGGTCGACGGCTGCGGCTATGCGCGGTTCTTCCTCGCGATCGTGCTGCCGCTGTCGCGGCCGATTCTCGCCACTGTCGCGGTCATCACTTTCGTCGTCAGCTGGAACAACTTTCTGCTGCCGCTGGTGGTCATCAACACCAATGCGAAATACCCCTGGACCCTCGGCCTGATGGACTATCAGGGCGAGTTCATCGTCGCCTGGCAGCTGATCCTGGCGTTCATTACCCTGACGATTCTCCCCGCCGTCATCATGTTCGTTGTGGCCCAGCGCTATATCGTCTCCGGACTGACCGCTGGGGCCGTGAAAGGCTGAGACATCCTATCGCAACACGAGGCCTTTACGGCTAGGCGATGCGTCCTATAATATCCTTATCCAGGGAAGGGCGATCCAGGGGTGTGGAAATGTCAGGTTCCGGCGAGATGATGAGCAGCGGCCGATCCCGGCGGCGCAGCGAAACTCTCACCTTCCTGTTCTTGACAGTGTTCCTGGCCCCGATCCTGGCCGTTGCCATCGTCGGCGGCTATGGCTTCGCCAACTGGATGTACCAGATCTTCGCCGGACCCCCGGGGTCCTGAGCGGGGTGGCGATGAGCGGCGCATCCGTCGATCGATCCCGGCGCGCCTTCCTGTTCGGCGCGGAAGCGGAAAATCAGAGCGACCCGGCGTTGCGACCGCCCTGGGCCTTGCGCGATGTCTTCGCGGAGCTCTGCACCGGCTGCGGCGATTGCCTGACCGCCTGCCCCGAGGGCATCGTCGCGCTGGATGACGCGAACCGCGCCGTCGTCGACTTCCGTCGCGGCGCGGGTTTGTGCAGCTTCTGCGGCGCCTGCGCGGATGTCTGCGCGGAGCCGGTCTTCGTCGCTCCCGCGGCGCGCGCGACGACTGCCCCCTGGACTTTGCGCGTGATCATCGGCTCCGACTGTCTCGCCCGTGACGGCGTCATGTGCCAGACCTGCAAGGATGCCTGCGGCGACGGCGCCATTCGCTTCGTCTATGCGGCCGGCCGCATTCCCGAACCCAGCGTCGATCTCGAGAAATGCACCGGCTGCGGCGGCTGCGTGGCACCCTGTCCCGCGTCTGCGATCGAGCTGCATCGGATCGAGGCCGCCGATGCCTGACACCGTCCACATCTCCAGCCTGGTGGTCCATGTGCGGCCGGATCGTTGCGCGGACCTGCGCGCCGAGATCGCCGCGCTCGCCGGGGCCGAAGTCCATGCCGGCACCGATGCGGGCAAGCTGGTGGTCGTGCTGGAGACCGAATCCGAAGCCGAGACGATGGCGCGCATTGCCGCGATCAACGAAATGCAGGGCACGATAGCCGCGTCGCTGATCTATCACGAGATCGACGCGATTTCCGAGGAGAGTCACCATGGTTGAACTGACCCGACGCCAGATGATCAAGGCGAAGGCGGCGGCGATCGCCGCGACCGTCGCCGGCATCCCCGGCGCACAGGCCGCCAACGGCATCATTCCGGGCGACGAGGCGCGGCTCGACTGGTCGAAGGCGCCCTGCCGCTTCTGCGGCACCGGCTGCGGCGTCATGGTTGCGGTCAAGGACAATCGGGTGGTGGCGACCCACGGCGACATCCATGCCGAGGTCAACCGCGGCCTCAGCTGCGTCAAAGGCTATTTCCTCTCCAAGATCATGTACGGCGCCGACCGGCTGACCCAGCCGCTCTTACGCATGAAGGACGGCGTCTATGCCAAGGATGGCGAGTTCCAACCGGTCAGCTGGGAACGCGCCTTCGACGAAATGGCTGTGCAGTGGAAGCGGGTGCTGAAGGAGAAGGGGCCGACCGCAGTCGGCATGTTCGGCTCCGGCCAGTGGACGATCTGGGAGGGCTATGCCGCCCTGAAGCTGATGAAGGGCGGCTTCCGCACCAACAATCTCGACCCCAACGCCCGCCACTGCATGGCCTCGGCGGTCGCCGGCTTCATGCGCACCTTCGGCATGGACGAGCCGATGGGCTGCTATGACGACATCGAGGCCGCGGATGCCTTCGTGCTCTGGGGCTCCAACATGGCGGAGATGCACCCGATCCTCTGGACCCGGATCGCCGACCGCCGACTCTCCAACCCGCATGTGAAGGTCTGCGTGATGTCGACCTTCGAGCACCGGAGCTTCGACCTCGCCGACATCCCGATCGTGTTCACGCCGCAGACCGATCTCGCGATCCTGAATTTCATCGCCCACCACATCATCTCGACCAACCGGGTCAACAAGGCCTTCGTCGATGCGCACACCACGTTCAAGCGCGGCACGGTCGATATCGGCTACGGGTTGCGGCCGGAGCATCCGACCGAGGCCAAGGCGAAGAACGCCGCGACCGCCAACGATTCGACGCCGATGACCTTCGACGAGTTCGCCGCCTTCGTCGCCGACTATCCGGTCGAGAAAGTGGCCGAGCTCTCCGGCGTGCCGAAGGAGCGGCTGCTGGAGCTGGCCGAGCTCTATGCCGACCCGAAGGTCAAGGTGATGTCGCTCTGGACCATGGGCTTCAACCAGCACACCCGCGGTGTCTGGTGCAGCAACATGGCCTACAACATCCATCTTTTGACGGGCAAGATCGCCGAGCCGGGTAACTCGCCCTTCTCGTTGACCGGCCAGCCCTCGGCCTGCGGCACCGCGCGAGAAGTCGGCACTTTCTCGCACCGTCTGCCGGCCGACATGGTGGTCGCCAATCCGGCGCACCGCAAGCATGTGGAGGAAGTCTGGAAGGTCCCCGAGGGCACCATCCCGGAGAAGCCGGGATTCCACGCGGTGCTGCAGAACCGCATGCTGAAGGACGGCAAGCTCAACGCCTATTGGGTGCAGGTCAACAACAACATGCAGGCCGGCCCCAACATGAACGAGGAGGGCTATCCCGGCTACCGCAACCCGGCGAACTTCATCACGGTGTCCGACGCCTATCCGACGGTGACCGCACTCGCGGCCGATCTCATCCTGCCGACCGCGATGTGGGTGGAGAAGGAAGGCGCCTACGGCAATTCCGAACGGCGGACCCATTTCTGGCACCAGCTGGTGACGGCACCCGGCGAAGCGAAGTCCGACGTCTGGCAGCTGATGGAATTCTCCAAGCGCTTCACCACCGACGAGGTCTGGACCGCCGAGACTCTGGCGGCGCACCCTGAGTTCAAGGGCAAGACCTTGTTCGACGTGCTGTTCGCCAACGGCACGGTGGACAAGTTCCCCGTCTCGGACATCGAGAAGGGCTACAAGAATCACGAATCCGAGGCCTTCGGCTTCTACGTCCAGAAGGGCCTGTTCGAGGAATATGCCGGCTTCGGCCGCGGCCATGGTCATGACCTGGCGTCGTTCGACACCTATCACCAGGTGCGCGGATTGCGCTGGCCGGTGGTCGACGGCAAGGAGACGCGCTGGCGTTACAGAGAGGGCCTCGACCCTTACGTCGAGGCCGGCAGCGGCGTGCAGTTCTACGGCAACAAGGACAAGCGCGCGATCATCTTCGCGTTGCCCTACGAACCGCCGGCCGAGGCGCCGGACGCCGAATACGACATGTGGCTCTCGACAGGCCGAGTGCTGGAGCACTGGCATTCCGGCTCGATGACGCGGCGCGTGCCCGAGCTCAACCGCGCGGTCCCTAATGCGCTCTGCTACATGCATCCCGAGGATGCGCGCGCCAAGCAGATCCGCCGCGGCGACGAGGTGCGGGTCATTTCCCGGCGCGGCGAGATCCGGGTCCGGGTCGAGACCCGTGGCCGCAACAAGCCGCCGAGAGGCCTGGTCTTCGTGCCCTGGTTCGACGAGGGCCGCCTGATCAACAAGGTGACGCTGGACGCCACCGATCCGATCTCCAAGCAGACCGACTTCAAGAAATGCGCAGTCAAGGTCGAGAAGGTGACATCATGAGGGCGCGCGGCTTCATCCTGATCGCCGCCGCGGCCTTCGGCCTCGGCGCATCGCTGGCCTGGGCCCAGGACGCGGGCGCGCCGGTCGCCGATCTCCGTGGCGAGACTCCGCCGACCGAGGAGGTCGCACCGCCGCCGATCTACAAGGAGATCAATGACGACATGCGTCGGGCCCGGAACTATCCGGAGCAGCCGCCGGTCATTCCGCACAACATCCGCGACTACCCGATCACCCTCAACGCGAACAAGTGCCTGACCTGCCATACCCGCGAGTTCACCGCGCAGTCGCAGGCGCCGATGATCAGCGTGACGCATTTCATGGACCGCGACGGCCAGATCCTGGCCACCGTCACGCCGCGCCGCTATTTCTGCACCCAGTGCCATGTGACGCAGGCGGAGGCGCCGGATCTGGTGCAGAACGACTTCGCGCCGATCGAGGAGATCCTGCGCATGCTGCGGCAGAAGCAGGGCAGCGGCGAGACGGCGCCGGCGGAGGATCAACCATGATCGGCCGCCTCTGGCGCTGGGGCTGGCAGCTGGTCCGCGACATCTGGTTCGTGCTCCGCAAGCCGAGCGTCAACTTCAGCCTCGGCTTCCTGGTGATCGGCGGCTTCGTCGCCGGTATCGTGTTCTGGGGCGGCTTCAACACCGCGCTCGAAGTCACCAACACCGAGAAGTTCTGCACCTCCTGTCACGAGATGCGGGACAACGTCTACCAGGAGCTCCAGTCCACCATCCATTTCACCAACCGCTCGGGCGTGCGCGCAACCTGCCCGGATTGCCATGTGCCGCACAAATGGACCGACAAGATCGCCCGCAAGATGCAGGCCTCGAAGGAGGTCTGGGGCAAGATCTTCGGCAGCATCAACACCCGTGAGAAGTTTCTGGACAAGCGCCGCGAGCTGGCCGAGCACGAATGGGCGCGGCTCAAGGCGAACGATTCGCTGGAATGCCGCAACTGCCATGACTTCGAGTATATGGATTTCACGCGGCAGAATTCCCGGGCCGCGACCGCCCACAGCACCTATCTCGCTTCCGGCGAGAAGACCTGCATCGACTGCCACAAGGGGATCGCGCACCAGCTGCCGGACATGAAGGGCGTGCCCGGTTGGGACCCGAGCGCCGCGGAGCTTTCCGACCCGGCAAACGCCAAGGTTATCGAGATTGCCCGGACTCTGCGGGAGCTGAAGACGGAGCCTTGAGCCGGAAGCGCAGGCCGGCCAGCCCGCGCGGCAGCAGCACGACGAAACCGGCCAGGATCAGGCCGAGGCCGATGTCGCGCCAGTCGCCGAACTCGCGCATCGCCTCGTCGGAGAGCATCAGCAGCGCCGCGCCGAGCAGCGGTCCCCAGACCGTGCCGATCCCGCCGACCACGATCATCGACAGCAGGAACAGAAGCATCGAGATCGAGAACACGATCGGCCCGACCGCGGCGAAGTTCACGGCGTAGAACGCCCCGGCGAGGCCGGTGAAGAAGGCCGAGAGGCCGAACAGCCAGAGCTGGTACTTGAACTTGCTGATGCCGCGCGAGACCGCATAGCCGGGATTGTCGCGCAAAGCCTGGAAGGCGAGCCCGGCCGGGCCGCGGATGATGGCGATCGCAAACGCCGTGGCCAGCACCAGCAGGCCGAGGCCGACATAATAATGCCCGATGTAGAATTTCGACTTCAGAATCGCGCGGAAGCCGAGATCGCCGAAGCGGGTGAAGCCGCGCACGCCGCCGAACAGCGGCATGCAGCCGGATTCCGGGTTGGTGAAGCAGTCGGTGTCGTTGGTGATCAGCAGGAACAGCACCTGCGCCACCGCCAGCGTCAGCAGCGCTACATAGGGTCCGCGCAGTCGCAGGCAGGCGAGGCCGATCAGGACGCTGACCACCACGGTCGCCAGCGCCGCCAGCAGCATCGCCGCGACCATCGGCATCTGGAAATAGTAGCCGAGCATCGCGGTCGCATAGGCGCCGACTGCGAACAGCGCCATCTGCGCCAGCGAGAAGATGCCGCCGATGCCGAGCACCAGGTTCCACTGGGTGACGACGATCGCCCAGATGAAGAACAGGGTGGTCTGGGTCACGACATAGCGCGTGCCGGTCAGGAACGGGAGTGCTACCGCCAGCGCGGTGAGGATGCCGCCGATCAGGAGATCGCGGCGGATGCCGGTGAGGTTCTTCATAACCGCACCACCTGGCGCCGGCCGAACAATCCATAGGGCCGCCAGATCAGCACCACGATCACCAGCAGCAACAACAGGGCGAAGCTGTAGCGGACGCCGAGCACATATTGGATCAGGGCTTCGAGCAGGCCGAGCACGATGGCCGTGGCCACCGTGCCGTAGACATTGCCGAGCCCGGCGACTACGCAGATGATGAAGGCCTTCAGCATCGGATCGCCACCCATGTTCGGCAGCAGGCCGGAGAGCGAGCTCACCATGATGCCGGAGATCGCGGCCAGCGCGCCGGAGATCGCCAGCACCTGGGCGTAGACCACGCCGACCCGCACGCCCATCAGCTGCGCCGCCTCGCGGTTCTGCGCGGTGGCGCGGATCGCGCGGCCGAGCCGGGTCCGCTGCAACAGCAGCGACAGCGCCACCATCAACCCGATCGCCACGGCGAGGATCAGGATGTTCTGGTTCGGGATATGCACCGCGCCGATCACCTGGGCGCCGGTCAGGTTGAGGCTCTGCGGCTGCGGCTGGGGGCCGAAGGCGCGCAGGATCACGTTCTCGAGGATCGCGCCGATGCCGATCGTGGCGATGAAGATCTGGGTCTCGAAATTCGCCGAGCGCAGCATCGGCTGCGCCGCTGCCAGATAGATCGCGAGCCCGACCGCGCCGCAGACCAGCATCGCCGCGGCGACGCCGACCAGGGCCGGCAGGCCGAGCGCGGTCATCGCGTAGAAGCAGATATAGCCGCCGAGTGCCATCAGCGCGCCATGCGACATGTTCAGCATGTTCAGCGAGCCGTAGACCAGCGCGAGCCCGATCGCCGCGACCGCATACATGGCGCCGAGGGTGAGGCCGGAGGCGATGACCTGGACCAGCACATCCATCGCTCAGGCCCCCAGATAGGTTTCGAGGATCTTCGGCCGCGCCATCAATTCGGCGCCGGCGCCGGTCCAGGCGAACGTGCCGTTGTCGAGCAAAGCGACCTGCGCCGCCCGGTCGGCGACCCGCGCGGCATTCTCCTCGACCAGCAGGATGGTGCGGCCGGTCTCGGTCAGCCGCCAGACGACCTCGTAGATCTGGTCGATGACGATCGGCGCCAGGCCGAGCGAGGGCTCGTCCAGCATCAACAGCCTGCCGCCCGCCATCAGGCCGCGGCCGATCCCGACCATGCGCCGCTCGCCGCCGGAAAGCGTGCTGGCGATCTGGCCGCGGCGCTCTTTCAGCTTCGGCAGCAGCGCGAAGACTTCCTCGAGCCGCGACTTCACCTGCTTCGCCGCTTCCGGCAGGTAGGCGCCCATCTGCAGATTGTCGAGCACGCTCATCTCGGGGAACAGCAGGTCGCCCTGCGGCACGTGCACGATCCCGGCGGCCACGATCTCATCCGGCCGGCTGCGCGAGATATCCTGGCCGGCGAACTGCATGGCACCTTCGCGCAGCGGCACCAGGCCGGAGATCGTGCGCAGCAAGGTGGTCTTGCCATGGCCGTTGGGGCCGATGATCGCGGTCAGGCTGCCCTCGGCGACTTCGAGCGAGATCCCGCGCAGCACCTGGTTGGCGCCATAGCCGCAACTGATGCCGGCGAGCGAGAGCAGGGCGGTGGTCATGCGCCGCTCTCCATCAGGGCGCTCAAGCGCTGGCTGGCACCCTCGCCGAGATAGACGTCGATCACGGTGCGGTCCCGGACCAGGCCCTGCGGCGGGCCTTCGTAGATCTTCTCGCCGTGGTGCATGATCATCACCCGCTCGGAGAGCTGCACCAGGAAGCGCATGACATGCTCGATCAGGATGATGGTGACGCCCGACGCCGCGATGCGCCGCACCGTCGCCATCATATGCTCGATCTCCTGCGGGTTGAGACCGCCGACCGGCTCGTCCATCAAGAGCAATTTTGGCCGTGTCGCCAACGCGCCGGCCAGCATCAGCAGCTTCCGATCCAGCACCGGCAACTGTCCGGCCAGCATATGCTGGTCGCCGCGCCAGTCGACGGCGTCGAGCGCGGCATCGACATGGGTCTCGGTCTCGCGGCCCATGCGCAAACCCGGAACGATCCGGTTGTCGCGGCCGAAATAGGCGGCAACCCGGACATTGTCGCGCACACTCAGCTTGTCGAAGCTGGCGTTGAGCTGGAAGGTGCGGGCGATGCCGGCATGGCAGATCGCCTCGGGCGAGAGCCGGGTGATGTCGCGCCCCTCGAACAGGATCCGGCCTTCGCTCGCGGGATTGAGGCCGGAGATCAATTCGAACAGCGTGGTCTTGCCGGCGCCGTTCGGCCCGCCGATGCCGAGGATCTCGCCGGGCCGCAGATCGAAGGAGAGATCATGGACCGCCGCCAGTGCCCCGAAATACTTGCTCAAGTTGACGCAAGAGAGCAGGGCGGCGGCGGTCATGATCCGTTGATGGCCTTTACGCCTTGATCCAGGGAGGGAGCTTGAACTCCGCGGTGTTGTAGGGCGCCGGCGCGATCAGGCCGCCGCCCTTGGTGTGATCCTGAATCTGCAGGAACTGGTGCGGCATGCCAAGCGACGAATCGTTCACCTGGGTGGGATAGGTGTAGGCCGCCTGTTCCTTCTCGATGAAGCGGGTGGTGCCGGTGACGCCGCGGTGGATCATCGAGCGCATGCGCGCCGCCACCTTGCGGTTCTGCTCGTCATTGCCGGGCTCGCCGCTGCCGCCGGCTAGCGCCGCCGCGGTCGCCCAGACCATGGCGCCGTCATAGGACTGCGCGCCGGAATTATGCCCGGCATTCTCGCCGAACTTCGCCTTGTAGCGCTTCTCGAAGGCGCTGCCGATCTCGTCCTGCAGCGCGCCGACTACGGTCGCATAGAGCACGCCGTTGGAGGCTTCCTTGGCGATCTCGCGGAAGGCCGGGATCGAGGGCCCGTATTGCATATAGATGAGGCTCTGGGTCGGGTTCGGGACGAACTGCACCATGAACTGCGCGAGGTCCGCGGGCAGGAAATGCGTGACCGCGATGACCGAGGGCGGGTCCTGGCGGATCTTCGCCAAGGTCGGGCCCCATTCCGAGATCGGCACGTTCACGGTCTCGAACAGGCTGATCTCCCAGCCGTAGTTCTGCGCCTGCTCCTTGATCGCGTTGGCGATGTTGGCGGCATAAACGCCGGCCGAGAGAATGACCGCCATCTTGTTGTTGGTGCGCTTGTACTGGCCGTTCGCCTCCAGGTCCTTCACGAACTTGAGGAAGCCCGGGCCGTACCAGTATTCCGCCGGATCGCCCTGGAACGAACCGAAATAGCGCTCCGGGTCCGACTTGATCAGGTTGTTGTGGCCGATCGTCGTGTCGTAGTGGATGTAGATGATGCCGCTGTCGGCGATCACGTCCTGGATCGCCGCACCCGAGCCGATGTTGTAGCCGTTGAGGATCGCGTGCACCGAGTGGCGATCGATCAGCCGCTGCACCGCCTGGACGTTGGTCGCATCGCCCATCTGCTTGGTGTCTTCGAAATAGGGTTCGAGTGGCCTGCCGAGGATGCCGCCCAGCGCGTTGATCTCCTCGCAGGCCAAGGTGAGGCCGTTCTTGAACTCGACGCCGTCCGCTGCGGCGAAGTCGGTCAGCGGTGCCGCCTGGCCGACCGGGATCGGGTCGCCGTCGGCGCGGGCGCCGTCGTTGATGCCGGCCAGCACGGCGCCGCCGGCGCCAAAGGCAGCCGCGCCCTTGATGAAGTGGCGGCGGCTGGGGATGACGTTGGGCTTTGCCAGATTGGGTTTCTTGGTCATGTTCGTGGCTCCCTGTTAGGTCTCTTATTCAGGTGATCGACTGGACCAGATTGGCGGCTTCTGAGATCACCGCCTGTTGATGCGGCTGCAGGCCCATGCCGCCCCAGTTCGCCATCAGCGGCGCCCAGGGGTCGTCGACATGGGTCTTGATGCCGGTCATCTCTTCCAGCACGGCGAGGCCGCAATAGGGGACATAGGTCTGCGAATAGCCGCCTTCATGCGTCATCACCATGCGCCCGCCGCAGAGTTCGTCGGCGACCTTCAGCAGCATCCGCGTCATCGCGCGATAGCCTTCCGAGGTGATCATCATCCGGCCCAGCGGATCCACGCCGGACCCGTCGAAACCCGACGGTACCACGATCAGCTCCGGCTTGTAGCGTTGCAGCGCCGGAATCACGATCTGCTCGAAGGCCGCGAGATAGGCACCGTCGCCGGAACCGGGCGGCAGCGGAATGTTGAGATTGAAGCCCTTGCCCTTGCCTTCGCCGGTCTCGGCCAGGCCGCCGGAATTGGCCGGGAAGAGATTATCCTGATGCAGCGAGATGGTGAGCACGTCGCCGCGGTCGTAGAAGGCCGCCTGGGTGCCGTTGCCGTGATGCACGTCCCAATCGACCGTGGCGACGCGGCCGAGCTTATGCGCCTCTTTCGCATGCAGGATCGCGATAACGGCATTGGCGAACAGGCAGAAGCCCATGCCGTATTCGCGGATCGCGTGATGACCGGGCGGGCGGATCAGCGCATAGGCATTCTTGACCTTGCCCTCGAGCACCGCGTCGAAGGCGGTCATGGCACCGCCGGCGGAAAGCTGGCCGATCTCGTAGCTGCCGCGGCCGAATGGGGTCAGGCTGCTGGCGTCGCCGCCGTTCTCGGCGGAGAGTTTCTTGATCTTCCAGATGTATTCGCGGTCATGGAATCGGGCCAGCTCGTCCTCGGTCGCATAGCGCGGCTTCAGCGGCGTCAGATGGTCGATCAGGCCGCTGACCTCGACCAGGTTGCGAAAGCGGCGCTTGGTCTCCGGATTCTCGGCATGCTCGCCCGGCTGGATCGTCAGGCCGGGCGCGAAGACCTGCGCCCAGTTCCAGGTGTTGTGCCACATATAGAGTTCGTGCCAAACGAAGCCCGTCGCCATGCCATCCCCGCATTTCGGCCCGTGATTTTGGCCGCTTTTACGAGAGCATGACGAAGCGGGCGGCGACTGTCCCGCCCCCGACGGGTAACCGGGTGAAAGATCGGCCCACCCCTTCGGGTGGCGCTATTGCGGGGGCGTGGCGTTGGCGCGGAAGCCGATCTCCTGCAGCCGCAGCACCGCCTGGGTGCGGTTGGCGACGCCCAGCTTGCCGAAGATGTTCTTCAGATGCCACTTCACGGTATCGGGCGCCATGCCGAGGGTCTTGGCGAGGTCGCGGTTGCTGTGGCCTGCCGTCAGCAGCCGCGCGACCTCGGCCTCGCGCTGGCTGAAGCGCGGGTTACGACGGGAGATCGCGGCGGAGGCGGCGCGTTCGCTCTTGGCGAAGACCTGCATCACCTTGTCGATGTAGCGGCCGGTCTGGGTATCGCTCGACCAGGTCGGCATGCGCCTGCGCGCGAAGGCGAGCACGTCGTGCATGCCGCTGCCCTCGTCGATCAGCCCGCGGATTGCATTCTGCGGCGCCGCCAGCGACACGGTATCGACGGCGGCCGCCAGCGCCGACAAGGCGTCGCCGGCGCGGAACGCCGCGATCGCCGAGAGCGCGCGCACCTGGGCGAGGCGGCGCGTGCGGCCGTCGCGGCGCACCCGCTCGGCGACCCGATCGAGCAGGCGCAGGGCGGCATCGGGCCGTTCCTCGGCGATCAGCACACGGGCGAGAGCGATCGCTTCCAGCTCGGCGGCGATGTTGCCGATCTCAACCTCCTCGCCGATGCCGCGGGCCCGCAAGGCCCAGCGCGCCGAGCGGGCATCGCCGCGCGCCAGCAGCAGCCGCACCCGGTCGTTGAGCGCGCTGGCGGTGAGGCGCTGATAGCGTTTCTCTAGGCCCTGGCGCTCGGCGCGTTCCAGAACGGCGATCGCCTCGTCATGCCGGCCGCGCGCGGCGGCGAGGCGCGCGATGTGCAGCTTGCAGGCCATCTCATGCACCACCAGCCCGCATTCCTCGATGATCTGGCGGTGGGTGTGCAGCAGCCGTTCGGCTGCGGCGAGCTCGTTCCATTCATAGAGCAGCTCGACCTGGAAGATCGCCACCATCGCCTCGGCATAGGAGCCGGGGCCGAGCGATTCCCGCGCCAAGGTCACCGCATGCTCGAAATGCCGATGCGCGGCGCCCAGCTCGCCGGTCGATTTCTCGATCAGGCCGAAGATGAGATCGCAATAGACCAGGCCGAACACCGACTGCGCCTGGGCATGGGCGTCGCGGGCCTTGGTGCTGGCGGCGCGCGCCCCCTCCATGTCGCCCAGGGAATAGCAGCAGAAGGCATGGATGTTGCTGAGCGTGCCCTTGAAGAAGGGCTTGTCCTCCGGCAGCGTCTTGATCCAACTCCCGGCCAGTCGCGCCGCCGTACGCGAGCGATCGGCGGCACTGATCACGCCGACGGTCAGCGTGCAGAGCTCTGCCCTCAGCGCATCGCGCTCCTTGGCGCTGATGCTGCCGGCAGCCGCGAGCGCGGCGATCGACTGTTTCGCGGCTTTCAGCGTGCGCGCACCTTCCTGCGGCCGGCTCATGTGGAACTGGATCCAGACCTGGGCCAACTGCAGCTTCGGCCGGCGCGCGATAAGGTCCGCCGGCAGCAGGTTCAGCCATTGCCGCACCAGGGTGAGATGGCTCTGCATGATCAGCGGCATGGCACAGTCTTCGACCAAGGCCGCCGCGCGATCCGCGTCGCCGGCCGCGAGCGCATGCGTCACCGCCTCCGAGGTCTGGCCCTGCTCCGAGAGCCAGGCCGCCGCACGGCGATGCAGCTCCGTCAGGCGTTGCGGCGTGCGCTGGCGCAGCATCGATTGCAGGAACTCGGCGAAGAGATGGTGGTAGCGGAACCAGGTCCGCTCGCGGTCGAGCGGGATCAGGAACAGGTTTGCCGCCTCGATCGCATGCAGCATCGCGGCGCCATCGCCGCGCTCGAGCACGGCATCGGCCAGCGGCGCCGAGACGCGGGTCAAGATCGAGGTCTCGAGCAGGAAGTCCAGCATTGCCGGCGACTGCCGCGCCAGCACGTCATGGGCCAGGAACTCGGCCACGTCGCGGTGGCTGCCGGAGAAATGCCGGATGAACTCGGCGCGCTCCTGCCGCTGCTCCAGCGACAGCGAGGCCAGCTGCAGCCCCGCCGCCCAGCCTTCGGTGCGATGCTGCAGGGTGACGATATCCGCCATCGGCAGGTCGAGGACCTGGGTCTGGTTGAGGAAGCTTTCGGTCTCCTCCAGCGAGAAGCGCAGATGGGTGTCGTCGAGCTTGATCAGCTGGCCCTTGACCCGGATGTTTGCGAGCTGGAACGGCACCGGCCCGCGCGTCGCCACCACCAGATGCAGGCAGGCCGGCGCATAGGCCAGCAGTGATTCCAGAAAACGGCCGATCTCCGGCGCGGTCAGGAAATGGCAGTCGTCCAGGATCAGGAACAGCGGCTGGGTGCGCGGCGAGAGATCGTTCACGATGGTGGTCAGCACGGAATCGACCGGCAGGATCGGGCTGGATTCCAGCAAGGCCGGCACGCCGCGCGCGAGATCCGGATCGGCCCGGCGCAGGGCCGCCACCAGATAGGTGAGGAAGCGGCCGGTCTCGTCGTCGCCCTGGTCGAGCGCCAGCCAGCCGAACGGCGTGCCGCGCTCGCGCAGGGTGCCGAGCCACTGGCCGAGCACCGTGCTCTTGCCGAAGCCGGCCGGCGCGGAGACGACCAGCAGCCGGGTCGAGAGCGCGCCGTCGAGCGCCTTCAACAGGCGTTCCCGATCGACCAGGCCGGTACGCAGGACCGGCGGGCGCAGCTTCGTTTCTATGAGCACGTCACCATCCCCCAGCCGCCTTTTTAGCAGAGGTCGAGGACCGGCGACCAGCAACCGCGCATTGCCCTTTGAACCGCGCGCAGGTCCCGAGCGACCAAGCCGGCGACACGCAGGTTTTGCGACTTTGGCATGCTTGCCGATGCGCCATGATTCTGACACCTTTAGCGTGTAAACGATCATTTCGGCCGGTTCGCGTGGGACCGTCCGAGCGCGGGAAGGCGTCAGCTCAAATGGCGTGGCGGGGTGGGGTTTGTGCGTTGGCAGCGCTCGTTGCGCTGGCGATGCCATGGCGCGGACCGGCTCTGGCCGCCGCGCCGAGTTTCGATTGCACCGCCGCGGCGGCGCCGGTTGAAATCCTGATATGCGGCAATGATGAACTCGCCGAGGCCGATGCCGGTCTCGCGGACTTTTATCGTCGCCTGCAGGACGGGCTCGACGACAAGGCGAAAGCCGACCTGCTGGCCGGTCAGCGGCAATGGCTGAAGGCGCGCCTCGCGGCCTGCAACATTCCGGCGACCGGCAAGACACCGCCGGCGGATGCCGACAAGGCGGCGGCCTGCCTGATCGGCCAATATAAGGAGCGCGCGTCGGCCCTGGCGAAGCTGGAAGACGCGGCCAACCCGACCGTGGTTCCGGTCACCGACGCGCTGCCGACGCAGCTGGGCCTGGACCGCAAGATCCTGCCGGCGACCGGCGAGCAGCAGTCGATCCTGTCCGTCGCGCAATTCGGCCGCTATTCGATCACGGTGAAGAGCGCCCAGGGCGTCGCGCTGCAGCTGGTCGATCGCAAGGCCGGGCCGGGCGAGGTCCAGGGTGTCGCCGGCGACAGCGACGGACGGATCGACGCCTTCCTCGACCGCGGCCTCTACAAGATCCTGCTCCAGGCCAGCGAGCAGGGCTCCGGCGAGGCGGCCCTCACCGTCCATCCTTATGCCGAGCTCAACGGTGCGGATCTGCCGCGTCTGCCGGAGGTGAAGCGGATCGATACCGAGCTCGGCGATTTCGAGCAGCGCTCCTATTGGCTGGAGATCAAGACCCGCCGCACCGTCGCGATCGAGGCGGCCGGGCGCAGCCTCACCGAGATGCGGCTCTGGCGCGACGGCAACTGGCTGGTCGATGCCAGCCCGAGCGAAGACCGGATCGAGCCCGAGCCGGGCAAGCCGCTCGCCGTCCGCCGCATCGTGACCACCCTGGAGCCCGGCCTCTATCTGCTCTCCGCCTATGGCGGGCCGGAGCTGCCCTGGGCCAAGACTTCGCCGGCGCATCCGCTGCATCTGCGCATGGGGATCCCGACCCTGGACGAGGCGGGGCGGCAGGCCTTCACCGCCAGCCCGTTCGGCATCGACCGCTATCTGGTGCCGGCCGGCGCCAGCTATTTCCGCATCGAGCTGCCGGAGGCGGAAGACGCGACGCTCTCGGTCGACGACTATTCGGAAGAGCAGCCCTTCAGCGCGGGCGCAGGCGTCAGCATCACCAAGAAGAGCGTGCCGCCGACCGCCGAGACCGGCTCCTCCAGCCGGGACAGCGGCTACAAGCTGGTGACGATCCGGCGCGAGGCCGGCAAGCCTTATGTGCTGCAGCAGTTCAAGGCCGTCGACCGCTACTACTTCAACGGCGACGGCGACTACTGGATCGCCACGCTGCATTCCGGCTACGGCGAGGACAGTATCGACGCGACGGCGCTGCTCACGCGCACCAAATCGGATCTGCCGGAGCGGATCATCGCCGACAACGTGCCGAAGCTGAACCGGCTCCAACCCTTCAACCTGGGCCGCTTCAATTTCATCGAGCCGTTCACGCTCTATGTGCAGGTGACCAGCCCGGAAACCTACATCGTCACCGAAAGCGGCGCCGCGAAGGGCGAATACCGCTTCGAGCCGATGGTCCGGCAGCTGCCCGAGGACTACAAGACCCCGGAATTCCAGCCGGCCGGCACGCCCTGGAAGCTCGATCGCGGCTACTATGTGCTGGTCGGCAATCCGAAGACCGATGCCAAGGGCATCGCTGAGCTGCGCATCTCCGCGCAGGGCGTCGCCGGCAGCGGCGGCAAGCACCCGCGGGAGACCGCCGCGTTGTTCCCGAAGCAGCGGCTGGAGAGCGGCACCGACTACTCGCTTTACCTCAACAACCAGGCCGGCGTTCAGACCGGCGTGGTGCTGCGCAAGCTGCCGATCGATCTCGCCCAAGGTCTGCCGCTGACCTTGAAAGCCGGGGAGGAGATTGAGATTCCGGTGACGGTGCCGTCCGGCGGCGTGCTGCGCGCGGTCGCGGAAGACGCGAAGGCACTCAAGTTCAGCATCGATGGCGACGACGAGGTCACGGAATGGCGCGGCGACGGCGCCAGGCATGACTTGACCATCGAGAACCCGACCGACAAGGCGATGATGGCGGCATTGCAGTTCACCCCGGATTCCCTCGCGCCGGAAACCCCGCTGCCGAAGCTCGCCCCGGAGATCCTCGCGGCGGTGCCGAAATTCCCGCTGCTGGAGCCGCAGAAGACGGCCTATTTCGACATCGCCAAGGGCGAGCAGCGCACCTTCGCGCTCGATATCGCCGAAGCGGGCCTGTACCGCGTGGAATCGAGCGGGCTGCTGCAGACCTGGGGCAACATGCGGACTCGCACGGTGCTCTCACTGGACCAGCAGGCGAGCAACGGCACCGGACGCAACTTCCTGCTGCAGCAATATCTCGGCCAGGGCAGCTACCAGGTCTCGGTGTCGGCGCAAGGCGAAACCCATGGCCGCATGGGCGTCACCACGGCCCCCACCTTGATGAAGGACGGCGGCGCGCTTTCGCTCGATGTCCCGGCGCGCGACACGATCCTGGCCGGCGACGGCCTGGTCTACACCTTCCAGATCGAGCAAGCGGGACAATACAAGCTGCGGTCGCTGGGCCTCGGGCGCACCTTCACCATGCGGCTCGAGGACCAGGACGGCTGGCCGATCATCACGCCCAACGAACCGGCCGACCTCACCATGGATTTCAAGCCCGGCGCATACCGGCTGGCGATCCTGCCGCAGCCGGTCGAAGCCAAGATCGTGACCTTGCTGCAGCGGATCGAAGAGCCGCAAACGATCGAAGGCCATGGGCCGCACGATCTGGTCTTGAACCAGCCGCAGGACTTCCAATGGCGCGAGCCGGAAGAGGAGGGCGCCGAGCGCGTGCCCGACCAGTGGCGCTTCAAGCTGCCGGCGGCCGCGCATGTCGAGATCACGCTCAATCAAGGCATGCGGGCCGATGTAGTCGGCGCCGACGGCAAGATCCACAACGAGGTGATCGGCGGCGACAACTGGAAGGGCGAGCTGCCGGCCGATACCTACACCTTGCGCACGACTTCCTACGAACCGAACAACCGCTTCGACTACCGGGTCGAGGTGCATGTAACCGAACTGGTCGCCGGCCAGGACCGGATCACCAATCTGCCGGCGGATTATCCGATCTCGCTCGGCGGCGATTCGGTGGTGGAGATCGGCTCCTTCGGCACCGTGGACGTGCGCGCCTGGCTCTACGATGCCGACAACAAGCTGGTCGCCACCAACGACGACCGCCCGAACGACTGGAACTTCGGCATCGCCGGCCGGCTGCAGCCCGGCTATTACCGCCTGCATCTGGAAGCGGTAGGGGCGTCGCCGCCGCCGGTCGCTGAGCCTGCCGCGGTCGAGAGCGCCGAAACCAGCGGAGCGCTGCCGGACGACGCAATTCGTTTCTACTACTACGGCGAGTCCGACGACGTCGCGCCGGAGAACACGGCCCAACTCGACGCGCTCGCGAAGGACATGCTGTCCGATCAGTCCGGCCGCATCCAGATTCAGTCGTACGCCGCCAGCAGCGAGGGGGACGAGAGCCTGGCGCGGCGCAAGGCACTCGCCCGCGGCTTGGCGATTCGCAGCTACCTGATGGGGGCCGGCGTCCCTTCGGGCTGGATCGACGTCATAGCCCGCAGAAGCGAGGCCGAAGGCGCTCTGGCCGACCGCGTCGATATCATCCCGGAAGGATCACAGCCCTCCATCACCGACACCATCGAGGACGGCGAGAACGACCAGATGACCTCGGGCGATGCCGAATATTCGGAAGACGGCGCGTCCTCGGAGGAAGGTGAATACGCGGAGGAGGGTGAAGGTGAGGCCGCCGCGGCCGAAACCGAAGCCGGGCCGGGCCAGACCACCATCTCGATCTATCAGCCGGACGAGCAGGTCGAACCGGCGCTGGTCTTCGGCCAGGACATGGAGTTCTCCGGGCCGCAGGTGCATATCGTTCCGTTGACCAGCGATGCCTCCGTCAAGATCGCGCCCTACGACATGCTGGTCGCGGCCGCCGATGGCGGCGGCCCGGCGGTGGGCCTGGCGCTCGAACAGCAGGAAGACGGCGTCTGGCATACGCTCTCGGAAAGCGTCGCGCGTTCGCCTTGGACCGCGCTGCCGCTGGGATCACCGAAAGGTGGCTATCGTTTGCGCGTCTGGTCGGCCGATCGCAGCACCGATCCGATCCGCCTGCAGGCGCGCGTTGCGACGCCCCCTCTGGAGACCGCCGAACACCTGACCGGCAAGGGTGTCGCGTTGCAGGGGATCGATGGAATCCAACCGGCCCTCGGCAGCGTTCGCATCAAGGACCTTAAGCCCGATACCTATCGCCTCACGCGTGCCGTCACCGGTCTCGCCTGGTCGGGTGATCTCGGCGGCGCGGTCAGGAGCGACGCCAACGGCATCATCTTCGGCAGCTGGGATCTATGGCTCGTGGCGCCCATGGATGAGGCGAACGCCATCATCGCCCGGCCCCTGCGATTGAGTGAGACGGCCGAGACGATCACGGTGCCGGGGAATAGCCACGAATTGAACGCGATCGCGGCGCCGAGCGAAGCAGAGCGCAAGGTGTATCTCTGGGTCGCGGAATCGCGGCTGGGCCAGCCTGACATCGGCGGGTTGGGATTCACCAGCGCCAAGGCTCTGAACTCGGCGATCACCGTTGCATTGCCTGGATATGAGCGCGATGCGATCTTCTTTGTTTCGAGCGCTGACGATCGAGCGCCGCCGTTGCCCGTCAGCCTGCGCCGCTTCGACTTCGCGGAGCCTGGTGCGGAAACGCTCGGCTGGGGTGTGGCCGATCGCAGCCTGAAGCGGCGCTCGGCGCTCGGGTTTGCGCTGCCGGCTGGGATGAAGCGCATGGTCTTCGCACTACCGCCGCAGACCGCCGTCGTCCTGCATACCGGGCGGATGCGCGAGGCGGTCTGGTCCGGGGACGCCCCGCTCTCGCTCACCCGAGATACCCAGGCCGACCGTATCACGGTCATTTCCACGGCAGACGCCGATGCGCAGCTGGGGCTCTCGCTGACGCCGATCACCAGCGCCGACGCGATGACGGCGCTCGGCGGCGGCCGGATCTTCAAACAGTATTTCGCGGCGGATGGCGTTGTCCGGCTCGATATCTCGCTCTCGGAGGCCGAAAAGAAGTCCGATGCGACCATGCGCATCATGGTTGCCGGGGCCGTCAAAGAAGGCATGCGCCGCGGCGACGACAATACGGTGAGCTACGCGGATGGGCCGTTCGAGCTGGATATCGCCCATGGTCCGGGCCTGGTGGTCGCCTGGATCGAAGGCGGTGACCCGCTCACTTCGCTCGGCGTCGCTGCGCAAGGGATCCAGGTGAAGAGCACCTCCACGGTGCAGCTGGCCGGCGCCGCGCAGCAGATCGTCTTCGAAGTGGCCGAGCCGAAGTTCCTGCGCTTGAAGACCACCACGCCGGTGATCACCGAGCTCGAGCCGGCACAACGCCTGCGGGTTTTCGCCAATGGCGCCGATCTCAACTTACTGCTGCCGCAGGGCACCACGCCGGTGGTGCTGCGTTCGGTGAGCGACGGGCCGCTTTCCGGCCTGGCCGAGGCCTCGCTGCTCGACATCGCGCCGATCGGCGAGGGGCTGGGGGCGAAGGTGCGGCTGGCGCCGGGCGAATCCCGGCTCTATTCCTTCACGGTCAAGGACGAGCGCGATATCGGCGTCGGCGTGCGCGGCGCGGTCGATGCCGCGCATTGCCGCGTGCTCGATGCCGAAGGCAAGGTCATCGGCAATGGCGTTGTGCAGATGCTGCGCTTGAAGCCCGGCACCTATCTGCTGGCGGTCGATGTCCCGGCCGAAGGCAATGCGATTGAGGTGCAGCCGGCTTTGGTCGGCGTCGATGGACGCGACGGCAGCCCGCCCGATGAAGTGAAGCGCGTCTATCTCGAACTCGCCGGTCTCAAACCCAAGGAACAGGAGTAGTCGTCGTGGCGCGTGCGTGGTTGAACCCCGTGCGAGGGATGGTCCTGGCCGTTCTGCTCGCCGCCCTGCCGGCAGTCCTTTCCCCGATCGCGCAAGCCGACGACAAGATCCCGGCCGGCCCGCAGGACGTCGTGCGTCCCGAGGGTGCCATCGTGGTGCCGGAGAAGTTCCTGCGGCGCTGGGATCCCGTCACCGTGTTCTTCGACGCAGACACCGGGCCGGCCGCCGGCGGGCCCGAGGATCATCCGGAGAAATTCTTCTCGCTGTCGCCGCTGCAGCCGGGTGCGGCGACCTGGATCAACGCGCGCACCTTGCAGTTCAAGCCGGCCGAGCCCTGGCCGCCGCTCACCCGATTCACGCTGAAGATCGGCGCGCGCAGCGTCGATCTCGCGACCCTGATGTCGGCGCCGACCGCGAGCACGCCCTCCGACGGCGCCACCGGCCTCGAGCCGGTGAAGTCGATCGCGCTGACTCTGCCCGAGCCGCTCGATGTCGAGGCTTTGTCCCGTCTCATCACCATCGAGCTCAGGCCGCTGCCCGGCGTCGATGCCGAGGCATCGCGCACCCTCACCAACGCCGATTTCGAGGTGAAGACCGTCGAACGCGCCGACCGCAACGCGGCGGCACAATACATCGTCAACCTGCATGACCCGATCCCGGGCGGCACCCGCGCGCTGGTGCATCTGAAACTCTCCCTGGAGAGCGGCCTCGACGGCGGCTTCCAGGACATCGCCTTCTCGACCGCGGAGCCGTTCCGGGTGACCCAGCTCGGCTGCCCGAAGCAGAGCTTCCCGATCCCGCCGTCGGGCGCCCGCTACAACCGCGAAGACGCGATCAAATGCCCGGCCGGCGACCGCAGCATCACCGTCACCTTCTCCGCCGACCTCGCCGCCGTCGGCCCGATCGACGCGCGCAACCTCATTCGCATCTCGCCGCAGGTCGAGGGCGTCTCCTACGCGGTCGTCAACAACCTGCTCTCGGTCTCCGGCAAGTTCACCGCCGGCACGCTCTATCAGCTCCGCCTCGAGCCGGCGGCGCTCAGCGACAAGCAGGGCCGGCCGCTGCAGATGCCGGCGGCGAGCGAAGTCTTCCTCTCCTTCGCCGAGCGCAAGAGCTTCCTCGACTGGCTGAGCAGCAACGGCATCGTCGAGCGCTACGGCCCGCAGATGCTGCCGCTCAAAGGCCGCGGCTTCGAGCAGGTCGACATCCGCATCCACAAGATCGATCCCCTGAACCGCACCTTCTGGCCTTTCCCGAACGAGCCGGTGACGGTGGATGAATCCGCGATCCCGCCGGCCCCGGGCGAGGAGCCGCAGCCCTATACGCAAGCGGCAACTTATATTTCCGCCAGCGAGCTCTCGGCGCAGATCAAGGCGCTGGGCTCGCCGAGCATCTCCGATCTGATCGATCTGCCGCTCCGAAAGGGCGGCGCCGCGGCGAAGTTCGGCATCGACTTGAAGCCCTATTTCGCGCGGATCGGCGGCGCCGACCAGCCCGGCAGCTATCTGGTCGGCATCCGGCGCATCGACAAATCGACCGAGCGCGCCTGGGTCCGGGTGCAGCTGACCGACCTCGGCCTCTCCGCGGTCGACGAGCGCGACCGCGTGCGCTTTGTCGTCACCTCGCTCGCGACCGGCAAGCCGGTGCAGGGCGCCGAGGTGAAGATCGAAGGCGAGGACAGCGGCCGCTGGGTCGAAGCATTCAAAGGTTCGACCGACGCAAACGGTCAGCTCCAATGGATCGCAAAGAAATCCGAAGCGGACTTGGTCAACATCCGTCGGATTGTCGTCACCAAGGATGGCGACACGCTGGTTCTGGATCCGACCCGGGGGCCTGATATCTACGCCGACCAAAATTGGTTGGCCGCCAACGACACCTGGCTCGAATGGACGCAGCAGCTGCAGGACGGCCGCTCCACGCCCGATGCCGACCTGGTCCATATCTTCACCGAACGGCCGATCTACCGGCCTGAAGAGCCGGTCCATATCAAGGGCTACCTCCGCCGCTATGCCGACGGCGCACTCACCTTCGAGAAGCCCAAGGCGACCTTGGTCATCACATCGCCGGACAACGCCGAATGGCGTCGCCCGGTCACCATCAACGATACCGGCAGCTTCTACGATTTCTTCCAGGAGAAGACAGTCGCGACCGGCATCTACACCGTGCGGCTCGAGATCGACACCAGGGACGGCCCGAAGCAGCTCGGCATGGTCGGCTTCAAGAAGGAAGCCTATCGCCTGCCGACCTTCGAGGTGCACTTGAACGGCGCGACCAAGACGCCGTCGGACGCGCCTTTCACCGTCAAGCTCGCCGCGACCTATTATTCCGGCGGCGTGGTTGCGGACCGGCCGGTGCATTGGCGCGTCACCCAGTTCCCCTATGACTGGACCGTCGCCAAGCGCGAAGGCTTCTACTATTCGACCGACTCCCGCTTCTCCGGCATCGGCGAGTTCGCCTCCACCCCGGTGCTGGAGCGCGACGGCACCACCGACGGCGAGGGCGCCGCGAGCCTCGAGCTCAACCCGGCGCTGGAGCCGACCGCGCAGCCGCGCAGCTATGTGGTCGAGGCGACGGTGACCGGCGACGACGACCAGACCGTCACCAGCACCCAGGAGATCGCCGCCCTGCCGCCGTTTGCGATCGGCGTGAAGGTGCCGCGCTACCTGAAGGTGGCCGGCACGGTGCCGGTCGAGGTGCTGCTGCAGGGCCTGGATGATCGCCTGGTCTCCGGCAAGACCGTCAACGTGAAGCTGATGAAGCGGCGCTGGATCTCCCAGCTCCAGGCCGGCGACTTCTCCGAGGGTGCGGCGAAATACGTGACCGAGACCGTGGACGAGTTGGTCTCGGAACAGCCGCTGGTCAGCGGCTTCGAGCCCAGCCGGCTCGACCTCAAGCTCAACGGTGCCGGAGTCTATATCCTGAAGGTCGAAGGCCGCGATGCGCTCGGCCGCGTCCAGCATGTCGCGGTTGACTTCTTCGCCGACGGCGGCGAGCCGGTGACCTGGTCCCGCCCGCCGGCCCAGGTCTTCAAGGTCACTACCGAGAAGTCGGAATACAAGGGCGGCGACACCGCAGTCTTCATCCTGGAGAGCCCATTCCAGAATGCCGAGGCCTTGGCGATCGTCGAGCAGCCCGATGCCCGCATGCGCTACGAGTGGGTCCATGTCCGGAACGGCGTCGGCCGCTACGAATACAAGATCGACGCCACCGACATGCCGCGGCTGCCCGTTCACTTCCTGCTGATGCGCGGCCGCCTGCCGGGCGAGCTGCCGAAGCCGGACGAGCTCGATCTCGGCCGGCCGCAAACCCTCGCGGCCACCAACTGGGTGGTGGTGAAGCCGGTCAAGAACATTGTCAACGTGAAGCTAGACTTCCCGGAAAAGGCGCTGCCCGGCCAGGAGATCACCATGAAGATCTCCCTCTCCGACGACACCGGTGCGCCGCTGGCGGGCGAGGTCACGCTCTGGCTGGTGGACCAGGCGATCCTGGCGCTGGCGGAAGAGCAGCGGCTCGACCCGCTGCCGGAATTCATCGTCGATCGCGGCAGCTACATGAAGCTGCGCGACACCCGCAATCTCATCATCGGCGCGCTGCCGCTGGAAGAGGAGCCCGGCGGCGACGAAGCCCTGGCCGAGCGGAAGTCGCTGTTCGACAACGTGACGGTGCGCAAGAACTTCACCCCGGTGCCCTATTTCAATCCGTCGATCATGGTCCGCTCCGACGGCAAGGCGGAAGTGAAGATCAAGCTCGCGGACTCGCTCTCGATCTTCAAGGTGCGTGCCAAGGCGGTGAACGGCACCAGCCGGTTCGGCTACGCGACCGGCAGCCTCCGCGTCCGCCTGCCGGTCATGGTGCAGCCGAACTTCCCGCGCTTCGTGCGACCCGGCGACCAGTTCAGCCTGGCGGGGCTCGGCCGCCTGATCGAAGGCGAGGGTGGTCCCGGCCGGGTCGAACTGCGCGCCGACGGCCTCGACATCGAAGGCGACGCGAAGCGTGATTTCGACTGGACCGAGAAGCCGGTCCACCTCGACTTCCCGGTCACCGTGCCGACCCCCGGCTATACCAGCGACGGTGAGCTCGCGCGGACTTCGGTCAACGTCACGATGGGCGTCGAGCGCAGCAGCGACCAGTCGCGCGACGCGGTCTCGATCGACCTGCCGATCCGGCCCGACCGCCGCCCGGTCGATCTGCGCGTCCTCGCCGACGTCGTTGCCGGCACGCCCTTCACCGTCCCGGCGATTTCGGAGGAGATTCGCAGCGGCACGCTCAGCCGCGACGTCCTACTCTCGAGCCAGCCCGGCCTGCTGCGCATGGCCGCCGGCCTCGACTATCTGCAGGCCTATCCCTATGGCTGCACCGAGCAGCGGATCAGCCTCGCCCGCGCCGAGCTGGCTTTGCACAAGTTCCGCGACACGCTGATGCTGGGCGGCAAGCTCGACCGCCTCGACCAGGACGTCAGAGACACCCTCGCCTATGTCGAGAAGGCCACCGCCGAGTCCGGCATGGTCTCGTTCTGGCCTGGCTCCAAGCCTTACGTCTTCCTCACCGCCTGGTCGGTGCAGTTCATGGTGGAGGCGCGCGACGCCGGCTTTGCCATCAACGACGCGCTGCTGGAAAAGCAGCTGACCGTGCTGCGGCAATCCCTGCGCTCCGACAACGGCAACCTGATCTCCGGCCTCGAATACTCCGAGCGGGTCTGGGCGCTGACCGCCCTGGCGCAGGCGGGCAAGGCGGACGATGCCTACGCCGCTGAGCTCGCGCGCAAGACCGAGTGGATGAACCTCGAGGCCCTCGCCCAGGTGACCGAGGCGCTCGGCCGTTCGTCCTCCACCGATCCCAAGACCCTCTCCGAGCTGACGGCGAAGACCTGGGCCGGCATCGTGCTCCGGCTCTACCAGGGCAAGGAGATCTATGGCGGGCTGCAGAGCAACGCCGTCGCCGGCGATCGCCTGATCATCCCCTCGGAAACCCGCACGGTCGCGCAGGTCCTGCAGGCGGTGGCGACCGGTGGCGACGAGCCCAAGAAGCAGCTGCTGGTGAATGCGCTGGTGACGCTTGGCCGCGGCGACGGCTGGGGCACCACCAACGCCAATGCCGAGGCTTTGCTCGCGCTGGCGAGATTCATCGAGAACCAGCCGGCGAGCGCGCCGGTCCAGGCGGTCGAGGTCGCGGTCGGCGATGCGGCCGCTGCCAAGGTCGAGGTCGGCGGCGACCAGGTGATGCGGCGATTGCCGGATACCGGCGTCGCCAAGCTCAGCTTCACCGCGCCCGGCCCGCAGCCGGTCGGCGTCATGGTCGAGGCGAAGTATGTGCCGCTGGCCGACGGCAGCCAGGAAGCGCCCCATGCCGAAGGCTTCGTGGTCAGCCGCGAAGTGCACCAGATCCAGCCGGGCGACGCGCCGGCCAACAAGACCGCGTTGGACGCCGCCGGCAAGACCATCACCTTCAAGGTCGGCGAGATCGACGAGGACCGGGTCGAGCTGGTGAATGCGATGGACCGCAACCACGTTGCGATCGTGATCCCGCTCGCCGCCGGCATGGAGCCGATGAACCCGGCGCTGGCGACCGCGCCGCCCGAGGCGAAGCCGACCGGCGAGACCACCTTGGCGCCGTCCTACGTCGCCTTCCTGGACGACCACGTGGCCTATTTCTACGACACTTTGCCGAAGGGCACCTATCGCTTCGCCTTCCGCACCCGGGCGCTCATTCCCGGCAGCTTCATCCAGCCGGCGGCCACCGCCGAGATGATGTATGACGGCAGCGTCAACGGGAACTCCGCCGGCGCGAAGATTGTGATCGTTCCGGCTGATGCGCAATAAACGGCGCATCGTTGCTGCGGGCGGCGTGGCCGCCCTGGCGCTTGGCGCCTGGGGCTGGTTCAGTGCCTTGCTGGTTGCACCGGCGCCGACGCCGATCCTGCTCGACCGCAACGGCGGCTTCATGGCGCAGATCGCCGCGCCGGACGACGCCGGCTACGGCTATTGGGAGATCGCCGAACTGCCGCCGCGCGTCGTCGCCGCGACCGTGGCGCTGGAGGACCGGCGCTTCTGGTGGCATCCCGGCGTCGATCCGGTCGCCGTCGCCCGCGCGGCCTGGCAGAACGTCACCACCGGCGACCGCGTCTCCGGCGCCTCGACCCTGGCGATGCAGGTCGCGCGCATGCAGGACCCGGCGGCGCGCAGCTATTTCAACAAGGCGCGCGAAGCCTCGGCGGCGCTGTTCATGACGCTGCGCTACGGCCGCGAGGCGGTGCTGCGGCAGTATCTGAAGCTGGCGCCCTACGGCAACGGCAGCCACGGCATCGCCCATGCCGCGCGCTTCTATTTCGACAAGCCGGTCGCCGATCTCTCCTGGGCCGAGATCGCCTTCCTCGCGGCGATCCCGCAGGCGCCGAGCCGGATGAACCCGCTGCTGCTCGACGGCCGCGCCGATGCGATCGCCCGCGGCCACCGCATTCTCGACGCGCTCGCCGCGAACCGCGTCATCACCGAGACCGAGCATGCGCTGGCCACGGCGCAGCTCGACGACCTGCCGCTGCTCGACCGCCATACCCGGCCGGAGAATGCGCTGCACGCGATCCTGAACCTGCAGCGCATGATCGCGCCCGCGGACGTGAAGCTGACCGACCCGCGCCTCGTCACCACCATCGCCCGCGACATCCAGCACGACGTCGAAACGACCACCCGGTTCTATCTCGACCGCTGGAAGAAGTCGGGCGCCGAGCAGATCGCCGCCGTGGTGGTCAATGTCGAGACCGGCGAGGTCCTGTCCTGGGTCGGCTCCACCGGCTATTTCCAGACCGGCACCGGTGCCATCGACTTCGTGCAGACCCAGCGCTCGCCGGGCAGCGCGCTGAAGCCCTTCATCTATGCCCTGGCGCTGGATCGCGGGGCCATCGCCCCCGAGACCCCGCTGCTGGACACCGCCTACAGCGCCGGCATCATCGCCAATGCCGACCGCGCCTTTCTCGGCGTGATGACGCCGCGCCGGGCGCTGGCCAATTCGCGCAACGTGCCGGCCGCCAATCTCACCAAGGCGATCGGCCTCGACGAGACCTTCCTCTATCTCCGTCTGCTCGGCGTCAACCAGGCGGAGCGGCCGGCCGCCTATTACGGTCTCTCGCTCTCGGTCGGCGGGCTGCCGACGACGCTCGACAAGCTGACCCGCGCCTATCTCGCGCTGGCCGATGATGGCGTGATGCGCGACCTGGTTTGGCTGCGCAACGCGAAGCGCGAAGCCGGCACGAGGGTGATGTCGGTGGATGCCGCGCGGCTGGTGACGCAGTTCCTGGCCGATCCTTCGGCGCGGCTGCCGAGCTTCCCGCGCATGGGCTCGACCGAGTATCCCTTTCCGGTCGCGATCAAGACCGGCACCTCGCAGGGCTATCGCGATGCCTGGACCATGGCCTATTCGCGCAAATACCTGGTCGGGGTCTGGATCGGGCGCTCCGATGCCGGGCCGATGCGCGACGTGACCGGGGCGGGGAGTGCGGCCGAGGTGGTGCGCGCCATCCTGCTGAAGCTCCACGGCGACGTCGCCGATGCCGGGGCCATGGCCTTCCCGGCGCCGCCGGGCTATCGACTGGATCGCGCGAAAATGCCGGAATGGACCGAGACGGCCGCCAAACCCGTTGCCGCGGTGGATCCGCAGACTCTCGCCGAGCTCACGCCGCCGGACCACGCAGCCGAGGTGGTGACCGTGATCAGCCCGCGCAACAACATGCGGGTGATCCGCAACCCGGAACTGCCGGCCGATCTCGCCAGCCTGCCGCTGAAGGCCACTTTCCCCACCGGTGTCACCGAGGTGGTCTGGTATGTGGACGGCAAGCCCTTCCTGGTGGCGCAAGGGGAGACGGCCGCCCGCTGGCCGCTCCAGCCCGGAATCCACACCTTCGAAGCCAAGATCCCCTATCGGGGCCTGAGCTCCACCCCCGTCACCATCAAGGTCGAGTAGCCCTACACTTCCGTCCTGCTTCGCCTTAAATATGAGGAAGCAGCGGAGGACCAGATTTGCAGACTTCTCTCGTGATCCTGATCGTCGGCCTCGCCATCCTGGCGGCCCTTGTCTTCGACCTTTGGCTGGACAGCCGGCAGATCCGCTGGATCCGCGGCCATCGCGCCGCCGTGCCGGCGGCCTTTGCCGGCAGGATCGCGCTGGACGAGCACCAGAAGGCGGTCGATTACTCGATCGAGAAGCTGCAGCTGGCGCGGATCGATTCCGTCGCCGGCTCGGCGCTTACCGCCCTGCTGCTGATCGGCGGGTTGTTCGCCGTCTTCGAGCGCACGATCACCGATCTCGCCGGTACCGGCTATCTCGCCGGCCTGCTGCTGGCGGGGGTACTGCTGCTGACCTATGCGGTGGTGGAGCTGCCGTTCTCGATCTGGCGCACGTTCAAGATAGAGCAGAAATTCGGCTTCAACCGCACCACGCCGGGTCTGTTCATCGCCGACATGGCGAAGGGGGCCGCGGTCGGCATCGTGCTCGGCGCGCCTTTCATCCTGGCGATCGACTTCATCCTGCGCCATGTCGGCGCCTATTGGTGGCTGGCGGGCTGGGGCCTCTATATCGGCTTCAACCTCGTCATGCTGCTGATCATCCCGACCTTCGTCATGCCGCTGTTCAACAAGCTGGAGCCGATCGACGATGCCTCGCTGCGCGGCAAGATCGAGACCCTGCTCGCCCGCTGCGGCTTCCGCTCCAAGGGCCTCTTCAAGATGGACGCCAGCAAGCGCTCCGGCCACGGCAACGCCTTCTTCACCGGCTTCGGCCCGTCGAAGCGGATCGTGCTCTTCGACACCATCATCGCCAGCCTCTCGGCCGCAGAGCTCGAAGCGGTGCTGGCCCACGAGCTCGGCCATTTCAAGCTGAAGCATATCGCCAAGCGCATGCTGATGATGCTGGTCACCAGCCTGATCGGCTTCGCGGTGATCGGCTGGCTGATCGCGCAGCCCTGGTTCACGGCGGCGTTCGGCGTCTCATCGGCAATGCCGCTCAGCGGCCTGATCCTCGCGCTCCTTGTGCTCCCAGCCTTCACCGGCTGGCTCAGCGGCTTCTCAAACTGGCGCTCGCGGGTGCATGAGTTCGAGGCCGATGCCTATGCCGCCGACCAGACCAACGGCGCCGATCTCGCCTCCGCCTTGCTGAAGCTGCACAAGGACAACGCGGCGCCGAGCACCACCGACCCGATCTACTCGACGTTCAAGCATTCGCATCCGCCGACCGCGGAGCGGATCGCCCGGCTGCAGACCGCCTGACCTATTCCTTCACCGCGCCGGTCATCGACGAGACGTAGTAGTCCACGAAGAACGAGTACAGAATCACCACCGGCAGCGACCCGAACAGCGCGCCCGCCATCAGCGCGCCCCATTCATAGACATCGCTCCGCACCAGCTCGGTCAGGACGCCGACCGGCACCGTCTTGTTCTCCGAGGACTGGATGAAGGTGAGGGCGTAGATGAACTCGTTCCAGGAGAGGGTGAAGGCGAAGATGCCGGCCGAGATCAGGCCCGGCACCGAGAGCGGCAGGATGATCTTCCACAGGATCTGCAGCCGGGTCGCGCCGTCGATCAGCGCGCATTCCTCGAGCTCGTAGGGGATCGAGCGGAAATAGCCCATCAGCAGCCAGGTGCAGAACGGGATCAGGAAGGTCGGGTAGGTGAGGATCAGCGCCCATTTGCTGTCGTAGAGCCCGAGCTTGAACACCATGAACGCGAGCGGGATGAACAGGATCGAGGGCGGCACCAGATAGGCGAGGAAGATGCCGAGGCCCACCTGCCGCGATCCCTTGAACCGCAGCCGCTCGATCGCATAGGCGCCGAACACCGCGGCGAAGATCGAGAGGAAGGTCGCTGCCGCCGAGATGATGATCGTGTTCCAGAGCCAGGGCAGGTAGGAGGTCTCGAACAGCAGGTAGCGGATATGCTCCAGCGTCGGCTTCACCACCCAGAACGGGCTGTAATTCTCGTAGTCGGTGAGCTGCTCGTTCGGCTTCACCGCCGTGATGGTCATCCAGTAGAACGGGAACAGCAGCACGAAGATGAAGACCGCCAGCGGCAGGTAGAGCGTCACCAGCCGCCGCGGCGTCCTTTCGAGATAGGTGGCGCCGCCCTCGTCGTGCTTCTTCCTGCCCATGGTCTCGGTCGCGGCCATCAGTCGCGCCCTCCCTGCTGCCATTTGCGCCGCTGCAGGCCGAAATAGCTGAACAGAATGGCCGAGAGCAGGAAGGGGATCATGGCGATGGCAATGGCCGCGCCTTCACCAAGATGCCCGCCCGGGATCGCCCGCTGGAAGGAAAGCGTCGCCATCAGATGCGTGGCGTTGACCGGGCCGCCGCGGGTCAGCACGTAGATCAGCTGGAAATCGGTGAAGGTGAACAACACCGAGAAGGTCATCACCACCGCGATGATCGGGGTTAGCATCGGCAGGGTGACATGGCGCAGCCGCTGCCAGGAATTGGCGCCGTCCAGCATCGCCGCCTCGTAGAGCGAGGGCGGGATGGTCTGGAGCCCGGCCAGCAGCGTGATCGCCACAAAGGGGATGCCGCGCCAGACATTGGCGGCGATCACCGAAGCCCGAGCAAGCGTAGGATCGCCGAGGAAGTTGATCGGGCTGTCGATGATGCCGAGCTTCATCAGCGACCAGGAGAGGATCGAGAACTGCGCGTCGTAGATCCACCAGAAGGCGATGGCCGAGAGCACGGTCGGAACCACCCAGGGCAGCAGCACGATCGCGCGGAAGAAGGCCTTGAACGGCAGCCGCTCGTTCAGGATCAGCGCCAGCCAGAGGCCGAGCGCGAATTTGAGAGCCGAGGCCACCACGGTGTAGAGCACCGTGTTGAAGACCGAGAGCCAGAAGACGGAATCCGACCAGAGATACTCGTAATTCTCCAGCCCGACGAAGACGCCTTCGCGGCCGATCTGGGTGTCGGTGAAGCCCAGCCAGACGCCGAGCCCCAGCGGATAGGTGAGGAAGAGCAGCAGGATGACCGCCGCCGGCAGCAGGAAGATCGCGCCGAGGACGTTGCGGTTCTCCAGGAGGTGCAGGCCGCGGCGCTCGTTCTGCGTGTTCGAGATGGTCGTCGAGGTCATTTCTGACTTTCAAATTTTGTCGTCATGGTCCGCGTAGGCGGACCATCCACGAGTTGTTTTGTCGCTGGCAAACTCGTGGATGGTCGGCCTTCGCCGACCATGACGATCGAGAAGAAACGACCAGCGAGACTAGCCCGCTGGTCGTGCATCGAACAATCAGCTCTTGTAATATCGCTTCGCGCGCTGCTCGGCGCGGGCGATGGCGTCTTCCGGCGAACGCTGGCCGGTGACCGCTTCCGCGAACATGTCGACCAGCACGTAATCCGCCATCACGCCGGCCGAGGCTGGCCCGAGCGGACCGGCATAGCCGTTGGTGCGCAGCGTCTCCGATGCCTTGGCATAGGGCGCAAAGACCGGATCGGCGGTCCAGATCTTGTTGGCCGCATAGGCCTTCAGGGTCTGGCAGCAATAGGCGCTGGAGGCCTCGATCCAGGGATCCATCTGCGGCTGCTCGAACATGTATTGCAGATAGCGCATCGCCGCCTTCGGGTACTTGGTGTACTTGAAGATCACCGCCGAGGTGACCTGGTAGAGCTCGGCGGCCTGGCCGCTCGGGCCGATCGGGAAGGGGGTCGAACCGATGTCGGCCGCGATTTCGGCCAGGGCCGGATCCTTCTTCGCCGCATAATAGACCGAGACGCCGTTGGCGATCAGCGAGACCTGGTTCGCCAGGAAGGCGCGGTTGTTGTTGACGTCGAGCCAGCTTTCCGTGCCCGGCACGAAGTTCTTGTAGAGCTCGCTCGCATACTTGACGGCTTCCAGCGTCTCCGGGCTGTTGATCGTGACGTTACCCTGCTCGTCGACCATCTTGCCGCCATGGCTCCAGAGCAGCCAATGGGCGTAGTTGTTGCCGTCGCCGACGCCGTGGCCGTGGGTGAAGCCGGCACCGAGGCCATTCTTCTTCAGTCCCTCGACCAGCTTCAGGAAGCCGGCAGTGTCCTTCGGAAACTCGTCGAAGCCGGCGGCCTTCATCAGGCTCTTGCGATAGACCACCGCGTTGCCGATGGTCGCGAGCGGCAGGCCGACGAACTTGCCGTCGCGCGTGGCATAAGACTTAGGCCCGTCATACCAGCCGCCGTACTTGCCGCCGAGATAGTCGGCGAGCTCGGTCACGTCCAGCAGCTTGTCGGGATACTGGTGCGGGTCGTCGAACCAGACCCACATGATGTCCGGGCCGGAGCCGACATTGGCGGCGACCGCGGCCTTGGGGCGGATGTCCTCCCAGCTCTCCTTGTCGATCCGGACCTGGATGCCGGTCTCCTTGGTGAATTTCTCGGTGTTCGCCAGCCAGGCCTTCTCGTCGCCCTCGACGAAGGGCGACCAGCGGGTCACGCGCAACGTCGCGCCTTCCTCCGGCGTGATCTTCATATCCTGCGCCGAAGCCGGGTTTCCGCCGAGCAGCCTGGCGCCCACCGCGCCGGCGGCAAGCCCTGCCGTGCCATGCACCAGCTGCCGCCGCGTGAGTCTGAACTTCGTCATGACGTTTCCTCCGTGTGAATTGTTCTTGGGACGGATCGAGAGGGAGCACGCGTTCCCGCGCGCAAGCGGATGGCCGACGAAGCTCCTCCCGAAATTCGTTGTCGTGGCTGGCGGTCTCTTCGACGGACCTTCGTGCAAAGCAATTCAGTTCGACCGGCTTCTGTTCCGCTTGCACCGGCACTCCTCTGAAAGCGCTGTCATTTTAACCGGAATCCGATGACCGGGATCAAGCCCTAAAAGCTGCGCTGCGCTGAAACCAATGCCGACTTTGGTCGGACTTGAAATGTGGGATCAAAGGGTTATCGGACAGCGTCGCCGAGCCGGCGGGCCAGTTCGTCTAAGATCGGCACTTGGCCCGGCTGGATGCGCTTCCGCGCCTCGCCGAGGCCAAACCAGGCGGCCCGATCGACCTCTGCAAATGCCTGCGTCCTGCCCGATTTTGGCGGCCATTCCATTTCGAACAGGTTGCTGGTGATCCGCTCGACGTCGAGATTCTGCTCGACTGCGAAGGCGTGGATCACCTTGCGGCTCGGTTGCTTCAGAGGCGTGAGGGCCAGCGCCTCACCCTCCACGCGCGTGCCGATCTCCTCGGCGAACTCGCGGCGCGCGGCGGCGAGCGGCGCTTCGTCTTCCAGGAACTCGCCCTTCGGGATCGACCAGGCGCCGAGGTCTTTCCTCGCCCAGAGCGGCCCGCCGGGATGGGCCAGCAGGACCTCGAGCCCCGCCTCGCCCCGGCGGTATAGCAGCAATCCGGCGCTTTGCTTCGGCATGGCCCCGCTATTAAGGATTAAGGCAACCGGGCGCGTTCCGACTCACCTTTTCGTCACCGCCCATCGCGGAAATTTGCGCCATAATAGTGGCCAATTCCGCCGCGATCTCGGCGTTCCTCAGGAGTGATGCGCATGTTCCGGGTTTCCTCTCTCCGCGCCGCGGCGATTGCCGCCGTCATCGCGCTGTCCGGTAGCCCCTCAGCCGCAAGTGCGCAGGATTCCACGATGCAGGATGCGCAGAAGCAGGCCGTGGAAGGAATCGGCAAGCTGCTCGAGGCTTTGCAGATGTTCGTGAAGTCGGTGCCGCAATATTCGGCGCCCGAAGTGCTGCCGAACGGCGACATCATCATCCGCCGCGTTCCCCAGAAGCCGGAACCGGCGCCGGAAAAGCCGCAGACCGACGACGACACCAGCAGCACCTGAAATCAGGCCGGTGCGATCTGCGTCCGGCGTTGCTGGGTCGCCGCGGCGTGGATCGCGACCGCGATCACGTTCGGAACCCAGGACGTATAGGCGAGCCAAGGCGACATCGCCGCATAGCTTTCATAGCCGAGCGCAAACCCGATCGGGATCTGCAGGCGCAGGGTCACCGCGGCGAAAGTCATCGCATAGCTGAACCGCATCAGCAGGCGGTGCAGCGCAAAGCGACGCCGAACCGCCGCCCGCCACGCCGCCAGGGTGACGGCGATCCACAGCACTGCGAGCAGGCCGAAGCCGAAGCCCGCGACCGGACCGCCGCTGGCGTGAAACGCGGTGAACAGCCCGGCCGTCCCGGCGATGACGCAGGCGGCAACATAGACCCGGCCCGACCGGCGATGAAAACGCGGATGCCGGGCACGCAGGTTCGGCAGGAACTGGAATACGCCGAGCAGGAGCGCCACCGGCGCCACCAGCATGTGGATCAGGGCGCGCAGCGGAAACTGCTCGACCACGCCGCGGATGGCGGCATCGATCCCCGGCCAGGCTCCGAACGGCGCGGCGGCGAAGCGCAGGGAATAGAGCGCGACGCCGCTGGCGAGCAGCAGCATCGCGCCCATGCCGATGCGGGAAACACGCTGGCCCATGGCCGTCCTCCGGGCTACAATCTGAACACTGTCAAGCAGGATAGGGATCAATTTGAACACTGTCAAGATTACGCGCGGCAAGCGGCCGGCGCGGCGCGGCTATCACCACGGCGATCTTCGGGCGGCGCTCGTCGCCGCCGCGGAAGCGCTGGTGGTCGAGCGCGGGGTGGATGGCTTCACCTTGCGCGAGGCGGCGCGCCGCGCCGGGGTCTCGCCGGCCGCACCCGCGCACCACTTCAAGGACATGCGCGGCCTGTTGACCGAGGTGGCGCTGCTCGGCTTCCGCGATTTCGCCGATGCGCTGGAGGAAGCGGATCGGCGCGGCGGCGCGGATCCGCTGCTTCGCCTGCGCGAGCAGGGTGCCGCCTATGTCGCCTTCGCTCTGCAATTCCCGGGGCGCTTCCTGCTGATGTTCCGGCACGACAAGCACGACAAGGACAGCGCGGAATTCGTCGCCGAGGCGCGGCGAGCCTACCGGGTTCTGGAAGACGCGGTGCGCGCCGCCACCGGCGTGGCGCCCGGCGCCGCGCTGGCCGCGGACGGGCGGGGCTTCCTGCTGGCCACCTGGTCGATCGTCCACGGCTTCGCCCATCTGGCGCTGGGCGGCGAGCTCGGCCAGGCGCCGGAAACGAAGAAGGGCAGAGGCGCGATACTGGAAACGCTGTTGCCTGCTATGCTCCAACATCTGCCGAGATTGAAGTAAGACAAGATGACGTCAATTCCCGACCGCGACTCCCTCAACGCCTTCTGCGAGCATGTCGACATCCGGATCCCGGGCAAGCCCGGCGGGCCGCTCGCCGGGCTTGGCTTCGCGGCCAAGGACATCTTCGACGTCGCAGGACATACCTGCTGCTGCGGCAATCCCGATTGGCTGGCGAGCCATGCGCCGGCGACCCGCACCGCGCCGGTGATCAGCCGTTTGGTCGAGGCGGGCGCCACGATGGTCGGCAAGACCATCACCGACGAGCTCGCCTACAGCCTCAACGGCCAGAACTTCCATTACGGCACGCCCAGGAACGGCGGTGCGCCCGATCGCATCCCCGGCGGCTCCTCCTCGGGTTCGGTCTCGGCGGTCGCCAACGGGGCTGCGGATTTTGCGCTGGGCTCGGATACCGGTGGCTCGGTGCGCATCCCCGCCTGTCTCAACGGAATCTGCGGCATCCGCCCGACCCATGGCGCCACCGATCTCAGCGGGGTGATGCCGTTGGCGCCGAGCTTCGACACGGTCGGCTGGTTCGCGCGCGACTCGGCGCTGCTGGCCAAGGTCGGCGATGTGCTGCTGCCGGAGGATCGCGTCCCGGGACCGCTCGGTCCCGGCGTCCTGGTTCCGACCGATGCCTGGGCGCTGGCGGATCCGGAAGTGCGCGCGGTCTTGTGGGCTGCGCTCGATCGCCTGGTCTTGCCGCCGCGGCAGGAGATCGACCTGGCCGGGCCGACCGGCGGGCTCGACGCCTGGCGCGTGACCTTCCGCGCCATCCAGATGCGCGAGATCTGGGCGCAGCACGGTGCCTGGATCGAAAGCCGCAAACCCGCCTTCGGCCCGGAGATCGCCGAACGCTTCGCGCTGGCCAAGGAGACCGCCGCCAAGCCCGATCAGGGCGAGGTGAAGCTGCGTGAGGAAATCCGTTCGCTGGTGGATGAATACTTGGCCAACGGTGCGGTGATGGTGATCCCGACCGCAGCCGACATCGCGCCGCTGAAGACCCAGACGTCAGCGGAATCCCTCCGCTTCCGCGACCGCACGCTCAGCCTGACCTCGATCTCCAACCTGACCGGCGTCCCGCAGATTCAGATTCCGGTCGGCCGCGTCCACGGCGCACCGGTCGGGCTCTCCTTCATCTCGGCCCGCGGCAGCGACCGCGCGCTGCTGCGGTTCGCCGCCGACGTGGCGCAGCGGCTTTCTTGACCGCTCACTCAAAACGGGTACCGTGCTAAAGGGATTGGCGTGGACACCATCGAGTATCCGTACAAGCCGAAACCCGAGCTGATGTACAGGGGCTTCTTCTTCTTTGGCGCCGGCTCCATCCTGCTCGCCTGGACGGCGGATCACAATAAGAACGGCCTTGTCCTAAACGGGATCATCCACCTGGATCCCCACGGTGCGACGCTCTTCTACTGGGGCCTCACCGCAGTCTGCGCGCTCGTCGCTGCGACCGCACTCATGATGAGCTTGTTCGGACTATTCAGCAGTCAGGTTCTAAGCGTCAGCGAGACGGTCCTCTCGGCGCCGAAGTGGCTCCTTTCGCCGGCCAACACGGTCATACCGCTCTCGAGCATTACGCGGTTGGAACTCAAGTCGGTGCGCAACCAGCACTTCCTTAGCGTCCATCACCATGAGGGCAAGCTGACGATCACAGCGGCGAATCTACCGAACGCTGAGGCGTTTGGACTTGTCTGCGCGCGGCTTGCCGACCGCCACCACCTGGGCGGCGCCTTGCCGGACGCCGAGCCTCTGGCCTACACGCAGGCCCCGCTGCAAGGTCAGCCGTTCACCCGGCCCGAAGGCGAGAAGGCCGGCCTCTTGAGAGTATTATTGGTGGTCGCGGTCTTTGCGGTCCTTCTCTTTACAGCGCTTGGAGTTATCGCGCTGCTAAAGATGGCCTGGGCTCAGCTGTCGTAAGACAGGATCGTGCTGAACGGCACGTTCAGCCGTTCGCGCCCGGCGAGGAAGGTGAGTTCGATGATCGAGGCAGCACCGACGACATCGCCGCCGACCTGGCGCAGCAGCTGGATCGCCGCCGCCATGGTGCCGCCGGTCGCCAGCAGGTCGTCCAGCACCACCACGCGCTCGCCCGGCTCGATCGCGTCGGCCTGCACCTCGACCACGTCCTGGCCGTATTCGAGGTCGTAGTGGTGGCGAATGACCTCGCCCGGCAGCTTGCCGCGCTTCCGCACCATCACGAAGCCGATGCCCAAGAGATAGGCGAGGGGGGCGGAGACCAGGAAGCCGCGGCTCTCGATCCCGACCAGCTTGTGCGGCTTCAGGGGTTCGATCGCGGTCTTCAGCCGATCGACGGTCTCGCGCCAGGCCTCGGGGTTCAGCAAGAGGGTCGAGATGTCGTAGAACAGGATTCCCGGTTTCGGGAAATCCGGGACGTGCCGGACATGCGCCTTCAGGTCGAATTCTGGCTTCATCGCGAAATCCCGGTCAGGAGAATAGGCCCGGTGGAAATGCGCCGGGCGCAGGCTGTATAAGCCATTTGTCGGTGTTGTCAAAGCTCGCGGGAGGGTACGGGAACGGCATGGCGAAGGCCCAGAAGATCGACAAGATGGACCTCAAGATCCTGTCCGTGCTGCAGGCCGACGGGCGGATGAGCAACACCGAGCTCGCCGCCAAGGTCGGGCTCTCGGCCAGCCCCTGCCATACGCGGCAGCGCGATCTCGAGAAGCAGAAGGTGATCCGCGGTTACCGCGCCGACATCGACATGGCCAGGCTCACCGACTATGTCGAGATCCTGAGCTTCGTCACCCTGCACAAGCATGGCCGCGCCCAGCAGGGCGCCTTCGAGACCCTGATCCAAGAGACGCCGCAAGCCATCGCCTGCTACCAGATCTCCGGTAATTTCGACTACATCGTCCACTTCATTTGCCGGAGCGTCGGCGACTACGTCTCGCTGCACAACGAGCTCATCGAGCAGGAGCCGAATATCGCCTCGGTCACCACCAACGTCATCATGGCCGAGACCAAGAAGTTCGCCGGCTACCCGGTGAAGGAACTGGTCGAGCCGGCGGCGGCGAAGGACGCCTGAGAACGCGAGCAGAAGAATCTCCCGATTTTCGCCCTTAACCTTGGTAAATCTCCTGGTCGGGGCGGCAAAATCGGCAGCAAGCCCCTGGCTTTCCACACTATTTTAACCCCTAGATCAGATGATGATCGCCGCTTCGGACCGGTGGAAACGCCGCTCTCGGGCGGCGTTTCTCTTTAGAGCCTGAAATCGACCAACCTCCAGCGCACGAAGTGGAAAAATAACGAGAGATGAAGAACAACCTCGCCAAGGTCGCCCGCAGCCGTTCCGCCAATACCCCCGCCACCATTACTACGGCTGTGGCCAATTCGAATGTGAAGCTGGTTGCCCAGCCCCACGCCCTGGCGCCGAATCATTCCCGGATCATCTCTTATCTCGAGGCCCATAAGCCCGCGACGCCCTGCCTGGTGGTCGATCTCTCGATCGTCGCCGGCAAGTACGGCGATCTCCGCGCGGCACTCCCGGCCGCGGAAATCTTCTATGCGGTGAAGGCCAACCCGGCGCCGGAGATCCTCGGCCGCCTGGTTGCGCTCGGCTCCAGCTTCGACACCGCCTCGGCCGGCGAGATCCGCCAGGTGCTGGCCGCCGGTGCCAAGCCAGCCCAGATCTCCTTCGGCAACACCATCAAGAAGCCGGCCGACATCGCCTTCGCGCATTCGGCGGGCGTCGATCTGTTCGCCTTCGATTCCGCGGCCGAGCTCGCCAAGATCGCCGAGCACGCGCCGGGTGCGCGGGTCTTCTGCCGCATCCTGGTCGAAGCCGAAGGCGCACTCTGGCCGCTCAACAGGAAGTTCGGCTGCGCCCCCGCGATGGCCGCCGACCTGCTGGTCGCGGCCGCGTCGCAGGGCCTGAAGCCGGTCGGCGTCTCCTTCCATGTCGGCTCGCAGCAGCTCGACCCGACGCAGTGGGGTGCCGCCATCGCCAACGCGAAGTTCGTGTTCGACCGCGCGGCCGAGCAGGGCGTCACCTTGACCCTGATCGATCTCGGCGGCGGTTTCCCGGCGACCTATGGCCCGGGCGTCCCGACCGTGGCCGCCTACGGCGCCGCCATCCAGCGCGCGCTCAAAGCCAGCTTCGGCGCCAAGCTGCCGGAAATCATCATCGAGCCGGGCCGCTACATGGTCGGCGATGCCGGTGTGCTCGAGACCGAGGTCGTTCTGGTCTCGCAGAAGTCCTATGAGGACGACCGCCGCTGGGTCTATCTCGACGTGGGCCGTTTCGGCGGCCTCGCCGAAGTGGAGGGCGAGGCGATCCGCTACCGCATCCGCCCGGTGGCCGAGAGCCAGGCGCCGGAAGCCCCGGTCGTGCTCGCCGGCCCGACCTGCGATTCCGCGGACATCCTCTACGACAAGGCCGGCTATACCCTGCCGTCCGACCTGGCCAGCGGCGACCGGCTCCGGCTCTACTCGACCGGCGCCTACACGACCACCTATTCCGCGGTCAATTTCAACGGCTTCGACCCCTTGCGGGCGATTTACATCTAAGCCTTTCGGAACGGCCGCGCCGGCTCCAGGTTGAGACCTGGGGCTGGTCGCGGCCGTCTTTGCCATGCCATAGTCTTGCCCCTGGTTGAGACAATACGGGCATAGCGATGCGGCGCCGAAATTCCCAGATCCTGGCGGCTTTGAGCCTCGCGGCGGCGCTCGACGCGCAAGTCGCGCAAGCCGGGGCGCAGCGCCCGATCATCGGCCAATGGTGCGGCGTCGACGACTACGTGATCAATGTCGCCGCCGACGGCATTTTCTTCCATCCGCGCCGGGGTTTCTACTCGCCGCCCGCGATCGATGTCAGCGTTGGCCAGGACAGCGCCAGCTACAGCCAGCGCTACGAGTCGATGCAGGTGACCGTCAGCTGCACTTTAGTCGTGACCGCCATGCAGGCGGCGACCGAGACCTGCGACAATCCGGAAGAGAGCTTCTATCCCAAGCAGGGCGAAACGGCGGAGCTGCACCGCTGCCTGCCGAAGCTGGAACCGAGCGTCTGATCGCGAGATGGCCGATCCAGGATGGGTGAAAGCGGGGTCCGGTGACCACGGGCAGGTCTGTCAGTTCGGCGGCGGCTGGACATTAGCCCATGCCACCGCGCTCAACGCGGAACTCTCGGCTCTGAAGCTCCGGCCGGACGCCGTCACCTTCGACCTCTCGGCGGTCGAAGTGATGGACACGGTCGGGGCCTGGCTGATCTTGCGGACGGCCGAGGCCGCCGCCGGAGAGGGCGCCAAGGTTCACTGGATCGAGCCGCCGGAGGCGGTGCTGCCGCTGTTCAAGCGCGTGCTCGAAGCCGGTGCCGCGCCGGAGGCGCAGCGCAGCCGCCGCGTCCTCTTCCTCGACTGGCTGGCCGATCTTGGCGCCGCCACGGAAAGCGTGGGCAAGGACTCGCTCGACCTCATCGCCTTCTTCGGGGCGCTGGTCGAGACCTTCGGCCGCATCATCGCCAGGCCCAGGCGCCTGCGCTGGGTCTCGGTGGTCTCGCATATCGAGCGCACCGGTTTGAACGCCCTGCCGATCGTCGGCATGATCTCCTTCCTGGTCGGCGTCGTGCTGGCCTTCCAGGGTGCCGATCAGCTCCGCCGCTTCGGCGCCCAGGTCTTCACCGTCAACATGGTCGGCATCTCGGTGCTGCGCGAGATGGGCATCCTGCTGACCGCGATCGTGGTCGCCGGCCGCTCCGGCTCCGCCTTCACCGCCGAGATCGGCGCCATGCAGGTGAACGAGGAGGTGGATGCCTTGCGCGTCACCGGCCTCGACCCGATGGAAGTCCTGGTGGCGCCGCGGGTGCTGGCATTGATGATCTCGCTGCCGCTGCTGACCTTCTTCGCCGATATCATGGGCCTGCTCGGCGGCGGCATCATGGCGGTGACCCTGATCGACATCAGCTTCGGCCAGTACTGGCGGATCCTGAACAGCGCGGTCAGCCTCAACACCTTCCTGGTCGGCCTGGTGAAGGCGCCGGTCTTCGCGCTGCTGATCGCCCTGGTCGGCTGCTTCGAGGGTCTGCGCGTCTCCGGCTCGGCGGAAAGCGTCGGCCGCCTGACCACGCGCTCGGTGGTCGAAGGCATCTTCCTGGTGATCGTCTTCGACGCCTTCTTCTCCGTCCTCTTCTCTTACATCGGATTCTAGACCGCCATGGCCGAGTGGAACGAACCGATCATCCAGCCGCCGGTCATCTCCCTGCGCGGCATCGTCAACCGCTTCGGCAAGCAGGTGGTGCACAATGGCGTCGACCTCGACGTGAAGCGTGGCGAGGTGCTCGGCATCGTCGGCGGCTCGGGCAGCGGCAAGTCGGTGCTGCTGCGGACCATCATCGGCTTGAACCGTCCGGCCGAAGGCTCGATCGAGGTGCTCGGCAAGTCGATGCTCGGGATGAACGAGCGCGAGCGGCGCGAGGTCGAGGAGCGCTGGGGCGTGCTGTTCCAGAACGGCGCGCTGTTCAGCTCGCTGACCGTGGCCGAGAACATCGAGGCGCCGCTGAAAGAGCATACCCAGCTGCCGCCGGAGCTCCGCCGCGAGATCGCCGAGTTGAAGATCCGCCTGGTCGGCCTCGCCCCCGAGGCCGGCGCGAAGTATCCGTCGGAACTCTCCGGCGGCATGAAGAAGCGGGCGGGCCTGGCGCGGGCGCTGGCGCTCGACCCCGAGATCCTGTTCCTGGACGAGCCGACCGCCGGCCTCGACCCGATCGGCGCCGCCGAGTTCGACGAACTGATCCAGAGCCTGCAGCGCAGCCTCGGCCTGACCGTGGTGATGATCACCCACGATCTGGACAGCTTGGCGGCGATCTGCGACCGTATCGCGGTGCTGGTGGACAAGAAGATCAAGGTCGGCACTTTGGCGGAATTGCAGCAGGACGATCACCCGTGGATCAAGTCGTATTTCCACGGACCGCGGGCCCGCGCCGCCGGAATCGGTGGGGCAATCGGCGTCGCACCACAACCGCGACCGCAACCGGCTAACTGAGCGAAAGAGCGATGGAGACCCGAGCCAGACATCTCGCCGTGGGCGCCTTCGTCATGGTGCTCGTCATCTGTGGCGGCCTGTTCGCGATCTGGGTCGCGAAGTTCAGCGGCCAGGTGACCTTCGTGCCCTATTACACGCGGTTCAGCGGCTCGGTCTCGCAGATGCGGGTCGATACCACCGTGCTGTTCGGCGGCATTCCGGTCGGCCGCGTCACCGACGTGCGCATCGACCCGGAGAATTCCGAACTGGCGCGGGTCGATTTCGTGGTGCGCGACCAAACGCCGATCCGCACCGACTCCCAGGCCACGATTGAGATCCAGTCGATCGCCGGCGGCGTCGGCCTGCAGATCAGCCGCGGCACCAGCAACGCCGACCTGCTGGCGCCCGGCCTGGAGGTCAAGGGCGGCGCCTCGCCGCTCGAGCGCGTGATGTCCCAGGCGCCCAACCTGATCGCGAAGTTGGCCACCATCGCCGAAAACCTGAACAAGATGCTGAGCGACGAGAATCGCGATGCACTGACCCAGACCCTCGGCAACCTGCGCGACCTCTCGGTCAACCTGAACAGCCACCAGGACCAGATCAACACCCTGCTCGACAACGGCAACACCGCGGTCGCCAACTTCTCCGAAGCGGGCGCCTCGCTCAAGAATCTCGCCGACCAGCTGAACAAGAGCGCCGGCGCCATGACCGGCGACGCGCGCAAGGCGGTGCAGAGTTTCCAGCAGATGTCCGCCGCCTTCAAGGATACGGCGGACCAGTTGAACGGCGTCATCACCGACAACCGCGGGCCGCTGAAGCAGTTCACCGGCAGCGCGCTTTACGAGGCGACCGATCTGATCGCCCAGCTGCGCGAGCTCGCCGGCTCGATGGCCCGCATCTCCGAGGAAATCGAACGCGATCCGGCGCGCTTCTTCCTCAGCGACCGCAACAAGGGAGTGACTCCGCAGTGAAGCGCCGCGACTTTCTCCTCCTGTCGGCGGCGGGCCTCGCCGGTTGCGGCATCGTCCCCGACGTCAACAAGCCGCTGACGCTCTACACCGTGAAGCCGAAGCTCAGCCTGGCCGAGCAACCGGCCAAGGTCGCCTGGCAGCTGGTCGTGGCCGAGCCCGCCGCCGAGCGCGACATCGACACGACGAGGATCGCGCTCACCCGCACCCCGAACGTCATCGAATATTTCGCCGACGGCAACTGGTCCGACACCGCGCCGAAGATGGTGCAGGCCAAGATGATCGAGGCCTTCGAATCCACCAACGCGATCGTCGCGGTCGGCCGCGATGCCGCCGGCCTGCGCGCCGACTACATCCTGCAATCCGACCTCCGCGACTTCCAGGCCGACTACACCGACGGCGCCGCCGCTGCGCATGTCCGCCTGATCGCCAAGCTGGTTGAGATGCCCGACCGCCGCATCACCCGCACCGTCAGCGCCGAGACCACGGTCCCCGCCGGCGGCAAGGACCTCGCCGCCATCGTGGTCGCTTTCGAAGCGGCGCTCGGCCAGGCCCTCAGCAAGATCGTCACCGAAATCCTCGCCGCCAGTTGAGTCCAGGGATTTAGAGTTTCCATGTCACACGTATTGCACCGCGCCCTGAAGAAGACCCTCCCCGTCGCGGTGAAAGGCGAGGGCGCCTATATCATCGACAGCGCCGGCAAGCGCTATCTCGACGCCTCGGGCGGGCCCGCCGTTTCCTGTCTCGGCCATTCCCACCCCAAGGTGATCGAGGCGATCGCCAGGCAGGCCTCCGAACTCGCCTACGGCTACACGCTATTCTTTACCTCGCCGGCGATGGAGCAACTCGCCGACCGGCTGGTCGAGCAGGCACCCGACGGACTCGAGAGCGCCTTCTTCGTCGCCGGCGGCGCCGAGGCGGTGGAGAGCGCGATCAAGCTCGCGCGGCAATACCATCTCGAGCGCGGCGAGCCTTCGCGCAAGCTGTTCATCGCCCGGCGCCGCAGCTATCACGGCAACACGCTCTCGACGCTGGCGCTCGGCGAGGACGTGACCCGCCGCGCGCCCTATGAGGCGCTGCTGGCCAAGGTCGAGCATATCTCGAACTGCTACGAATACCGCGACCGCCGCGCCGACGAGAGCGCCGAGCAATATGGGATTCGCATCGCCGACGAGCTCGACGTCGCGATCCGGATGCTCGGCCCGGAGAACGTCGCCGCCTTTATCGCCGAGCCGGTGACCGGTGCCAGCCTCGGCTGCGCGCCGCCGGTGCCGGGCTACCTGAAGCGCCTGCGCGAGATCTGCGACCGCCACGGCGTCTTGCTGATCTTCGACGAGGTCATGTGCGGCATGGGCCGCACCGGCCATATGTATGCCTGCGCCGAGGACGGCGCGACGCCCGACATCCTCACCATGGCCAAGGGGCTGGGCGGCGGCTATGCGCCGATCGGCGGCCTGCTGGCGCACCGCCGGATCCGCGACGCCATCGCCGCGGGTTCCGGCGTGCTGAAGCACGGCACCACCTATTCCGGCCACACCCTCTCCTGCGCCGCGGCACTTGCGGTCCAGGACGTGATCGCGGAGGAGGGGCTGCTCCGGAACGTCCGCAAGATGGGCGGCCTGCTCCGGGAGCGGCTCGAGGAGGCCTTCGGCCAGCACCCCCATATCGGCGACATCCGCGGCCGGGGTCTGTTCCTGGGGCTGGAACTGGTCGCCGACCGGGAGACCAAGGCGCCCTTCGACCCCGCCCGGAAGACCTGGCTGCGGCTCCGGGACGCGGCCATGGAACGGGGCCTGATCTGCTACCCCGGCGGCGGCTGCATCGACGGGAAGCAGGGCGACCACATCGTCCTGGCCCCGCCCTACAACCTGACCGAGGCCCAAACCGGCGAAATCGTGGACAAATTGGCCGCCGCCCTGGCTGCGGCCACCGCCTAGATCGAGCTTGCGGCACCCCCACCCAACCCTCCCCCGAAGCCGGGGGAGGGCTTTGCGCCGTGCCCTCTTCTCCCTCCCCCGTCTTCGGGAGAGGGCCGGGGAGGGGGTGCCGCACACCCGCTGCCACTTCCGCCAACGCCGGCATTTTCCGCACATTCTCGCAGCATTCGCGGCACGGAACCCTCGTCAATTTTTCCTTAAGTACCAGTCCGTTAAATAGGAACAGCGGGCCGATTTCACGTCGACCCCTCGGGCATTAACGGGTACATTTCCCTAGGCATCCGCCTGGGAGCAACGGGCGAGAACCACCGATGAGGCCGATGATGGCTGGCATGCTGACGGAAGCTGATGTGCAACGGCTGATGGCGAGCCCATCCAGCGATGTGCGTGCCGAGACGGCCCAGAAACTCGCTGCCGCCTTCGATGTGAACAAGCTCAGCGCCAAGGAGCGCGAGCTCGCCGAGGCGATCTTCCGCGTCATGATGAAGGACGTCGAGGTGATGGTGCGCGAGGCGCTCGCGCGCAACCTCAAGGAAAATCCCGACCTGCCCAAGGATGTGGCCCTGAGCCTGGCCAAGGACGTGGAATCCGTCGCGCTGCCGATGCTGCAATTCTCGACCGTGCTGAGCGACGCCGACCTGATCGAGATCGTGCGCGTGTCCGGGGCCGACAAGCAGGTGGCGATCGCCAAGCGCGTCCAGGTCTCCACCGCCGTCGCCGAGGCCCTGGTCGATCACGGCCGCACCCCGCAGGTGGTCGCCGCCCTGGTCTCTAATCCGGGCGCCAAGCTCAACGAAAGCATCATCAACAAGGCGATCGAGAAGCACGGCACCGACGTGACGGTGCGCAATACCCTCGCCCATCGCCCCGACCTGCCGGTCACCATCGCCGAGCGCCTGGTCGCCGCGGTTTCGGAATCGCTGCGCGACTACCTGCTCACCAAGCGCGAATTGTCGCCTGACCAGGCGGCGGACCTCGTGCTGCAGGCGCGAGAGCGCGCCACCGTCGCCTTGCTTCCGCCCGGCTCCAAGGGCGCCGACGTGATCGACCTGGTGAAGCAGCTCAAAGACCATCAGCGCTTGACGGCGAGCCTCATCCTGCGCGCGCTCTGCATGGGCGATCTCGGCTTCTTCGAGGCCAGCCTCGCGGTGCTTTCCAACACCACGATTGTCAACGCCCGCGCGCTGATCCACGACGAAGGCAAGCTCGGCCTGCAGTCGCTCTATGCGCGCACCCAGCTGCCGACCGCGCTCTATCCGGCTTTTCGCACTGCACTCGACATGGTGCGATCGACGGAATACGACGGCGGCGAGAAGGACCGGGAGCGCTTCGCCTCCAAGGTCATCGAGCGGGTCCTCACACAATATGAGGACATGGATGCCGAGAACCTCGAATACCTGCTGAAGAAGCTCCGCCAGCTGGCGGCCTAGGACCGGCGCCTTCGCGGGCTTTCTGCCCAAAAAACCATCAGGCTGAAAGGCCACACTGTGTCGCGCGCGCCCTCTCGCAGGCGCGTTACAGGCGTTCGTGCGAAAAAGAGAAACTTTTAGAAAAATAACGCTTTATTAAGTGAGATCGGCGACAATAAGTATAAGTCGCCGAGTCGACGAAACCGCAATGGCCGATGTCAAGGGGCGTCCAGCGCGGGGACTTGAGCGACAAAGAGTAGGTCGAAAACAAAGACCGCTGGGATGGAAGTGCCAATGTTCGGTTCGTTTGGAATCACGGAATGGGTGGCGGCTTCGATCACGTTGTGGCTGGCCGCCCAACTGCCTCTGGGGATGCTTGTCGGCTTTTATCTGCGCCGCGCCACGGCGCTGAGCACGGTCGGCGTTGCGGTCGAGACCGCGCCGGTCTATGCGCAGCGCAAGAGCGGCTGGCAAGGCTTCCTGCAGAGCAACTCAATTCCGGCAGCGCCGCGCGCGCTGTAACCGGCATCCGATGACGGCCCGGAGCCGATCCGGGCGACGTCATCGGCAGGACCTCAGGACGACCCGGCGACCCGGGCGTATCCCCTAACTCGGTCTTGCGGCACACGACCTCTAATCCTTTGGAATGACGATATTCCGCCACGGCCGCTTTAAGTGCTGTGGCACGATCGCTACATTGCACTTATGGCCAAGTCCGATTCCAAATTGAGCGACCGGCAATTCTCGCGGATCGCCCGTGCCCTCGCCGAGCCCCGCCGCTACCAGATCCTGAAGCAGATCGGCGACGCCGACGGCCGCCTGGCCTGCAGCGCGATCGGCGAATGCCACGACATCAGCGCCGCGACGCTCTCGCACCACATGAAGGAACTGGAAACCGCCGGCCTGATCGAGATCGTCCGCGAAGGCAAGTTCGCCAACCTCATTCTCCAGCGCGACGTGCTGAAGGCCTATCTCGACCGGCTGGCGAAGATCTAGTCTGGTCCGCCTCAAGCAGCTTCCAGACCCTCACCCAACCTCTCCCTACGGGAGAGGGGTTCACCGAGCGCCGGCAACGGCGTCCCCTCGCCCGTAGGGAGAGGGACAGGGTGAGGGTCTTGCAGCTGCCTGAGGCCCATCAAGCCAATCCAAGCAAACAAGAATCGGATCGCCCGCCCTAAGAAGATCTGGCCCTCTTGAATCCATCGCTTCGACACTTATCTAACTATCGAACTCAACGGCAACCTCAAGGAGAGCGACATGAGTGACTTGGCGGGGAAGGTGGCGGTGGTGACCGGCGCCTCCAAGGGTATCGGTGCCAGCATCGCGCAGGAATTGGCCGCGGCCGGCGCTTCCGTGGTCGTCAACTACGCCTCGGCGCAAGACGACGCCGAGCGCGTGGTCGCTTCGATCAAGCAGAAGGGCGGCAAGGCGGTGGCGGTGCAGGGCGACGTCTCCAAGGAGGCCGACGTGAAGCGCCTCTTCGCCGAGACCAGCAAGGCCTTCGGCGCGGTGGATGTGCTGGTCAACAATGCCGGCGTCTACGCCTTCGTGCCGCTCGAGAACGTGACCGAGGCGGAATATCGCCGCCAGTATGACATCAACGTGCTGGGCCCCTTGCTCGCGACCAAGGAAGCGGTCGCCCATTTCAACGGCAAGGGCGGCAGCGTCATCAACGTGAGCTCGGTCGTCAGCACCAAGGCCTTTCCGCTGACCTCGGTCTATTCCGGCACCAAGGGCGCGCTCGACGCGGTGACCCGCGTGCTCGCGGCTGAGCTCGGGCCCCGCAAGATCCGCGTCAACACCATCGCGCCGGGCGGCGTCGAGACCGAAGGCTCGCGGGCGCTGGGCATGATCGGCGGCGATGTCGAGAAGCAGTTGGTGGCGGCGACACCGCTCGGCCGCATCGGCCAGCCGGACGACATCGGCAAGATCGCCGTCTTCCTCGCCTCCGACCGGTCGGGCTGGGTCACCGGCGAACGCCTCGTCGCCGCCGGCGGCTATTCCTGAGCGGCTTTCCTCCCGGCGGAGCGGGGCGTCGCTGCGCGCAGCAGCGGCGCCCTGTTTCGTTTCGCCCCGACTCCGTTGCACGGTCGAAGGTTGACCCTCGATCCCGACTCGGTCACCACTGAGCTTGAGGAAGATGATTCGCTTATAGACAATACGTGACATGAAGATCACCGGAAGCAGCCTGCGTCTGAACCGGCAGCAACTGGGTCTCTCCCAGGCCAAGCTGGCGGAGATCGCGGGCATTCCACAACACCTCCTGTCGGCCTTCGAGCTTGGCAAGATCGAGCTCGCTTCCACCGCGCTCGACAGCGTGACCGATGTCCTGGCCGACAATCGAAAAGTCGCGGCGGTGGTGCAACGGGCGAAGCGCTATCGTGCGCATGAATATGCCACTGTGCCCCGGCTGCCGGAGCGGATCGCGCTCGCGCAGCGGACCGAGGAGAATGTCGCCTATCTCGCATTGCTGGACGACCTGGCCGCCGGCCATGCGAGCGACGATCCGCGGCCGCTCTCGGCGCTCAGCCTGTTTTCCGGCGCCGGCGGCTTCAGCCTGGGCTTTTCCGCGGCCGGTTTCGCCATCAAGGGCTTCGTGGAGATCGATGCCGCGCTCCGCAGCATCTACCGGCTGAATTTCCCCCATTCGACGGAGCTCGGCGGCGATATCACCGACATCGCGCAGGATGCGCTGGAGGCGATGGCGTGGACGCTCGGCGGCATCGACGTGATCATCGGCGGCCCGCCCTGCCAGGGATTCAGCCTGTCCGGAAAGCGCGACATCCACGACCCCAGGAATCAGCTGTTCCGGCACTACTGCGCTTCGTCGACGCGTTCCGGCCCGTGGTCGCGGTGCTGGAGAATGTGCGCCTGCTGACCTCGATGAAGAATGCCGAAGGCAAGCGCGTCGTCGATGACATCGCCGCGGAGTTTGCGCAGCGGGACTATCGGATCCGGTCCTTCGAGGTGAACGCGAAGGATTACGGGGTGCCGCAGCATCGCGAGCGCGTGCTGTTCATCGCCGTCAGGGACGATCTCGCCTTTTCGCCCTCGCTGCCGCCGCGGTCGCATGGCGACGGCGACCTGCTGCGCAGCCTGGCGCCCTGCTGTCGCCGCAGAACTGCCGCAGCGCGCCGACGGCGCGCTCGGAAACCGGAATGCCGTTCTGCTGCAGCAGGGCGGCAAAACCCCGTGCCGTCGTGAAATAGAGCTGGGCGTTGGTCGGTGTCCGGTTGTTGCATTGCTTGACCGAAACCCCCGCCGTGATCGTCCGGCCGTCGCCGGTGGTCAAGGTGACGACGATGTCGCTCTTGCAGCGGCTGACCGGCATGCCGTTGACCGACAGCCATCGCTTGCCTTCCTCGGAAGTCGCCAGTGCGCCGGTGGAAAGGGCGATGTCGGAGAGCAGCCGTTCGATGTTCTGGCTTCGCGCGATGTAGTCGATGAGCAGCCGGCCCGGGCTGCCGGAGAGGATATGCCCGATGCTACGGTTCGGGAAATCGCGCGGAGTCGCGAGCTGATCTCCGCCGTGACCGCATCTTCGAACTGATGCCCCGATTTCCGGCCGAGCACGCCGGCCTGGATCTGCAGTGCATGGATCTCGTCAATCGGCGTCAGCGTCATCGTAGACCTCGGTCAGTCGCGAAACCGAAGTCTCGAGGCCCTCCGCCAGCTTCAGGAGATTGAGCAGGGAAGGGTTCCGCTTCCCCCGCTCCAGCATGCTTATGTAGGTCCGATCGAAGCCGCATCGGTTGGCAAGTTTCTCTTGCGACAGCCCAAGTTGGGTCCGCTGCTGGCGAATGGCTCGACCGAAGGGTGCGAGTGACTTTGGCACGCTGAATTCGGCGTCCATGACGACAATCCGTCTACGGACTATACGTCACAAATCCGCAATTTTCCCCATTGAATCAGCAGCCCAAGGCCAATTCCGCCGGGCAGCGGCCGGGTGGCGCTCCGCGCGCTCGGCTTGACAGGGCCGGACCTGAAATGTTTCAGTGCGAAAAATTGGAACGATCCAATCAAGAGATCGCAGTGTTGGAAAATCTAAACCGGCCGCGCCCGCAAGAGGCACGGCCTGCGGCAGGGACCATGAAAAGACTTCGGGTGGGGCTGGTCGGCGCGGGACTTGTGGGGCAGGCGGAGCACGCCTTCTACCTCTGGGAGGAGCGGGCGCGTTTCGATTTCGTCGGCTTGGCCGATGCCTCCGCCGCGGTGCGCGAAGCCCTGGGCGCGCGCTACGGCATCCAGCATCTGCATGCCGATCTGCCGAGCCTCATCCAGGCCGCCAAGCTCGACGCCCTGGTGATCGCCGCACCCGATCCCTTCCACCCCGATCTCGCCGCGACCGCGCTGGATGCTGGCCTGCATGTCCTCTGCGAGAAGCCGCTGTCGCTGACCTTGAGCGGCTGCGACCGCATCAAGGCTGCACGCGACAAGGCGGGGAGGGTGCTGCAGGTCGCCTATATGAAGCGGCACGATCCCGCCTATAAGAAGGCGCTCGACCTGCTGCCGAAGATGATTGACGACGTGAAGCTGATCTCGGTCGAATGCAACGACCCCGACCAGGACCCCTTCGTCGCGCATCTGCCGATGACCTTGCCGACCGACATCCCGGCGGCATTGAAGGACCAGTTCAAGGCCGCCAACACCGCGCAGCTCGCGGAATCCGCGACCCGCACCCCCAGCGAAGCCGGCGCCCGCGCGCTGTCGGGCGGCTTCTTGTCGTCGCTGGTGCATGACGTCGGCGTGGTGCATGGGATGCTGCTGCATATGGGCCACGACCTGCCGCCGCAGGCCAGCCACGGCGTGTTCTTCGACGGCGGCCGCGGCGTCCAGCTCGCCGCCGACCTGCCGGGCGGCGGGCGGATCTCGATGACCCATCTCAATCTGCCCGGCGTGCCGGATTACACCGAGCGCATCACCATCTATTGCACCGACCGCATCGTCGAGCTCACGTTCCCGTCGCCCTACCTGCGCCATTTCCCGACCAAGCTCACCTTGCGCAAGGACGCCGGCGACAAGGGGCTCGAGACCCACGAGTTCCGCGTCTCCTACGAGGAAGCGTTCCGCGAGCAGCTGCGCGCCTTCCATGCCGCGGCCTGCGGCGAAGGCCCGGTGAAGACCCCGCTCGAGCAGGCGCGGCGCGACGTCGAGTTCCTGATCTCCGCATACAGAAAGGCTGAATCATGAGAATCGGCGTCTATTCGGATTCGCTGCCGCATCTCGATCGCCGCGCGATGTTCCAATGGTGCGCCGAGCGCGGGTTCAACGACATCGAGATCGGCGTCGGCGCCTGGGGTCCCTGGCCGCGCCCGCATCTCGACATCAAGACCGTCGGCACCGCGAAGGAGCGCGACACCATCGCCGGCGAGATGCGCGAGTTCGGCATCCGCTTCTCGGCGATCAACGCCGCCGGCAACCTGCTGCATCCCGATGCCGCGAAACGCGCCGATGCGCAGGCCCGCTTCGAGGCCGCTGTCGATCTCGCGGTCCATTTCAAGGTCGATCGCGTCATCACCATGAGCGGCTGCCCGGCCGGCAAGGGCGGCGGCGCCTTGAGCATCTTCCCCTGCTGGGCGACCTCGGCCGATGACGAGCGAATCTTCCAGTGGCAGATGGAGAACGAAGTCGGTCCCTGGTGGCGCCAGACCTCGACCTGGCTCGCGCGCAACGCGCCGAAGGTGATGGTTTGCCTGGAGATGCATCCCGGCGTCACCATCTTCAACGCCGCCGGCTTCGGCGAGCTCACCAAGTATGTCGACCGCAATGTCGGCTTGAATCTCGACCCCTCGCATTTCTGGTGGCAGGGCATCGACCCGGTCAGCGTGGTCGAGGAGTGGGGCGACCGCATCGGCCATGCCCATGGCAAGGACACCAAGCTCTATCCCGACCGCATCCGGAAACACGGCGTGCTGCATTTCGCGCCGCCGGATCCCTTGAAGGCGCCCTGGCATTTCGTCTCCTGCGGCGAAGGCCAGGACGACGCCACCTGGGTCCGCTTCCTCAAAGCTTTGCGCAAGGCCGGCTATGACGGCGTGATCTCGATCGAGCACGAGGACCCGCGCTATGACGGCGAGGAGGGGACCTCGCGTTCCGCCGCCGGCCTGACCCGCGCGCTGGCGCAGATGGCCGAAGCGGCATGACCACCCTGATGGATGTGGCCGAGAAGGCCGGCGTCTCGAAATCCACGGTCTCGAACGTCATCCGCGGCACCGCCATGGTGGCTGAGGAGACGCGGGCCCGGGTCGAGCGCGCCATCGCCGAGACCGGCTATCATCCAAACGCCATCGCCCGCTCGCTCAAGGCCCGCACCAGCTCGGCGATCGGCATCGTCGTCCCCGACCTCACCAATCCCTTCTACGCCCAGCTCGCGGTCGGCGTGGAGCGCGCGGCCAATGCGCTGGGCTATGCGGTGCTGACCGCCAACACCGAATGCCTGCCGGAGACCGAGGAACAGGCCGCCCGGGCCTGGATCGAGCGCCGGGTCGATGGCGTCATCATCGGCGGCATGTCGCTGGCCTCGACCTTGCCGAAAGTACTGCTCGACCGCGACGTGCCGGTGGTCCTGGCTTCCTTGGGCGAGTTCGAGGACCCGCGCCTCGGCGTCATCGATCATGACGACGCCGCGGCCATGGAGTCGATCGTCGCCCATCTCTACGACCTCGGCCACCGCCGGCTCGCCTTCGTGTCCGATCACCTCCGCGAGCACGCCGGCGAGCGCCGCTTCCTGGGCTTCAAGGCCGCGCTGAAGAAGCGCCGCCTGATGCCGATCGCGATCGACGACGGCGCCACCGCCGTGGTCGCGCATAACGACCTGCAAGCCATCGCCACCATGGACCGGCTGGAGCGCCGCGGTTTGAAGGTGCCGGACGACGTCTCGGTGGTCGGCTTCGACGACATTCCGCTCGCCGGCCATAGCCGCATCCAGCTCACCACGGTCCGCTCCGACGCGGTGGAGATGAGCCGCCGCGCGGTCGATCTGGTGATCCAGGCCGCGCGCGGCAACCGCCCGGTCTCGCACCGAGAGTTCCTCGACGTGCAGCTGGTCGTCCGCTCGACCACCGCGAGGCCAAGCAAATGAGCGGCGTGCGCTACGAAGGCATCGAGAAACGCTTCGAGGCCTTCACGGCGCTCCACGCCCTCAACCTGGAGATTCCCGACCGCACTTTCCTGGCCCTGCTCGGGCCGTCCGGCTGCGGCAAGACCACGGCCTTGCGCATCCTCGCCGGCCTCGAGACGCCGACCGCCGGCAAGGTGATGATCGGCGACCGCGACGTGACCAGGCTGCAGCCGCGCGACCGCGACGTCGCCATGGTGTTCCAGTCCTATGCGCTCTACCCGCATATGACCATCGCCGACAACATCGGCTACCCGCTCTGGATCCGCAAAGTGGACGCCGGCACCCGCGCCAGGAAGATCGCCGAAGTGGCGCAAGCCCTCGAGATCGACCCGCTGCTGGACCGCCATCCGCGCCAGCTCTCCGGCGGCCAGCGCCAGCGCGTGGCTCTGGCCCGCGCGATCGTGCGCGACCCCGCCGCGTTTCTCATGGACGAGCCGCTCTCCAACCTCGACGCGCGGCTCCGCCTCTCCATGCGCGGCGAGATCAAGCGGCTCTGCCATCGCCTGGGTGCCACCACGATCTACGTCACCCACGACCAGGCCGAGGCGCTCACCATGGCCGACCTGGTCGCGGTGATGCGCCAGGGCGAATTGCAGCAGCTCGCCCCGCCGACCGATGTCTACGAGCGCCCCGCCAACCGCTTCGTCGCACTCTTTGTCGGCAACCCGCCGATGAACGTGTTGAAGGCCGAGGTGAGCGAGCAGGGCATCCACCTGGCCGGCGCTTGCCTGCCGATCGACGCCGCGCGCAAGCGCGAATGCCTGGCCGCCGGCATCACCGAGATCGGCATCCGCCCGGAAGACATCCGGCTCGACGCGGCCAGCTTGCTGCGCGGCGAGGTCTATGTGGTCGAGCCGATGGGCAACGAGACCCTGGTCGATGTCCGCTTCGGCGACCAGCGCCTGACCCTGCGCGCGCCCAAGGGCTTCACCGCCGCGATCGGTTCGCCGCTCGGCGTCGCTTTCGACGCCGCGGATGCCAGCTTCTTCGATTCCACGGGTTCAACAAGGGTGCATCGCGCACGAAACAAGGGAGGGCAACAATGACCGGCATGAAGAAGAACCGCGGCATCACGCGCCGCAAGGTCCTGCAGAGCGGCGCCAGCCTCGCGGTTGGCGCAGGCCTGATCACCTCGATCGTCCGTACGACGCCCGCGCGCGCCGCCGGCGGCAAGGTGATCATCGGCGCCTTCGCCGATGGCGGCCTGACGCCGTTCAAGGAGAAGATCATCCCGCTCGCCAAGGAGCAGGGCGGCTTCGACATCCAGTTCCTGGAAGACGAATACGGCGTCACCCTGGAAAAATGGTTCGCCGACGCGCAGAACAGCGCCGGCCAGTATGACCTCTATTTGCTGGACGATCCCTGGGTGCCGCAATTCGGCGCCGCCGACGTGCTGGAGGACCTCGGTGCCGGCGGCATCGACGGCAATGACAAGGACTGGATCGGCTCGATGATCGACATGGGCTTCTGGCCGCCGCGCGCGGGTCCGCGCGTGAAGGGCTTCGAGAGTGCCGAGCCGAAGCTGATCACCGTGCCTTTCGTCGGCGATCTGCAAACGCTCACCTATCGCAACGACGTCTACGGCTCGGCCCCGGCGACCTGGGACGAGCTGATCGCCAAGGGCAAGGAGGGTGTGGCCGCCGGCAAGATCAAGTTCCCGGTGGTGTTCCGCGGCGTCTCCGGCAACCCGATCGTCACCTCCTGGTATCCGGTGTTCCTCTCCTTCGGCGGCGAGTTCTTCGACGACAAGTGGAACCCGACCTTCAACTCCGAGGCGGGCCGGGCCTCGGCCGACTTCTTCGTCGGGACGATGAAGGCCAACACCGCGCCCGGCGTGGTCGAGTTCGACAGCGACCAGGAAGGAGCGGCCATCCTCGGCGGCGATGCCGGTGCCATCATCCAGTATTCCGGCAATGCGCTCAAAGCCGACGACGCGAAGCAGACCAAGGTGCCGGGCAAGCTTGACTTCGGCGTGGTGCCGAAGCAGGTGAAGGCGATCTCGCAGATGGGCATCTTCATCGCCGGCGTGCCGAAGTCGGCGCCGAACAAGGCCAACGCGATCGAGTTCCTGAAGTGGTACACCTCGGCCGACGCGCAGAAGGCGCTGGCGACCGCGGGCTCGATCCCGGTGAAGCGCAGCGGCTTCGCGGCCGAGAAGCCGGGCAATCGCCTCATTCCAGTGGCGTTGCAGCAGCTCGACGCCGGCTGCCTGCCGCGGCCCCGCACGCCGGACTGGGCGAAGGTCGAGGAACTTCTCGGCATCCAGCTCAACAAGGCGCTGCAAGCCGGCTCCGGCGGCGGCGACGCCTTGAACACCGCCGCGGAGCAGGTGAAGGACTACCTGACCCAGGCCGGCTACTACAAGTAAGCGGGTGACCGACGCGACCAAGATCGGAACGACGATACGCCGCCGGGAAAGGCTGCAGGGGGCAGGGCTCGACCTCGCCTTGCCTTACCTGCTGCTCGCCCCGGCGGTGCTGATCGTGCTCGCCGTCCTGGTCTATCCGCTCTGGGACGGGTTGCGCGCCAGCCTGATGTTCTACCGCTACGGCAAGCCGATCGACTTCGTCGGCCTGGACAACTACCTCCAGCTCTGGACCGACGCCCAGTTCCTGAATTCGCTCTGGGTCACGGTCCGCTTCGTCTTCTTCGCGGTCGCGATCGAGACCGTGCTCGGCCTGGCGCTGGCGCTGTTCTGCCTGCGCGAGTTCTACGGCATCCGACTCCTGCGGACGATCCTGATCATCCCGATGGTGATCACGCCGGTCGTGGTCGCGATCGTGTTCCGCCTGATCTATGCCAGCGACGCCGGCATGCTGACCGCCTTCTCCGAAGCGATGGGCGGCGGCCAGGTGCAGATCCTCGGCGATCCCTTGAAGGCCTTCATCGGCCTGGTCGCGCTCGACGTCTGGGAATGGACGCCGCTGATGTTCCTGATCCTGCTCGCTGGCCTGCAAAGCCTGCCGCAGGAACCCTTCGAAGCGGCGCGCGTCGACGGCGCCGGCGCCTGGCGCACCTTCGTCGACCATACCTTGCCGATGCTGAAGCCGGTGCTGGCGATCGCGATCGTGCTGCGCACCATCGACTGCTTCGGCACCTTCGACCAGGTCTTCGTGCTGACCCGTGGCGGCCCCGGCGAGGCGACGCGGCTGGTCTCGATCTTCGGCTACGACACCGCCTTCAAATTCCAGCAGACCGGCTATGCCGCGGCGCTGTTCGTGACCGTGGGGCTGATCATCCTCGCCTTCGCATTGTTCGCGGTGCGCATGCTGAAGCGGGCGGGGCCGGAATGACCTCGAACTGGAAGCTCTCCCTCGCCCGCGTCGCGGTCTTCGTCGTCATCCTGGGCGTCGTGCTGCTGCCGATCTACTGGATGGTCGCGGCCTCCTTCAAGTCCAACCCCGAGATCACCCAGGACGCGACGCTCTACCCGCATGTCTGGACCCTGGACAACTACATCCGGCTCTTCTCGGAGAAGGAATTCGGCAACTACCTCACCAATTCCCTGGTCGCGACCGTGGTCTCGGTGGTGCTGGCGCTGATCGTCGGCTCGCTCGGCGCCTATGCGATCGCGCGCTTTCACCTGAAATACCGGCTGGAGCGCAAGATCGGCCTCTCACTCTTGACCTTGCGGATCGTGCCGCCGGTGGTGATCCTGATCCCGGTCTATCTCCTGATGCTCAGCCTGAAATTGCTCGACACCTGGCTCGGGCTGATCATCACCTACACCGCCTTCAACATCACCTTCTGCGTCTGGATGATGGAGAGCTTCTTCCGCGAGATCCCGGTCGATCTCGAGGAAGCGGCGATGGTGGACGGCGACAGCCGCTTCGCCGCCTTCCGACGGATCGCACTTCCGCTGGCAGCACCCGGCCTGGCGGCCACCGCGATCTTCGCCGTCATCGTCACCTTCAACGAGTTCCTGTTCGCGCTGGCACTGACCGCAACGCCCAAGGCCATGACCATGCCGCGCGGCACCGCGACCCTGATCGGCCGCATCGACACCGACTGGGCCTCGATGTCCGCCGCCGGCGTCATCGGCGCAGCGCCGATCGTCATCTTCGCGCTGCTGGTGCAAAGGCACCTGGTGCGCGGCCTTACCATGGGCGCGGTGAAATAGCCGGCTCTCGTCTGCCTGGCTATCGAAAGTTGTCCTTGCCGCATCTTTGAAATAGAATCCGCCCTGGAAGCCAAGAGTATTCGGGGGGCAGTATGCGTGGATTTCTGGTGACCGCTGTTCTTTGCCTGGCGGCCTGCACGACGACCCAGCAGGCCACCGACCATCTGAAATCGGCCTGGATCGGCCGCAGCGCAGACGACTTTGTCGCGCGCTATGGAATCCCCAAGGGCCAATATCGCATGCAAAACGGCGACAACATGCTGGCCTGGGGCGACACGGCCAACACCCTGCAAACGGTATCGGACGGCGGCCATGTCGACCCAGAGAGCGGCATCTATGTTGAGGATACCACCACGGTGCCGCGGGAAATGTCCTGCGACGTCCAATTGACGGTATCGCCGAACGGCATGATCAAGGACGTGATCATTACCCGCGACACCGTAGGCAAATGGAACAATTCACGCTGCGCGGAAGTCTTCGAGTAGCGGACTACTTTGCCATCGCCCGCTGGAACGCCGGGCGCGCGGTGATGCGCTCGACATACTCCTTGAACACCAACGTCTCGGCCATCCGCTTCACCATGATCATGAACTGGATCGCGCCGCCGACCATGATGTCCGCGGCGGAAAACTTATCGCCGAGGAAGTACCGGTTCTCGGCCAGGTGCCGGTTCAGCAAGGCATCGACCTCGTCGGGCTCGGGCCAGCCCATCGCGCCGGTGACATGTTCGATCTTCAGGTGCCGCTCGAGCATCGCCGGCTCCAGCACGCCCGGCCGGTAGGCGAGCCAGGACAGCAGCGCGCCGCGCTTGGGCTCGCCGACCCGCGGTCCCAGACCCGCCTCGGGGAAAAGATCCACCAGGTAGAGCGCGATCGCGGCACTCTCGAACACCAGCGCGCCGTCATGCAGCAATGCCGGGACCTTGCCGTGCGGATGCGGATTGTTGGGATCGCGCGCGCCCTTGCCGTCGGCCGTGCGCGTCGTTACCACCCGGGTCTCGTAAGACGCACCGATCTCCTCCAGCAGCCAGATGATGCTGGCCGAGCGCGTCTGGGGCTTGGAAATCAGGGTGAGCATGCCGTTCCTCCGATCCGTTCTCTTCGCTCGCACTATAGCGGCGGCGTCGCGCCCGAAAAGCGCAACCATCCGCGGGCGCGGACGTTTATCCCGGTCTTCCAGCGCCGAGGATCTTCAGAATGGCAGACCGGATGGTGACCACCCGCGATGTTCTGCCGGGCGATCCGCGCGTGCGCGGCGCCCATTGGGACGGCGAGGGGACCAATTTCTCACTCTTCTCCACCCATGCCGAGCGGGTCGAGCTCTGCATCTTCGATTCCAAGGGCCGCAAGGAGATCGACCGCATCACCTTGCCCGAATATACCGACGAGATCTGGCACGGCTACCTGCCGGGGCTGGGGCCGGGCACGCTCTACGGCTATCGCGTCCACGGTCCCTACGCGCCGGAGCAGGGCCATCGCTTCAACCCCAACAAGCTGCTGATCGACCCCTACACCCGCGAGCTGGTCGGCGACGTCAAATGGTCCTCGGCGCATTACGGCTACAAGCTGCGGGCAAAGGAGAAGGACCTCTCCTTCGACGACCGCGACAGCGCCGCCTATATGCCGAAATGCCGGATCATCGACCCCGAGGCCAAGGAATGGCGCGAGGACCCGCGCCCGCAAATCCCCTGGGCCGAGACCGTGTTCTACGAGACCCATGTCCGCGGCTTCACCCAGCTCCACCCGGCGATCCCGCCGGAATTCCGGGGCAAGTTCGAAGGCCTCGGCCACCAGGCGGTGGTTGACTATGTGAAGAGCCTCGGCATCACCGCGATCGAGCTGCTGCCGGTGCATGCCTTCCCCGACGACGAGCACCTGCTGAAGCGGGGCCTCAAGAACTATTGGGGCTACAACTCGATCGCCTTCTTCGCCCCGGCCGCGCGCTACGTGGGGCCGCAGGGCCTGGCCGGCTTCCGCAACATGGTGCATGCCTTCCACGACGCCGGCATCGAGGTGATCCTCGACGTGGTCTACAACCACACCGCCGAGGGCAACGAACTCGGGCCGACGCTCTCCTTCAAGGGCATCGACAACTTCGCCTATTACCGGACGCAGGCCGGCCAGCCGCGCTACTACGTCAACGACACCGGCACCGGCAACACCTTCAACACCTCGCATCCCCGCGTGCTGCAGCTCATCCTGGACTCGCTGCGTTACTGGGCGACCGAGATGCATGTCGACGGCTTCCGCTTCGACCTCGGCACCATCCTCGGGCGCGAGCCCAACGGCTTCGACCAGCGCGGCGGCTTCTTCGACGCGATCGGCCAGGATCCGGTGCTCTCGCGGGTAAAGCTGATCGGCGAGCCCTGGGACATCGGTCCCGGCGGCTACCAGGTCGGCGGCTTTCCGCCCGGCTGGGCCGAATGGAACGACAAGTATCGCGACACCGTCCGCGACTACTGGAAGGGCAGCGAGGGCATCATGCGCGACTTCGCCGCGCGGGTGACCGGCTCCGGCGACATCTACGACATCCGCGGGCGCCGGCCCTGGGCCACGGTCAACTTCGTCACCGCCCATGACGGCTTCACCCTGAACGACCTCGTCTCCTACAACGACAAGCACAACGAGATGAACGGCGAGGACAACCGCGACGGCCATTCCGACAACCGCAGCTATAACTATGGCGAGGAAGGTCCGACCGACGACGTGGGCATCAACGCCACGCGCGCGCTCCAGAAGCGCAACTTCCTCGCCACGTTGCTGCTCTCCCACGGCACGCCGATGCTGCTCGCCGGCGACGAGTTCGGCCGCAGCCAGGACGGCAACAACAACGCCTATGCCCAAGACAACACGATCAACTGGATCGACTGGGAAGGCATCGACGACGCAGGCCGCGCGCTCACGGATTTCCTGAGGAAGCTCACCTGGTATCGCCGCGAGCAGCCGATCCTCCGCCGCCAGAGTTTCCGCGACGGCCTGGTGATCGCCTGGCTCAATCCCGGCGGTGGCGACGAGACCGAGGAGCAATGGGCACTACCGACCGCGAAGACCATCGGGCTGCGCTTGACCTATCCGGAAGCGCCTAAGGACTCATCGCAATGGCAGGATGTGTTGATCCTCTACAACGCCCATGACGGCACGGTGCCCTTCACCTTGCCGGCGCGCGAAGGCAATCCCTGGAAACCGATCATCGACACCGCGAACCCGGAAGCGAAATCCGAAGGCCTCCCCGGCGGCCCGCTGGAACTACCGGGCCGGTCGTTGATGCTGTTGGTGTAGCGGGCTGGATCTTCGCACAATCGCAGCCGGCGATATCACGGCTGCATCAACCCCCTACCCAGCCTCCCCCCATCTTGGGGGGAGGGGACTTTATGAAGACGCCGCCTCGCGAGAACGCGATGGCTGGAGCCATCCGTGCTCGCTGCCGCTGTCCCCGCCCCCAAGATGGGGGCGGGTATGGGTGGGGGTTGACGGTTCCGCTACTGTGAGCCGCCGCTACCCCTTGAATCGCGGCTTCTCGATCCCCGCCATCGTGCACAAGGCATCGACCATCGCCGAGAAATCCTGGCCGCCGAAGCCGCTGGCCCGCGCCATGCTGAAGGCCTCGCGCGCCGCCGCCGCCATCGGCATCGGCACTTTCGCGCTGTTGGCGGCATCGACGATCAGGCTCAGGTCCTTGTGTGCGAGGTCGATGGTGAAGCCGGGCGAGGTATCGCCCTTCAGCACCTTGTTCGGCCAGTTGAGCTTCAGCTGCCCGTTGGTCGCCGTCGTGCCGTAGAGCACGTCCAACGTCTTCTCCAGCGCGAGACCGAATCGCTGCGACAAGGCCAAAGCCTCGGCGTTCATCTCGCACAAGCCCACCGCCAGGAAGTTGTTCACCAGCTTCATCCGCGTTCCCGATCCGACCGGGCCGCAATGGTGGATGGTGGTGCCCATCGCCTCCAGCAGCGGCTTCACCCGCGCGAAATCCGCGTCCGTGCCGCCGACCATGAAGAGGGATTCCCCGCGATCCGCATGCTCGGCCAGGCGCCCGACCGGCGCATCGACGAAGCCGACGCCCCTGGCTGCCGCCGCCTTGGCCAGAGCATCGGTCGTTTCCGGGCTGACCGTGCTCATATCCATGATGAGGCCGCCGGGCTTCACATGGGCGAGCAGCCCGTCCTTGCCGCCGACGATCTCGCTGACCACAGCGGAGTTCGGCAGCATGGTGACGACGACGGGCGCTTCCTGCGCCACTTGCGCGGCGGTCTCCGCGCCGCGGCATTGCAGCTTCTCCATGTCGGCGACGGCGGCGCGGTTGATGTCGTTGACCACCAGCCGGAAGCCCTTGCGGCTCAAGTTCGAGGCCATGGGCTTGCCCATGCGGCCGAGGCCTACGAAGCCGATCGTCTCCATGTAATGCTCCTGAATTTCAGCGGATGATGAAAGGATTGGCGGTCTTGCCGACCATGTCGATCCAGACCGTCTTGGTCTGGAGATATTCGTGGATCGCGTCCTGGCCGCTCTCGCGCCCGATCCCGCTGCGCTTCATGCCGCCGAACGGCGCCATATAGCTGACCGCGCGATAGGTGTTGACCCAGACCGTCCCCGCGCTGAGCGCAGCACTCCCGCGCAGCACCCGCCCGATATCCGCGGTCCAAAGCCCGGCGGCCAGGCCATAGGGGCTGTCATTGGCGATCGCGAAGGCTTCTTCCTCGTCGTCGAAGGGAATGACTGAGAGGATCGGCCCGAACACTTCCTCGCGCGCGATGCGCATCGTGTTGTCGACCCCGGTGAAGACCGTCGGCTCGACGAACCAGCCGTCGCCGAGCTCCCGTGCATCCGGCCGCCCGCCGCCCATGGCACAGGTGGCGCCGCCCGCCCGCGCGATCTCGATATAGCTCAGCACCTTGTCGCGCTGTGCCAGCGTGGTGATCGGCCCAACCTGCGTCTCAAGCTTCGAGGGATCGCCGATCCGCGCCGAACGGCCGAGCTTGACCAGCCCCTCGACCACCTGGTCATGCACCTTGCGCTCGACCAGCAGCCGCGACCCGGCGATGCAGGTCTGCCCGGTCGCGGCGAAGATGCCGGAGACCGCACCGTTGATGGCACTTTCGAGATTGGCATCGGCGAAGACGATGTTGGCCGACTTGCCGCCGAGCTCCAGGGTGACCTGCTTCAACCCGGCCGCCGCCGCGCCATAGACCGAGAGTCCGCCGGCCTCGCCGCCGGTGAAGGCGATCTTGGCGACATCGGGGTGGCTGACCAGCGGCATGCCGCATTCGGCCGGGAAGCCGGTCACCGTGTTGACCACGCCCTCGGGAAAGCCGGCCTGCGCGAACAATTCCGCAAAGGCCAGGGTCGAGCAGGAGGCATGTTCCGACGGCTTGATCACCACGGTGTTGCCGGCGGCCAGCAGCGGCGCCAGCTTCCAGGTCAGCAGCAGCAAGGGCGAGTTCCACGGCACGATCGCGGCGATCACCCCCAGCGGCTCATGCCGGGTGAAGGCGAACATGTTGGGCTTGTCGATCGGCAGCACGGACCCTTCGATCTTGTCCGCGAGCCCGCCGTAGTAGCGATACCATTCCGCCATGTAGCGGACCTGCGCCGACATCTCGGCAATCAGCTTGCCGTTGTCGCGCGTCTCCAGCGCCGCCAGCCGCTCGGCATTCGCCCCGATCAGATCCGCCAACCGCACCAGCAGCTTGCCGCGCGCCGATGCGGTCATGCCGCGCCAGGGTCCCTTGAACGCCTGCGCCGCCGCCGCCACCGCCGCATCGACTGCGGCGGAATCGCAGCGCGGCACCAGCGCCCAGGGCTTGCCGGTGAAAGGATCGAAGCTTTCGAACGTCGCCCCAAGGGACGTACCGGTCGGCGCCGCCTTGCCCGCAACGATGTTGGTGAAACGCGTCAGCCCGGACATTCTTCTAACTTGGTGCGAAGCCGAGATGGGCGCGGAACCGGTTCTTGATGAAGACGGCGTCGCGCGACGGCATGGAACGCGGCGGGCTCTCCGCCGAAACCTTGATGACGAAGAGCCGCGGTCCCGCGGCCTCCTGCTGCAAGCTGGGAACGACCGCCGCGATCTCGTCCAGGCTGCGCAGCGTCACGGCGCTCGCGAAGCCGCTGGCGCCGGCGATGGCGGCGAGATCGATGCCGCGGCCGGTATGGCTCGCCTGCATGCCGGTCTCGCCGTAATGCTGGTTGTCGATCACCGCGATCGCGAGATTGCGCGGCCGGGCGGCGGCGATGGTGGCGAAGCCGCCCAATCCCATCAGCTGCTCGCCGTCGCCGGTCACCACCAGCACGCGGCGCTTCGGTTGGGCCAGGGCGAGGCCGAGCCCAACCAAAGCCGCGCCGCCCATGGCGCCCCAGAGATAATAGTTGTCGTCGCGGTCGCCGGCGGCATGCACGTCATAGGTCGGCGAGCCCAATCCGGTGACGACCAGCAGATCCTTCCGGTCTTTGAGCAGAGCGGCGACGGCCGCGCGACGTTCCAGCATGGCGGTCACCATTTCTTCCGGCCGAGCAGGCGCTGGCCGATCAGCACCGCCACCTGTTGGTCGGCCTTGAAGGCGAGATCGGCGGCGGCCGCGACGGTCTCGACCAGATCCTCGGCCGTGTCGGCGCGCAGCACCTTCATGCCGATCGCCTCCAGGCTCGGCTGGGTCGCGCGGCTCATCGGCATCTGCCAGGGATTGAACTCGGCCCATTCGCCGCGCATGGTCACCAGGATCAGCAGCGGAAACCGCCCGATCGCCGGCAGGGACAGCATGTTGATGCAATTGCCGACCCCGCTCGACTGCATCAGCAGGACCGAACGCTGCCCGCCGAGCCAGGCGCCGGCCGCGATGGCGACACCTTCCTCCTCGGTGGTGAGCACCGTCGAGATCACGTCCCGGTCGGCCTGGAACAGGTTGATCAGCGCGGTATGCCCGGCATCCGGCACATAGGCCATCTGCCGGACCTCGGCCGCCTTCAGCAGCCGATGGATCTCCGCCGGCCAGGTGGCGACGTCGGTATCCGATCTTCCGTCCATGCGTTACATCCGTCGCGCTTGATCTTCTCCTCCCCTCAGGGAGGAGATACTTCATCTTCCCCTCCCCCCTTCAGGGGGGAGGTCGGGAGGGGGGCACGTGTTATAGTCACCCGATGGACAGCATGGAACCACGCCCCGCACTCGACCGGCAAGCACCCCAAAATGGGGAGCCCACCACTTCCGAACAGAAGCTCTGCCGTTTCGTCGCCGATCTCCGCTTCGAGGCGATCCCGCCGCGCGTCATCCAGTTCGGCAAGGGCCTCATGATCGACTGGCTGGGCTCGGCTCTGGCGGGGAAGGGCGCGCCGCAGGTCGAGGCGCTCGAACGCTTCGCCGCCGCGATGGGGCCGAGCGACGGTCCGAGCACCATCGTCACCAGCCGCCGCAAGACCAGCCCCTATTTCGCCGCCATGGTCAACGCCGCGGCGAGCCACGTGGTCGAGCAGGACGATGTCCACAACGGCTCGGTCTTCCATCCGGCGACGGTGGTCTTTCCGCCGGTCCTCGCCGTCGCCGAGGCCGAGGGCAAATCCGGACGCGACATCCTCACCGCCGCCATCGCCGGCTACGAGACCGGGATCCGCATCGGCGAGTTCCTCGGCCGCTCGCATTACGAAGTCTTCCACACCACGGGCACGGCGGGCACGCTCGCCGCCGCCATGGCGGTCGGCAAGCTCCTCGGCCTCGACGCCGTCGCGCTCAACCACGCGCTCGGCTCGGCCGGCACGCAGGCCGCGGGCTTGTGGGAATTCCTCCGCGATGCCGCGGATTCCAAGCAGCTCCACACCGCCAAGGCCGCCGGCGACGGCCTGCTGGCCGCTTACCTCTCAAGAGACGGCTTCAAGGGGGCGACCCGCATCCTCGAAGGCAAGCAAGGCCTCGCCGCCGGCATGTCGAGCGACGCCGATCCTTCGCGCCTGACCGATGGCCTCGGCACCCGCTGGGCCACGGAAGAAACCAGCTTCAAATGGCACGCCGCCTGCCGCCACACCCATCCGGCGGCGGATGCACTGCAGCTCCTGATGCAACGCGAGAACCTCCGCGCCGAAGACATCGCCGAGGTCACCTGCCACGTGCACCAGGCCGCGATCGACGTCCTCGGCCCGGTCACCGACCCGAAGACCGTCCACCAGGCCAAGTTCTCCATGGGCACGGTGCTGGGCCTGATTGCCGTGCACGGCGTCGCGGATCTGGACGCGTTCGAACGGTATGCGCTCACCGACCCGAAGGTCGCCGCCTTCCGCAACAAGGTCCGCATGCTGCGCGACGCCGAAGTGGACGCGCTCTATCCGAAGCGCTGGGTCGGAAAACTCACCGCCACCAGCACGTTGAGGCGCGCGCTTGAAGCGCGGGTCGACGAGCCGAAGGGCGATCCTGGAAACACGCTGTCAGCCGCCGAGATCGAGGAGAAGGCAACGCGGCTCGCGGTGTTTCGCAGTGGTGCCACCGCAGATGAGATGCGCAAGTTGATCGCCCGAATTTGGGACGCCGAAAGCGAGGGAAGGCCCGAACTCCTGCCCGCCAGAATCGACAATCAACAATGAATCTTCATCGCGTCCTGCTGGCTCTTGCCGTACTCACCTGCTTCTGCAGCACCGCGTCGGCGGACGAAGTTGTGCCGGCGCCGGAATCCGTTTTGTTTCGTCCAGTTCATGACGTTGTGACGGTGGAGAAGAATGCTTGGATCTTCGGTGGGCCTGGCGGCAATGCCATCTTCAAGCTCAAAGCGCGAACTCGGGTGGCCGCGCAGGCTGTTTCCGTGGACGGCCGCTGGTGGGAGATCGTTTTCCCCAATGGCGATATCGGTTACGCGCCCACAGTCTCTCTTGTGAACAAGCCATAGTCGCTTCGCCCCGACTGTCTCCCGCGCGCGCTTGAGCAGCCCCGCATCGCCGCCTTCCAGCAGCGGCAGCATCAGCCCCTTCTCTTGGAGATAGGTCTTAGCGAACTTCGGATCCCGCGCCAGGATCGAGCTCGTGTTGTCCAGAAGATCGGCGAGCTTCACCGTCTTGGCGTCGGGCTTGTCGCAGCGCGCGCCCATCTATCGCACGGCTCGGACTATCCTTGGTAGAATTGCCTGTTATTATTGGTTGTGCTCTTCACAAAGAATACGGCTCGAAATGGCGGCGGGCGATGTATATGATGGACGTTGAGCGACCAATGCGGAGATACGCCGGTGGGAATGGTATTCGAGATGCAGGCCGTGACGGCGCGCCAGATTGAAGCGATGCACAAGGACCCGCGCCTAGCCGACGCGGTGTTCGCTTTGAGCGCGTACGACAAGAACCCGAAGCAGCCGTTCGATGAACCGCTGTCTGAACGCCTCGACTTGGATAAGAGCTGGGCGATTCTCAATTTCCTGTTTGATAGAGCTGCACCTCCCTTCAACTCCACCGCTCCAGCGTATTCGTGTGACCTCTTGAGTGGGGCAAGCATCGGGGAGCCGAAAGACTACGGTCCTCTCGGTTTGTGGGATGTCGAGGACACCAAGGAACTCGCCGCTTACCTGAAGGGAGTGACTTGGGAACAACTCTTGGCGCACTTTGACAGTCAGGAAATGTGGGAGGCGGACACTTATATGGTGGAGGCGGAGGACATCGGGGACGAGATTGGTGAGCGCGAACTGCGCGAGTATGCGAGCAGCAATTTCCAAGCGTTGCGGAACTATGTTTTGAAAGCGGCAGAAGCGGGAAATGGCTTGCTGGCTTGGGTCGGCTAAGAGCGAAATGATATGGGGCTGGCCGGTGTATTTGCGCGTCTGCCCGACATGCGCCCCCACTGGGCGTCCGCTCGGCAGCTCGATTTTCAGCGGTCTTCTGGGTCTAGCGAGACGACGCCCTGCCCGCGAGCGGCGGGATTGGCGTGATGTCACCCTCCGCCGGCTCCCCCTGCGCCGAGATCTTCACCTCGATCGGCGACGTGATGTTCATGTCCCGCTGCGGGTTGGGGATCTCGATGCCGTGCTGCTGGAATCGGTCCCAGACCTCGAGCAGCACCTCGCTCTTCACATTGGTCACCCCGTTATGCGGATCACCGATCCAGAAGCGGAGCTCGAGGTCGATCGCGCTGTCGCCGAAGCCCTTGACCAGGCAGGCGGGCTCCGGCGTCTTGAGCACGCGCGCGACCGCGGCGGCGGCCTCCACGCATAAGGCAATCGCTCGGCGCGGGTCGGAATCATAGGAGATGCCGAGCGGAATCTTCAGCCGGATCTGGTCCGAGCTGTAGGTCCAGTTCTCGACCTGCTGCGTCACCAGGTCTTCGTTCGGGATCAGGAACTCGCGGCCGTCCCGCGCGACGATCGAGATGTAGCGCGCGCCCAAGGACTGCACCCGGCCGTAGGTCTCGCCGACCGCGATCACGTCGCCCGGCTTGATCGAGCGGTCGAGCAGGATGGTGATGCCGCTGACGAAGTTGGAAACCATCTTCTGCAGGCCGAAGCCGATGCCGACGCCAATGGCGCCGGTCAGAACGGCGAAGGCGGTGAGGTCGATACCGACCGATTGCAGCGCCGCGACCACCGCGATCACCGTCAGCACGATCTTCAAGAGCTTGACCACCAGAACCCGCAGCGACGGCGTCAGGCTGTTGAGGGTGGTGACGCGCCGCTCCAGCATCCGCCCGGTGACGGTCGCCAGCCACAGCAGCATCGCCAGCAGCAGCACCGCCTTGATCACGGTGAGCGCCGAGATCCGCAAGGTGCCGACGTTGACCGCCGCGGTATCCAGCAGCTCCATGGTCGGCGCCAGCAGGTGCAGGATGTTGAGCGCGGCGATGGTCCAGGCGACGACGGTGACGAAACGCGACCAGAGCGGATCCTTGAGCAGGTTGGCGCTGAAGCGGATCACGATCCAGGCGGCCAGCAGGCTGACCATCAGGTTGATCACCTGCAGCGGCAGGGCGGCGGCCGCCGCGACGACCAGCGCGATCAGCAAGAGCAGCAGCCAGATCACCGGCAAGGTCAGTGCCGCCAGCGCCAGGTTGATGCGGGCGAATTGCGTCTCGAACCGGCCCCAGCGGTGGGCGGCGAGAAAGCCGCGCAGCCGCGGCGAGAGCAGGCGCGCCGCCAGGAAGGCCGCGAGCACGACCAGCAGCTGCCCGAAGGTGGCGACGCTCAGCGCGAGCGCATTCTCGCTCAGCCAGGCCTCGGCCTCGCGCCAGCGCTCCAGATAGAAATCGGCGCTCAGGAACTGGTCCAAGCGAGCACCTCGCAATTCATCGACGACAGGGCTTCAGCGCACCGAACGGTGCGCCATCAGGTAGAACGGCGCTGCGGCCGTTCCGTGCCACGTATCGGGTCCATTTTCGGATGAAATGGTCGGAGTGAGAGGATTCGAACCTCCGGCCCCTGCGTCCCGAACACAGTGCTCTACCAGGCTGAGCTACACTCCGACGCTGGCTCGTACGGGGTCGCCCCCGCGCAGGGACCCGCTATATACCGTCCGACCCCCTGCTGCGCAAGCGGCGTTCTTAACTGAATCGGGGAGCGCGCAAGCGGCGTCTTAGCGCCCGCAGACCGGTGAAAAGCCTTGTCGCTGCGCTGGTTCGGAAGGGAGTGCGTGCGGGGCCGAAATCGCCGACAGAGGGATTCCGTTTCGCCGCTCCTGAGGTCGACAAGACCGTACACCCCGGTGTGTTCATTGTCAACATGGGCGCTAACCCGCTGACCGGGCGCCTAAATTCTTTCGAGCCGGACGCAAGATTATTTCGCGGGCGTTTGGGTCAGTGGCCGCGCTGGATGCAGAAATCGACCACCTCGGTGAGCGCCCGCTTCTCGGCGCTGTCCTTGAAGATGCCGAGCGCGTCCTTGGCCATGGCGCCGTAATGCGCCGCGCGGGCCACGGTGTCCTTGAGCGCGCCGTGGCGGCTCATCAGGCCGATCGCTTCCGGGAGGTCTTCCGGCCGCTGCTCCTGGGCTTCCATGACGCGCTGCCAGAAGGTGCGCTCCTCGGCGCCGCCCCTGAGGAAGGCGAGGATGACGGGGAGGGTGATCTTGCCCTCGCGGAAGTCGTCGCCGACGGTCTTGCCGAGCGCCTCCTGCTTGGCCGAGTAGTCCAGCGCGTCGTCGATCAGCTGGAAGGCGATGCCGAGGTTGAGGCCGTAGCTGGAGAGCGCCTCCTGATCGGTCTTCGGCCGCTCGGCGATCACGGCGCCGACCTCGCAGGCCGCGGAGAAGAGGGCCGCAGTCTTGCCCTTGATCACCTCGAGATAGGCGAGCTCGGTGGTCGCGGTGTCGTTGCTGGTGATGAGCTGCAGCACCTCGCCCTCGGCGATCACCGCGGAGGCACTGGACAGGATTTCCAGCACCCGCAGCGAGCCCGGGATCACCATCAACTGGAAGGCGCGGCTGAACAGGAAGTCGCCGACCAGCACCGAGGGTTTGTTGCCCCAGAGCACGTTGGCCGAGGCTTCGCCGCGCCGCAGCGCGCTGTCATCGACCACGTCGTCATGCAGCAGCGTCGCGGTATGGATGAACTCGACGCAGGCCGCCAGCGTCTGGTGATGCTCGCCGCGATAGCCGCACATCCTGGCCGCGGCCAGGGTCAATATCGGCCGCAGCCGCTTGCCGCCGGCGGCGATGATATGGCCGGCAAGTTCGGGAATGAGCGCCACCGGCGACTGCATCTGCTTCAGGATGATCTGGTTGACCCGCGCCATGTCGGCATCGACCAGGGAGGCCAGACGCTCCAAGGCGTCCGGCTCGCGGCCGGCGCGTTCCGCGTCGAGGTTCACGACTACTGCCAAAGCGACACCAAATCATGCGTGGTTTCAGGCCGCAGCATAGAAGCATAATGATGAGGGTCAAGCCGCCCACGGGCCGGGGTTCCGGGCCTGCTGCGGCGGAAAGACGCGGGGTTTGGATGGAAGCCGCTGCATTGGATGCGCCGATCGATAGTCTGCTGGACGGCCGGGTTGAGGTCGCCCAGCCGGCCGACGGCTATCGCGTCGCGGTCGATGCGGTGCTGCTGGCCGCCGCGGTGGATGCGCCTGAGGGCGGGTCGGTGCTGGATCTCGGCTGCGGCGTCGGCTCGGTCGGCCTCTGCCTCGCCTGGCGCCGCCCGGATCTCCGCGTGACCGGCCTCGACCGCGAGCCGGTCTTCGCCGCCTGCGCCCGCGCCAACGCCGCGCGCAACGGCATGGCGGCCCGGCTCGTGATCTTCGAAGCGGACCTGCGCGCGCCGCTGCCGCAGAAGTTCGACCAGGTCGCGATGAATCCGCCCTATCTCAAAGCCGGCACGGCGACGGTCTCGGCGCATCCGCTGAAAGCCGCCGCCACGGCGGAGAGCGAAGCGAAGCTCGCCGACTGGATCGCCGCCGCCCGCGACGCGCTGAAGCCCGGCGGCATCCTCACCTTGATCCACCGCGCCGACCGCCTGGACGATGTGCTCGCTGCGGTGGGTCGCAGCTTCGGCGGCATCGCGATCCTGCCCATTCACCCGAAGCAAGGCCGCGCCGCCAAGCGTATTCTCCTGCGCGCGCAACTGGGCTCCGGCGAACCGCTTGCAATCCTGCCGGCGCTGGTGCTGCACGCAGACGACGGCGCCTTCACCCCGGCCGCCGAGAGCATCCTGCGCGACGGAAAGGCGCTGCCGATGCGGGTCTCGCCTGCTTGACCCCTTGTCACCCACACCGCTAAATGGTCGCCATGACTTTGACCCTGCCGAAAATCCTCCTCCTGCTGCTGGTCGCCTTCCTGGCTTGGCGGTTCCTGAAGCGGCACAACATCATCGGCGGCTCGCGACCCCAGGCGCAGCCGCGCGCGACTCCAAACCAGAAGGCCGAAGGCGCCATCGAGGACATGGTTAAATGCCCGAAATGCGGCGCCTACGTGCCGGCCAAGGGCGGCCACGACTGCCCCGGCGCCTGAGCTCCCGCTCAGCTTGATTAATCCCCATCTGCCCGATATTTTGCGCCGCACCATAAAAGCAGGCGACCAGGGGAAATGCCCGCCAAACCGAACCCCGAGACCTCGTTCCAGGCCCTGATTCTGAAGCTCCAGAATTATTGGGCCCGCCAAGGCTGCGTGATTCTCCAGCCCTATGACATGGAGGTCGGCGCCGGCACCTTCCACTGGGCGACCACGCTCCGCGCCCTCGGTCCGAAGCCCTGGCGCGCGGCTTACGTGCAGCCCTCGCGCCGGCCGAAGGACGGCCGCTACGGCGAGAACCCCAACCGCCTCCAGCACTATTACCAGTTCCAGGTGATCCTGAAGCCGTCGCCCGCCGACAGCCAGGAGCTCTACCTCGGCAGCCTGAAGGAGATCGGCATCGATCCCGCGCGCCACGACATCCGTTTCGTGGAAGACGACTGGGAAAGCCCGACCTTGGGCGCTTGGGGCCTCGGCTGGGAGGTCTGGTGCGACGGCATGGAAGTCTCGCAGTTCACCTATTTCCAGCAGGTCGGCGGCATCGAATGCGACCCGGTCTCGACCGAGCTCACCTACGGGCTCGAGCGCCTGATCATGTATGTGCAGGGCGTCGAGAACGTCTACGACCTCGACTTCAACGGCCACGGGATGTCCTACGGCGACGTCTATCTCCAGGCCGAGCAGCAATACTCCGCCTACAACTTCGAATGCGCGAACACCGATCTGCTGTTCCAGCACTTCAAGGACGCCGAGGTCGAATGCGCGGCCTTGCTCGACCGCAACAAGGCGCTGCCGCTCCCGGCCTATGACCAGGCCCTAAAGGCCAGCCACATCTTCAACCTGCTCGACGCCCGCGGCGTGATCTCGGTGACCGAGCGCCAGGCCTATATCGGCCGCGTCCGCGCGCTGGCCAAGCGCTGCTGCGAAGCCTTCGTCGCGACGCAGGGTCAGGCGTAATGGCCGAGCTCCTCCTCGAACTCTTCTCGGAAGAGATCCCCGCGCGCATGCAGGCGCGCGCCGCGGATGACCTGAAGCGCCTCGTCACCGAGAAGCTGAAGGCCGCCGGCCTGAGCTTCACCCGCGCCGACGCCTACGCGACGCCGCGCCGCCTGGCGCTGGTGGTGGACGGATTGCCGACCGCGCAGCCCGACGTGAAGGAAGAGAAGAAAGGCCCGCGCGTCGGCTCGCCGCAGCAGGCGATCGACGGCTTCCTGAAGTCCGCCGGCTTCTCGTCGTTGGACCAATGCGAGAAGCGCGACACCGGCAAGGGCGAGTTCTACTTCGCCGTGATCGAGAAGAAGGGCGGCGATACTTCAAAGGTAATTTCGGAGACCTTGAAAGAGATTGTGCCGGGATTTCCGTGGCCGAAGTCCATGCGCTGGGCGTTCAATAGGCTTCGGTGGGTCCGGCCACTTCAAAGTGCGATTTGCATCTTCAATGGCGACTATGTTGCCTTAGACATTAGCTGGCAGGGTTCACGGAGCTATACGGACCCTAAGGATTCAGCTCTGGAGTTTAACAATTGGACACAGGGTCATCGCTTTCTCTCGCCAGGTAAGTTTATCGTCTCCGGCTTTGCCGACTACCAGTCGAAGCTGCGCGCTGCGAAGGTCATCCTCGATCCTGCCGAGCGCCGGGCCGAGATCTGGAAGCAGGCGCAGGCTTTGGCCGCGAAGGAAGGCCTCACGGTCAAGCAGGACGACGCATTGCTGGATGAAGTGACCGGGCTGGTCGAATGGCCCGTCGCACTCATCGGTCGCATCGATGACGCCTTCATGACCCTGCCGCCCGAGGTCATGACCACGACGATGCGGGTCAATCAGAAATACTTCGCGGTCCTGTCATCGGACGCCAAGCTGGCGCCGCGTTTCATCGTCGTCGCCAACACCGAGGCCGACGACAGCGGCAAGGCGATCGTCGCCGGCAACGAGCGCGTGCTGCGCGCGCGTTTGTCCGACGCCCAGTTCTTCTGGGAGCAGGACAAGAAGGTTCGGTTGCAGGATCGTGTCGCCGCGCTCGACGGCATCACCTATCACGCCAAGCTCGGCTCCGTCGGCGACAAGGTGAAGCGCATGCGCGCGCTTGCCGCCGTGCTTTCGGAGAAGATCCCGAACGGCGATGCCGGTCAGGCCGACCAGGCCGCGCATCTCGCCAAGGCTGACCTGGTGTCCGGGATGGTGGGCGAGTTCCCGGAACTCCAGGGGATCATGGGGCGTTATTACGCGCGGAACGAGGGATTGTCCGACGCCGTGGCCGACGCAATCGCCGATCATTACAAGCCCTTGGGCCCGAACGATCTCTGCCCGAAGGCCCCGGTCTCGATCGCCGTGGCCCTGGCGGAGAAGATCGATTCCCTGGTCGGCTTCTTCACCATCGATGAGCGGCCGACCGGTTCGAAGGATCCCTTCGCGCTGCGCCGCGCGGCGCTCGGGATCATTCGGCTGATCCTCGAGAACAAGCTGCGCCTTGGCCTGCGCGCGGTGCTGGAGCAGTCCTACAAGAGCTACGCGCTCGGCAACGCACCGCAGCCGGTGATCGGTCTGCTGATGGACTTCTTCGCCGACCGCTTGAAGGTGGCGTTGAAGGAGCAGGGCATCCGCCACGACTTGATCTCGGCGGTGTTCGCGCTGGGTGACGAGGACGATTTGACGCGCCTGATCGCGCGGGTCGATGCGCTGAAGGGCTTTGTCGAGAGCCCGGACGGTGTCAACCTTTTGGCCGCGCACAAGCGCGCCGCCAACATCGTGCGCATCGAGGAGAAGAAGGACAGCGCCCGCTACGACGGCGGCATCGATCCCGCGGCCCTGGTCGAGGAGCCGGAGAAGGCGCTGAACGCGGCGCTTTCCAAGGTGTCCGAATCGGCCAAGGCGGCGATCGCGCGCGAGGATTTCACCGGCGCCATGTCCGCCATGGCGCAACTGCGGGCTCCGGTCGATGCTTTCTTCGACAAGGTGACCGTGAACGACAAGGACCCGAAGCTGCGCGCCAACCGTTTGCGCATGCTCTCGGCGATCAACGCGACCCTGTCCGCCGTGGCGGACTTTTCCAAGATCGAGGGCTGAGCCGCCCCGCTGAAGAGGAGACTTCCCCGTGGCCTCGAATGCAGTTCGCAAGCAACCGGAAACCAGCAGCGCGAAGTGGGTCTACCGCTTCGGCGCCGGGGCGACCGAGGGCCGGGCGGAGATGAAGAATCTCCTCGGCGGCAAGGGCGCCAATCTCGCCGAGATGGCGTCGCTGGGCCTTCCCGTGCCGCCGGGCTTCACCATCACCACCGAGGTCTGCACCTACTTCTACGCCAACGCCCGCGAATATCCGGCCGAGCTCAAGGCCGAAGTCTCCGCCGGCGTCGCGCATATCGAGAACGCGGTCGGCCTGAAGTTCGGCCATCCGGAGAACCCGCTGCTGGTCTCGGTGCGCTCGGGCGCGCGCGTCTCCATGCCTGGCATGATGGACACGGTCTTGAACCTCGGCCTCAACGACGAGACCACCGAAGGCCTGGCCAAGAAGTCGGGCGACCGCCGCTTCGCCTATGACTCCTACCGCCGCTTCATCCAGATGTACGGCAACGTCGTGCTCGGCGTGGAGCACCACAATTTCGAGGAGGCGCTGGAGCTGCACAAGCAGGACCGCGGCGTCGAGCTCGACACCGAGTTGACCGCCGAGGACTGGTTGAAGGTCATCGCCGAATACAAGGCGCGGATCGAGGAGGAGCTGGGCAAGCCCTTCCCGCAGGACCCGCATGAGCAGCTCTGGGGCGCGATCGGCGCCGTGTTCGGCTCCTGGGACATCCCGCGCGCCAAGACCTATCGCAAGCTCAACAACATCCCGGAAGAGTGGGGCACCGCGGTCAACGTCCAGGCCATGGTGTTCGGGAACATGGGCGACGACTGCGCCACCGGCGTGGCCTTCACCCGCAATCCCTCGACCGGCGCCAAGGAGTTCTATGGCGAGTATCTGGTCAACGCCCAGGGCGAGGACGTGGTCGCCGGCATCCGCACGCCGCAGCACCTGACCCTCGAGGGCAAGAAGGCCAACAAGTCCACGCTGCCGGCGATGGAAGAGGTGATGCCCGAGGTCTTCAAGCAGCTGGATGGGGTGCGCGCGCAGCTCGAGAAGCATTACCGCGACATGCAGGACATCGAGTTCACGGTGCAGCAGGGCAAGCTCTACATGCTGCAGACCCGCAACGGCAAGCGCACCGCCCAGGCCGCGCTGAAGATCGCCGTCGATCTCTGCAACGAGGGCCTGATCGACAAGAAGACCGCGGTCGCCCGCGTCGATCCCGCTTCGCTCGACCAACTGCTGCACCCGCGTCTCGATCCCAAGGCGAAGAAGGAGACGATCGCCCGCGGCCTGCCCGCATCGCCGGGTGCGGCATCCGGCAAGATCGCCTTCACCGCCGACGAGGCCGAGGACCGCGCCGCCAAGGGCGAGCGCGTGATCCTGGTCCGCGTCGAGACCAGCCCGGAAGACATCCACGGCATGCATGCCGCGGCCGGCATCCTCACCACCCGCGGCGGCATGACCAGCCATGCGGCGGTGGTGGCGCGCGGCATGGGCCGTCCTTGCGTTTCCGGCGCCGGCGATCTCCGGGTCGATGACGTGAAGAAGACCATGGTGGTGCGCGGCAAGACCATCGGCGCCGGCGACATCATCACCATCGACGGCGGCACCGGCGAAGTCATGTTCGGCGAGGTGCCGACCATCGAGCCGGAGCTCTCCGGCGACTTCGCCAACCTGATGGCCTGGGCGGACAGCTTCCGTCAGCTGAAGGTCCGCACCAATGCCGAGACCCCACTCGATGCCCGCACCGCGCGGCAGTTCGGCGCCGAGGGGATCGGTCTCTGCCGCACCGAGCATATGTTCTTCGACAGCGACCGCATCGTCGCCATGCGCGAGACCATCATGGCCGAGGATGTGGAGGGCCGGAAGAAGGCGCTGGCCAAGCTCTTGCCGATGCAGCGCCAGGACTTCATCGAGCTGTTCCAGATCATGCGCGGGCTGCCGGTCACGATCCGTCTCCTCGATCCGCCGCTGCACGAGTTCCTGCCGCACAGCAAGGCGGAGCTGGCGGAAGTGGCCGCCGCTTCCGGCCTCTCGGTCGATTGGGTGACGCAGCGGGCGGCGCAGCTCAAGGAATCCAACCCGATGCTCGGCCATCGCGGCTGCCGCCTCGGCATCACCTATCCTGAGATCTACGAGATGCAGGCCCGGGCGATCTTCGAGGCCGCGGCCGAGGTGAAGAAGAAGCAGGGCGAGACCTCGGAAGCCGAGATCATGATCCCGCTGGTCGGCATCCCGAAGGAGCTCTCGTTGATGCGCGCGGTGATCGACCACGTGGCGCGCGAGGTGCAGAAGGAGAGCGGCGTCGAGCTGCCCTATTCCGTCGGCACCATGATCGAGCTGCCGCGCGCCGCTTTGCTCGCTGACCAGATCGCCAAGGACGCTGCCTTCTTCAGCTTCGGCACCAACGATCTGACCCAGACGACCTATGGCCTCTCCCGCGACGATGCCGGCCGCTTCCTGCAGGCCTATGAGCGCCAGGGCATCATCAAGCAGGATCCCTTCATCAGCCTCGACCGCGAAGGTGTGGGCGAGCTGGTGAAGATCGCCGCTGAGCGCGGCCGCAAGACCCGCGCCAACATCAAGCTCGGCATCTGCGGCGAGCATGGCGGCGATCCGGCCTCGATCCACTTCTGCGCGGAAGTCGGCCTCGACTACGTCTCCTGCTCGCCCTACCGCGTGCCGATCGCGCGGCTCGCCGCCGCCCAGGCTGCGCTCACCGGCGACCAGTCCGGCCGCAAGGGCGAGGGCTGAAGAGTCTTTCGTGGAGACAGCCATCGACCCCTCACCCCAGCCCTCTCCCTCCCGTCGGCGCAGGCCGACATTCGTCGGCGGGGGAGAGGGGGATTTTGTCCGCGCTCCGCGCGTAAGTTTTCCGGGTCGTCTCTCTCAGCAGCGCAATAGAATCCCCTCTCCCCTTCAGGGAGAGGGTCAGGGTGAGGGGTCGACGTGACCTCTTTGGCTGATCTCCGAGCTGGCGGCAAACCAGCTCTCGCAAACATCCTAGCCAAGCTCGAGTCATCGCCGGATGACGGCGATCTCACGACGCTGCTGACCGATGCCTATCTCGCACCGCTCGGCCAGGTGATCGGCCTCACCGGTCCGCCGGGTGTCGGCAAGTCGACCCTGGCCGGCGCGCTGATCTCCGCCTACCGCGCCCAGGGGAAGAGCGTCGGCGTCATCGCGGTCGATCCCTCGTCGCGGCGGACCGGCGGCGCGCTGCTCGGCGATCGCGTCCGGTTGCGCAGCGATCCCGACGACCAGGGCACCTTCATCCGCTCGATGGCCGCCCGCGACCAATTGGGTGGACTCGCCGAGATCACCTTCGGCGCCATGGTGCTGATGCGCGCGGTCTACGACATCGTGCTGGTCGAGACCGTCGGCGTCGGCCAGTCGGAGACCGACATCTCGATGGCGGCGGACACCGTGGTGTTCTGCGTGCAGCCGGGCTCCGGCGACAGCCTGCAGTTCATGAAGGCCGGCATCGTCGAGATTCCCGACATCGTGGTCGTCACCAAGGGCGACATGGGTCCTGCGGCGACGCGGGCGCGCGCCGACGTGGTCGGTGCGCTCGGCATGGCGGCGGAGCCCAGCTTCGATTGGACGGTCGCGGTGAAGATCGTCACCGCCACGTCGGGCGAGGGTCTGGACGCGCTGCTCGCCGAGATCGGCGAGCATTGGCATTGGCTGCACCGCGAGGGTCATCTCGCCGAACGCCGCCGCCTGCAGGCCGAGAACTGGCTGAAACAGGCGATCAAGGACCGCTACGGCCGCGAAGGGTTGAAGCGCTTGGGCGCAATCAGCCTTGCGCCGGAGACGGCGCCGTTCGGATTGCTGGCCCGCACTGACGACTGACGCAGCCATCACGCGGAGAGGTCAACCCCCTGCCTAGTGGGGGTTGACGGTTCAGCTACTGTGCGCCTCATAGATCCGCGAAAGCCGCGATCGCGGCGCGGTCGAAGCCCTTGCTGGCGGTCAGCAGCTGCCGCGAATAGGGGTGCTGCAACTCGCCCTTGGCCAACATCGCGCTATCCGCGGTCTCGACGATCTCGCCAGTGCGCATGATGGCGAGGCGTTCGCAGAGCTGCGCCACCACGGCGAGATCGTGGCTGACCAGGATATAGGTGAGGTCGAGCTCCTGGCGCAGCTTGGCCAGCAGGTTCAAGACTTCCGCCTGGATCGAGACGTCGAGCGCCGAGGTCGGCTCGTCGAGCAGCAGCAGCTTCGGCCGCAGGATCAGCGCCCGGGCGATGGCGACGCGCTGGCGCTGCCCGCCGGAGAGCTGGTGCGGATAGCGGAAGCGGAAGGAGGGGCCGAGCTGGACCTGCTCCAGCGTGTCCTTCACCCGGTTCTCGATGTCGCCGATCCCATGGACCTGCAGCGGCTCGGCCAGGATGCGGTCGACCGTGTGCTTCGGGTGCAGCGAGCCGTAGGGGTCCTGGAACACCATCTGGATCGCGCGCTTCGCCTCCTTGTCGCGGTCGCGCGCCAGCGGCTTGCCGGCGACGGTGATCTCGCCGTCCCAGGCCGGGTTGAGGCCGGCCAGCACGCGCAGCACCGTGGTCTTGCCGGAGCCGGATTCGCCCACCAGCCCGAAGCTCTCTCCAGCGGCGATCGAGAAGCTGACGCCGGCCAGCGCGCGGACATGATGCTTCCCGGTGTAGAAGTCGACCTCGAGATTCTTCACCTCGATCATGGGCGAAGTCGTGTTCATCGGCTCACCGGCGCCATCCAGCTGGGATCCCGCTGCAGGGTCGGGAGCACATCGACCGGCTTCTCCAGGTTGGGCGTGCAGGCGAGCAGCCCACGGGTATAGGGATGCTTGGCCGCGCTCAGATGCTTGGCATCGAGCTCTTCCATGACCTGGCCGGCATACATGACCAGCACCCGGTCGCAGAAGGTGCTGACCAGGTTGAGGTCATGGCTGATGAAGATGAGGCCCATGTCGCGGGTCTTCACCAGGTCGTCGAGGATGGCGAGGACCTGCAGCCGCACCGTCACGTCGAGCGCCGAGGTCGGCTCGTCGGCGATCAGCATCTCGGGCTCGGTCACCAGCATCATCGCGATCATGACCCGCTGGCCCATGCCGCCGGATAGCTCATGCGGCCAGGCGCGGAACACGCGCTCGGGATCGCGGATCTTCACCGCTTCCAGCATCTCCATGGCGCGGGCCTTGAGCGCGCTTTTGGCATTGGTGCGCGCGGCCGCTTCCATCAGCTGGTCGCCGACCCGCATCACGGGATTGAGCGAGTATTTCGGGTCCTGCATCACCATGGTGATGCGGCGGCCGCGGATCTTGCGCCACTGGGCGTTGGAGAGGCCGAGCAGGCTCTGGCCGTCGAACTCCAGCTTCTGCGCGCTGACCATGCCGGGGGTGAGGCCGAGGATCGCCCGCGCCGTCTGCGACTTGCCGGAGCCGGACTCGCCGACGATCGCCAGCTTCTCGCGTCCCAGGGTGAAGGAGACGTCGCGCACCACGTGGTTGATGCCGGTCGGCGTGTTGAACCGGATGTTCAGCTTCTCGACGTCGAGGATCGGCTTCGCCATGGTCATTGCTCTCGCGGATCCAGGACGTCGCGCAGGCCGTCGCCGATCAGGTTGAAGCCGAGGCTGACCACGAAGATCGCGATGCCGGGATAGGTGCAGATCCACCACTGGTCCAGGATCTGGTTGCGGCCGTCGGAGACCATCGAGCCCCATTCCGGCTGCGGCGGGGCGACGCCCAAGCCCAGGAAGCCCAAGCCCGCGGCGATCAGGATGATACCCGCCATGTCGAGCGTCACCCGCACGATCAGCGAGGGCAAGCACATCGGCATGATATGGCCGACCAGCACGCGGAAGCTGGAGGCGCCGCTCATCTGCGCCGCGGCGATATAGTCGGTGTTGCGCACCATCAGCGTTTCGGCCCGGGCGATGCGCGCATAGGGCGGCCAGGAGGTGATGGCGATGGCGAGGATCGCGTTCTCGATACCGGCACCCAAGGCCGCCGCGAAGGCGAGGGCCAGCACGATCTTCGGGAAGGCGAGGAAGGCGTCGGTGATCCGCATCAGCACCGTGTCGACCCAGCCGCCGACATAGCCGGCGGTGGTGCCGATGATGATGCCGAGCGGCGCTGCGGTGATCGCCACCATGATGATGATCAGCAAGGTGGTGCGCGAGCCGTAGACGATGCGGCTCCAGATGTCGCGCTGCTGCTGGTCGGTGCCGAGCCAATGCTCGCCGCCGGGTGGCAGCAACCGGTCGGTGATCGGGCCGGCCTCGGTCGGGTTGAACTGGGTGAGCCAGGGCGCGAACACCGCCATGCCGATCAGGCCCAGGATGATGACCAGGCCGATCATCGCCAGCGGGTTCTTCGCGAAGGCGACCCAGCCGAGATAGGCGCGGCCGGCGCGGGCCTGCATCCGCGAATGCGGGGTGTCGGTCAGCAGCCAGCGCCGCCAGTTCTGCGGCGTTACGTTGAGGACCCAGCCGGTGGTGCCTGTGGCCATTACTTTGCCCCCATCATTTCGCCCGGGGATCCAGGAAGCGGTAGGCGAGATCGGTCAGGGTATTGATGATGATGTAGACGAAACCGACCACGATGGTGCCGCCCATCACCGCCGGCAGGTCCTGGCCGAAGATCGAATCCGTGATGTAGAGGCCGATGCCGTGCCAGGCGAACACCGTCTCGGTCAGCACCGAGCCTTCCAGCAGGTTGCCGTAGGAGAGCGCTACCACGGTGATCAGCGGCACCAGGATGTTGCCCATGGCGTGCTTCCAGATGATGCGCCGTTCCGGCACGCCCTTGACCCGCGCAGTCAGCACGTATTCCTGCCGGAGCTGGCTCAGCATCAGCGAGCGGGTCATGCGGCTGATATAGGCCAGTGAGTAATAGCCGAGCAGGGCGGCCGGCAGGATCAGGTGTGCCACCGCGTTCCAGAACAGATCGGTCTCGCCGGCGATCAGGGTGTCGATGGTCATGATGCCGGTCACCGGCGTGATGATGTCCTCATAGCCGAAGTCGAGGCGCCCGGGGCCGGGCAGCCAGTCGAGCTTGGCGTAGAAGATCAGCAGCGCCATGATGCCGAGCCAGAAGATCGGCATCGAATAGCCGACCAGGCCGACGAAGCGGATCAGGTGATCGACGACGGTGTCCTTGGCGACGGCGGCCCAGACCCCGAGCGGGATGCCGATCACCGTGCCGATCACGATGCCCCAGGTGGCGAGCTCCAGGGTCGCCGGGAAGACATGGGCTAGGTCTTCCAGGATCGGCTGGCTGGTGCGGAGCGAGACCCCCAGATCGCCCTGGAACACGTTCCAGATATAGAGCAGGAACTGGACCGGGATCGGATGATCCAGGCCGAGCTTGGTGCGCGCCGCCGCGATCGTCGATTCCGAGGCATGGTCGCCGACAATGGCGAGCACGGGATCGACCGGCAGCAGGCGGCTGATGACGAAGGTGACGACGAGCAGGCCCAGCATCGTCGTCGCGATGGACAGCAGGACCTTGCTGGCGGATTTCAGCGCAAGCATCGAATTGGGAGAGTAACCGAGGCCGGAAAAAACACGGGCGACTCCCGATCAAGGGAGTCGCCCGATGCCGGTTCCGAACGTCAGTTCTTCACGACGTATTTGTAGAGATTGAGGTCGAAGGTCGGGCCGATGATGAAGCCGCTCACATCGGAACGGACAGCCGCGGTCTCGACCTGCTGGAACAGGATGACGTAGGGGCTCTCTTCCAACGCCATCTTCTGCAGGTCCATGTACATCTGGGCCCGCTTGGCGCCGTCCCGTTCGTCGCGGGCGGCGTTCACCGCCTTGGCACGCTCCTCAGACACCCACTGATTGCGCTTGGCGAGCGGTGCGTTCAGGTAGCCGTCGGTATTCGAGTGCGGATCCTGGTAGTCCGAGCCCCACTGGCCGAGATAGATATCGTGCTCGCTGGCGCGATACTTGGTCAGCGTGGTCTTGTTGTCGGCCAGGCGGATGATCAGGTTGACGCCGGCCTTGGCCATCGAGCTTTGCAGCGAAGCGGCCAGCTCGCGGGCTTCCGACTTGTTGGTGACGTCGATGGTCACGTCGAAGCCGTTCGGCTGTCCGCCGGCCTTCAGCAGCTCCTTCGCCTTGGCGACGTCGAAGGTGAACGGCGTCTCGTTGTCGGCGCCGAGCTGGCCGTCGGGCAGGAAGGTCTGGTGCTTGATGCCGGTGCCGTTGAACAGGGTCTTCTGCAGCCCGTCATAGTCCACCAGATACTTCATCGCCTGGCGGAGATCCTTGTTGCCCAGGTACTGGTTCTTCACGTTGAGGCCCATGTACCAGAGCGTCGCCTTCGGCGATGCCACAGTCTTCAGCGCCTTGTCGCCGGTGATCGCCTTCAGCTGGTCGCCGGTCAGGTTGCGCGCGATGTCGACGTCGCCCTTCTGGACCAGCAGCTGCTGGGTGGCGCTCTCGGTCACGTTCTTGATCAGGACGCGCTTGATCTTCGGCACGCCGTCCCAGTAGCCCTCATTGGTCTCGAGGACCATCGACTCCTTGGGCTTGTAGCTCTTCAGCGAGAACGGGCCGGAGCCCGCTTCGTTGGTCTTCATCCAGCCGTTGCCCATGTCGTCGCCCGAGGCGTGCTCCATGGCCAGCTTCTTGTCGATGACGACGCTGGTGTACGAGAGGCAGTTCAGGAAGAAGCTCGGCGCATAGGCGGCATCGAGCTCGACCTCCAGGGTCATCGGGTCCTTCACCCGGATCATCTTGTCGGCGTTTTCCGCGGTCAGGCCGAACTGATTCATGATGAAGGCGGGGTTGCCGTTGATCTTCACGAAGCGGATCAGCGAGAAGGCGGCATCCTCGGCGGTCATCTCGTTGCCGGAATGGAATTTGATGCCCGGGCGGATCTTGAACTGGAAGGTTTTGCCATCGTCGCTGACGGTGTAGCTCTCGGCCGCCTGGAACTTCAGCTCGGACGGCTTCTCCGCATTGATCACCACCAAGCGATCATAGGTGTTGGCCATGTATTCCGAGCTGGTGAACTCGTAGATCTCGGCCGGATCGAGCGAGATCATATCGTCGATGACATAGGCCATCACCAGCGTGTCTTTCGGCGTCTCGGCCTGCGCCATGCCCATGGCAAAGGTGAAGGCGCTGACGCTCATCCCCACGGCGAGGAGGGCCGATCGTACAAACGGTTTCATTGTCTTAGCTCCCTGATTCAGGCAGTCCTGGCGCTTCATTGGAACACCCCGCACCCTGGACCGAACGGTCAAGGTTATCATGGCTTTGTCACGGAGGTAAACGATTGCGACCCGGCTTAGAGGCGCTAAAAACTTGCGCCGGTGTTCAGGCCGGCGCTCAGGTCAGGCGGCGAATCCAGTCCTGATGCCTCGGATATTCGGCCAGCAGCGCGTCCCGGCCGGCCAGCTCGAAATCCGCGAAGTCGAAGCCGGGCGCCACCGTGCAGCCGACCAGGCTGAATCCCGTGGGGCTGAACCGGCTGTCCGCCGCGGGGGCGGCGCCGAACCAGGACCCGGCCGGGACCACGTGCTGGTAGAGGAGACCGCCGCCGAGCCGCGTGGTCCTGAGGCTGCCGGCGGGATCGATCTCCACCACGTCGAGGGGATCGCCGGCGTAGAAGTGCCAGACCTCGTCGGCCTTGATGCGGTGGAGGTGGGAACATTGGCCGGCTTCCAGCAGGAAATAGATCGCCGTCGATATGCTGCGTTCGCCGTTGAATCGCCGGGGCAGGGCGGCGGCGACGACGCTCTCCGCAGCCCGATAGGTCTCGCGGAACCAGCCGCCCTCGGGATGGGGCTGGAGTTGCAGCTGCTCGACGATCGCACTGACGTTCATGGTCGTCCTCAAACTTGACGGGTGTTGACCCCCATGGAACCCTATCGAAGGTGGCGGAATGCCGGGGGACTCGCGTAACCGATGCCGAGCATCTATCAGATCAAGCCGCGCTTCCAGGCGCTGCTGCGGCCGCTGGTGCGGGGGTTAGCCGCGGGCGGCCACACCGCCAATCAGGTGACAATCGCGGCGGCCGTGATGTCTGTCGCGGCGGGTGTTGTGTTGGCGAAGTGGGCGTCCGTGCCGGCGGTCTGGTTCCTGCTGCCGGCGGTGCTGTTCATTCGAATGGCGCTCAACGCCATCGACGGCATGCTGGCGCGCGAGCATGGACAAAAGAGCCCGCTTGGCGCCTTCCTGAATGAGCTCTGCGACGTGATCTCCGACGCGGCGCTCTACCTACCCTTCGCGTTGCTGCGCGTATCGGAACCAATCATTGAGTATGCACCATCCCCTTTTAACGTGAATCCCATCGTCGTGATTGTCGCCGTGATGCTGGCGGCGCTCTCCGAGATGACGGGCGTGGTTGCGATCCAGATCGGTGCCGAGCGGCGTTATGACGGCCCGATGGGCAAGAGCGATCGGGCGCTTGCCTTCGGCTTCCTGGCTGTGCTGGTCGGTCTTCATCTCGTTCCGACGGTCTGGATCACCTATGCCATAGGTTTCATTGCGCTGCTGACCGCCTGGACCATCGTCAACCGTGTACGCGCAGCGCTGCGCCAGGGGACGGCTTGATCCCCTTCGAAATCACAAACAATGCGGCTATCGCACTGCTCGGCGTTTTCACGCTGCTGATTGTGGCGAGCGCTGTCGCCTTCGGCCTTGCGAAGCGCCATCCCGACCGCGACTACACCGAGCTCAATCTACGGATCCGCACCTGGTGGGTGATCGTCATCCTGTTCGCGCTGGCGATCGCGCTGCCGCCGATCTTCGCGATCTGTCTCTTGGGCTTCGTCAGCTTCCTCGCCTTCAAGGAATATATCACCCTCATTCCCACCCGGCGCGCCGATCATCGGGTGCTGTTCTGGGCCTATCTCGCCATTCCGGCGCAGTACTATTGGGCCGCCGACGGCTGGTACGGGATGTTCATCATCTTCATCCCGGTCTACGCCTTCCTGTTGCTGCCCGCGCGCATGGTGCTGATCGGCGAGACCGAAGGCTTCATCCGCGCCGCGGGCACCCTGCATTGGGGCCTGATGACCACGGTCTTCAGCCTCAGCCACATGGCCTATCTGCTGGCGCTCCCGGCCGCGGTCAATCCCGCCGGCGGCAGCGACGGCTTGCTGCTCTATCTGCTGCTGCTCACCCAACTGAACGACGTCGCGCAATATGTCTGGGGCAAGAGCTTCGGCCGGCACAAGGTGGTGCCGAAGGTCAGCCCGAAGAAGACGGTCGAGGGCCTGGCCGGCGGCATCCTGACCACCACCCTGGTCGGATTTCTCGCCGGGCCGTATCTGACGCCGCTGACGCCGGTCGAGGCGGCGATCGCCGGCCTGCTGATCGGCTGCGCGGGCTTCATCGGCGACATCTCGGTCTCGGCGGTGAAGCGCGATCTCGGCATCAAGGACAGCGGCAGCATCCTGCCCGGCCATGGCGGCATCCTCGACCGGGTCGACAGCCTCACCTTCACCGCGCCGCTGTTCTTCCACTACGTCTACTATCTGCACTACTGATGATCCGGCTGCTGCGCCTGCTGTTCTGGATCCTGATCGGGCGGCCGCTGGTGCTGATCGTGCTGGGCCTCAACGTGCGCAACCTGAAGAACCTGCCGCTGCAGGGCCCGGCCATCGTGGTCGCCAACCATAACAGCCATCTCGACACTTTCGTGCTGATGACCTTGTTTCCCCTGTCGCGGCTGCATCGCCTGCGGCCGGTGGCGGCGGCGGATTACTTCCTCAAGAACCGCGTGCTCGCCTGGTTCACGCTCAACATCGTCAACATGATCCCGCTCGACCGGACCAAGGTCGGCAAGCGCGGCGAGGATCCGCTCGAGAACTGCGGCAAGGCGCTCGCCGCCGGTGAGATTCTCCTGGTCTATCCGGAAGGCACGCGCGGCGCGACCGACAGCCTGGCCAAGTTCAAGGGCGGTGTCGCCCGATTGAAGGAGCAGTTTCCCGAGATGCCGGTGGTGCCGGTCTATATGCAGGGCTTGAGCCGCGCCCTACCCAAGGGCGAGATCGCCCTGGTGCCGGTGGTGGTCGACGTCTTCATCGGCGAGCCGGTCGCCTGGGCCGGCAACCGCCAGGCCTTCACCCAGGCCTTGCAGGATTCGGTCACCGCGCTCGCCGCCGCGGCGCCGCACCCGACCTGGAAGTGACTCAGCGCAGGTAGATGTCGATATAGTCGGCGACCGCCTCGCAGGGGTTGTCGATCGGATACATCCGCCAGTATTTCCGGCCGCCCTTGCGCTCGAAGATGACCTCGACTTCGCGCGGGCATTCCTTGCCTTCGTAGATGTGGAAGACCTTGGTGACGATCTTGCCCTTGAAGGTGAAGGTCGACTTCTCGATCTTGGTGACCTCGCCATCCAGGGAGACTAGGCCCTCCTTGGCCTCCATCTTTCCGGTCAGCAGCCAGCGCCCGCCATCCTGCTTCACCTCGGCGCTGCCGGCGTCCTTCAGGGTGCCGCTGCCGATCCATTGCAGGGTCAGGGCATGCTTGCCGAGCAGCTGCTTGGCGGCCTTCTGGTCGGTGATGACCGGATCGGCGTGAGCGGAAGCAGCGCAGAAGGTGAGTGCGACGAGTGCTGGCAGCAACTTCCTCATTTCGGCCCCCGGTATTTGGCGAAGATTTCCTTCAGGCGGTCATGCGGAATCGCATGCGCGGTGCGGCCCTTGAAGCCGGTCATGGTCTCGGCGGCGACCAGGGCGTTCCAGATCGCCTCCTCGGTCGCCTCAGCGGCGGCCTGGAACAGCGGGGTGCATTCGTCGATGCCGAGCATGCGCACGTCCGTCATCTTCGACCGGAGCGGCACTTTATTGCCGGTGGAGAAGGCGAGGAAGATGTCGCCGCTGCCGTTGGAGCCGAAGCCGCCGCACCAGGCGAGCCCGGTCGTCGCGCGCCGCGCCAGGCGCTGGCATTGGATCGGCAGCAGCGGTGCGTCGGTTGCGAGGATGACGATGATCGAGCCCGAACCCGGCTCCGGGTCCCAATAGGCGCCCTTGATTTTGTCGGTGCCGAGCTCCAAGCCGACCGGCGCATTGCCGCAGCGGAGCAAGGCGCGGCTGCCATAGTTCGACTGCACCAGGGCCCCCACCGTCCAGCTGCCGGTCTCGCCCTTGACGACGCGGGAGGCGGTGCCCGTGCCGCCCTTGAACTCATGGGTGATCATGCCGGTGCCGCCGCCGACATTGCCCTCTTGCGGCAGGCCGCCCTTGGCATTCTCCAGCGCCTCGAGCGCCAACTCCGTTGTCACCGGAAAGGAATAGGCGTCGGAGAGCCAGCCGTCATGGGTTTCGGCGGCGACCGGCAGCAGCCAGGACTCATCGATGCCGCGTTTCTTTGCGTCATGACAGATCGCGTCGCGCACCACGCCGACCGCATGGGTGTTGGTGATGCAGATCGGCGAGGTGAGCAGGCCCTGCTCGGCCAGCCAGATCGTGCCGGTCATCTCGCCATTGCCGTTAAAGCTGTGGTAACCGGCGAAGCAGAGGTCGGTATAGGCATTGGCCGTCGGCCAGATCGCGGTGACACCGGTGCGCACCACATGCGGCTCGTCGCGAATCAAGGTCGCGCTGCCGACCGTGACTCCGGCGACATCGGTGATGGCATTGAGCGGTCCCGGCGGCATCTGCCCGAGGCTGATGCCGAGGTCACGCAAGCGCGGCTTTCCCATGATTCCCCCTGACTGCAACAGGGGGACAGTCTAGCTAGCCAACCTGTTCGGGCAAGCGCATCCAGTCCGGCACGCTGGGCCGGAGCGTGGCCTCGCCCGCGGTGAGGCCTTCGGCCCGTGCGCGATCGAGATGCTCGAGCCGCACCATGGCGAGGCCGCTCTTGCCGTCCGGGCCGAGGCTGCGGAGCTCCCCGGCCTCGACCCCGCCCAGCATCAGCGCCGTGCCGGGCGCCGGCGCCGCGCCGCTGATCTCGACGGGCAGCAGCCGCTTGCGCACCAGGCCGCGATAGCGGGTCCGGGCGGTCAGCTCCTGACCCATGTAGCAGCCCTTGTCCCAGTCGATCGCGTGCAGCTCCTCGAAACCGTTCTCCAGCAGGATGCCCTTGTCCGGGATCAGGTCGCGGCTGCCCGAAGGCACGCCCAGCGCGACGCGCAGCTGCTCGAAGGTTTCGATGGGTGCCGCGCTGAACCCGGCGTTCCGCGCCGTCGCCTCGGCCTCGGCACGGGGCAGGAAGGCGCGGGCGCCGAGCGCCGGCAGCCGCGGATCGACGAAGACCACGCCGCCCGACAGGGGCTTTGCCAGCCCCGCAGTGGGGGCGAGGCCGAGCCTGGCCAGCGCGCCGGGCCCGGCGAACACGACCACCGCCCAATCGGCCGCCGCATCGACCACCTTCACCTTGGAGCGCAGGCGATACATGGAAAGGCGTTTGATCAAATCGGCCCGGCGCTCGGTCTCCGGGTCGAGCAGATAGCGCCCCTCGACCTCGGCCACGCTGAAGTCGTGCAGGAACTTGCCCTGGGCGGTCAGGAAGGCGCTGAAGATCGCCTGGGTCTGGCTCACCCGCTGCGTGTCGTTGCTGATCAACCCCTGGAGGAAGGTCTGGCGGTCTTCGCCCTCGACCGCGACCGGGCTCCGGAACGTGTCGATCGCAAAAAAATCCGTATTCGTCATGTGGCTATGGCTTGGCTGCTGCGTGATCTATGGTAATAGTCGGATGCTTCCGTAAAATTGCAAGACCCAGGGATCCACCTAATTATTCAGGGGAGACGATGAAGCGGATCGGATTGTTGACCAGCGGCGGCGATTGCGCCGGGCTGAACGCGGCCCTTCGCGCGGTCTATGCCCGCGCGCATCATGGCTATGGCTGGACCGTCGTGGGCATCCGCAACGGCACGGCCGGCCTCATGGAGCGGCCGGTCCAGGCCGAGGAGCTCGACGAGCGGGCGATGAACAGCGATCTCCTGCGCCTGGGTGGTACCATCCTGGGGACCACCAACAAGGGCAATCCGTTCAAGTTCCCGATGGAGGATGGCAGCTTCGTCGATCGCACGAACGAGGTGATCGAGGGCTACAAGATGCTGAACCTCGACGCCCTGATCATGATCGGCGGCGACGGCTCGATGGCGATCATCCGCAAGCTGGCGAAGCAGGGCGGGATCCCGCTGGTCGCGATCCCCAAGACCATCGACAACGACATCGGCGCCACCGAGACCTCGATCGGCTTCGAGACTGCGGTCCAGGCCGCGACCTCGGCGCTCGACCACCTGCAGCCGACGGCGGCGTCGCACAGCCGCGTCATGGTGCTGGAGCTGATGGGCCGCGATGCGGGCCATATCGCGCTCTGGTCCGGCATCGCCGGCGGCGCCGACGTGATCCTGATCCCCGAGATCCCCTACAAGCTCTCCGCGATCTGCGAGAAGCTGGAGCAGCTGAAGAAGCGCAAGCGCAACTTCGCCCTGGTGGTGGTCGCCGAGGCGGTGAAGACCGAGACCGGCGAAGCCGTGACCGCAGTCCATGGCGGTGGCGCCGGCGCCACCCGGACCTATGGCGGCATCGGCCAGTACATCGCCGAGGAGATCGCGCGCCTCACCGGCGCCGAGACCCGCGTCACCGTGCTCGGCCACGTGCAGCGCGGCGGCACGCCGGAACCCGGCGACCGGGTGATCGCCTCGGCCTTCGGGGTCCATGCCGTCGATCTCATCGCCGAGAAGCGCTATGACCGCATGGTCGGCTGGAACAACCGTCGCGTCGTCGATGTGCCGATCGAGGATGCGATCCGCGCCGCGCAGACGGTCGATCCGCAGGGTGAGCTGGTGACCGCGGCGCGCGGCCTTGGGATCAGCTTCGGCGATTCGGTCGCGTGACACGTCTCGACCCCGGAGCCTTCTGGGAATTCAGCCTCGCCTATTACAGCCGTGAGCGCGTCGCCGCCGCCTGTCTCTCGCTGCAGAACCGCCGGGGCGCGGACGTGAATATCCTGTTGTTCTGCTGCTGGCTTGCGACCATGGGCTGGAAAGTGGAGCGGGACGGCCTCCATGCCGCGATCGCCACCGTCGAGGCCTGGCGCCGCGACGTGCTGGAGCCGCTGCGCGGCGCCCGGCGCACCGTCGCCGACCAGTTTCCCGAACTCGCCAAGTCCGATCGCCAGTCGATCAAGCACGGCATGCTCTCGGTCGAGCTGGAATGCGAGCGCGTGGCCCAGGAGAAGATCGCGCTCGGCGCGACCGGCGTGGTCGCGGTCGAGGATGGGTCCACGCCGCTGCAACTCGCCAGTGCCGCGCTCGAGACCTATCTCGACCTGGTCGTCGGCACGCCCGACGAGCAGGACGCGGAAGATTTGAAGGCGCTCCTGGAACCGCTTTGATTTCAAAATGTTACTGCGGCGCCGGCGGCGGAACCAATTTGCCAGGAGGGGGTTGTACTTAAACCGGGCGAGCCGCCTGGATTCCACGCAATCACTGAATGGAACGCCCGACGATGAGCAGTCTCGATCTCGCCGTCATCGGAAACAGCAGCGTCGCGGCGCTGATCGATTCCCGGGCCCGCATCGTCTTCGCCAGCCTGCCGCGCCTCGATTCCGATCCGGTGTTCTGCTCGCTGCTGCGCGGCGGCGATGCCGCCGGCGCGGCGCCCGCCGACGGTGCGCTCTCAATCGAGCTCAAAGACTACGAAGACTCTGAGCAGAGCTACCTCGATAACACCGCGGTGCTGCACTCCGTGCTGCACGACCGCAATGGCGGCGCGATCGAGGTTGTCGACTTCGCCCCGCGCTATGATCAGCACAACCGCACGCACCGTCCGCCGATGCTGGTGCGGCGCATCACGCCGCTCGCCGGCCGCCCGATGATTCGGGTGCTTGCGCGGCCGATGAGTGACTACGGCGGCACTGCGCTGAAGTCGGTGCGCGGCAGCCACCATATCGTCTATTTCAGCGACCGCCAGCGCCAGCGCATGACGACCACGATTCCGGTCAGCTACGTGATGGAGGAACGCTACTTCCGGCTGGACCAGCAGCATTGGATCCTCTGGGCGCCGGACGAGCCGATCAATTCCGATCTCGAGGACCTCTGCCGCCGCTATTTCGAGACCACGCTGGGGCACTGGCGGCTCTGGGTGCGCGGCCTCACCATCCCGTTCGAGTGGCAGCAGGCGGTGATCCGTGCGGCGATCACCTTGAAGCTCTGCATGTTCGAGGAAACCGGCGCGATCGCCGCGGCGCTCACCACCTCGATCCCGGAAGCGCCGAATACGGTCCGCAACTGGGACTATCGCTATTGCTGGCTGCGCGATGCGGTATTCGTCATCCGCGCCTTGAACCGGCTCGGCGTCACCCGAACCATGGAGCAGTATATCGGCTTCATCACCGACGTGATCGACGTCGCGCGCGAAGGCGTGATCCAGCCGGTCTATGGCATCTCGCGCGAGGCCGACCTCACCGAGACGATTGCCGAGGCGCTCGCCGGCTATCGCGGCATGGGGCCGGTCCGGGTCGGCAATGCCGCCTACCAGCAGGTGCAGAACGACGTCTACGGCAGCATGGTGCTGGCGGCGATCCACTTGTTCTTCGATCACCGCCTGCTCAGGAAGCCCGCCAACGAGGAGCTCTACGACCAGCTCGAATTTCTCGGCGCGCGCGCGGTCGAGGCCTTCGACCAGCCCGATGCCGGGCCCTGGGAGCTGCGCGGCTCGGCCTCGGTGCACACTTTCTCCGCCATGATGTGCTGGGCGGCCTGTGACCGGCTGAAGCGGATCGCGCGGATCATGGGCCGGACCGACCGCACCGAGTTCTGGAGCGACAAGGCGGAGCATCTGAAGCTCACCATCGAGCGCCATACCTGGTCCGAATCCCGCAAAAGTTTCGTTTCCACCTTCGACGGCAACGACCTCGATGCAAGCTTGCTGTTGATGGCCCAGATCGGTTTCGTGCAGGCCTCGGACCCGCGCTACGTCGCCACCGTCGAACGGATCGGGCAGGAACTGAAGCGCGGCGATTTCATTTACCGCTATGTGGTCCGGGACGATTTCGGCGAGCCGGAGACGGCCTTCCTGATCTGCACGTTCTGGTACATCGATGCGCTGGCCGCGATCGGAAAGTCGGTTGAAGCCCGCGCCTTGTTCGACAAGATCATGAGCTACAGAAACCGGTTTGGTCTGTTCTCGGAGGATGTGGACCCGAAGACGGGTGAGTTGTGGGGCAATTTCCCCCAGGCCTATTCCATGGTGGGTCTGATCAACTCCGCCATGAATCTGAGTCTGAGTTGGGAGGAAGCGTCATGACCCGCTTGATCGTCGTCTCCAATCGCGTCGCCCTGCCCCGCGACCGCTCGGCGCGGGCCGGCGGCCTCGCGGTCGGCGTGCTCTCGGCGCTGAAACGCTCCGGCGGGATCTGGTTCGGCTGGAGCGGCGAGACCAGCGAGTCCCCGGCACCCCAGCCCAAGGTGATGAAGTCGGGCGGCATCACCTATGCGACCATCGACTTCACCGCCGAGGAGTTCGACGCCTATTACAACGGCTATTGCAACAGCACGCTCTGGCCGCTGCTGCATTATCGCCTCGGCCTGGTCGAGCATTCCAGGCAGCACCAGGATGCCTATATGCGCATCAACGCGCGCTTCGCCGATCACCTGGCGGCGATGGTGCGGCCGGGCGACGTCATCTGGATCCATGACTACCAGCTGATGATGCTGCCGGGCGAGCTGCGGCTGCGCGGGCTCAGGAACCGGATCGGCTTCTTCCTGCATATTCCGCTTCCGGGGCCGGAGATCTTCTGCGCCCTGCCGGCGCACAAGCAGCTGATGGGCTCGCTGGCCGAATGCGACCTGGTCGGCTTCCAGACCGAGAGCGACCTCCGCGCCTTCCGCGACTACGCGCAGTATGAGAGCGGCGGTTCGCTGCGGCCGGACGGCGCGATCGAGATGTTCGGGCGGCGGCTGCGGGCCGGCGCCTTCCCGATCGGCATCGATGTCGAGGAGATGAAGTCGCTCGCCGCCGAGGCCGAGGGCGACGAGGAAGTGCGGCGCCTGGCCCACAGCATCTCCAGCCGCCAGCTCGTCATCGGCGTCGATCGACTGGATTACAGCAAGGGCATCCTCAACCGCATCGATGCGGTTGGCGAGCTGCTGACCACGCGCCCCGACTACCGCAACCGCATCACCTTCGTGCAGATCGCAGCACCCTCGCGCATCGACGTCGCGCGCTACAAGAAGCTCCGCCGCGAGATCGAAGGCTGCGCCGGGCGGGTCAACGGCAAGCACGCCGAGATCGACTGGGTGCCGGTGCGCTATCTGAACCGGGTCTTCCCGCGCCGGCAGCTGGCGGGTTTCTACCGGGTGGCGCGGGTCGGGCTGGTGACCCCGTTGCGCGATGGGATGAACCTGGTCGCCAAGGAATATGTCGCGGCGCAGAAGCCGAACGATCCCGGTGTCCTGGTGCTCTCGCGCTTCGCCGGCGCCGCGCGCGAATTGAAGGGCGCCCTGATCGTCAACCCCTTCGACCAGGTGGAGATGGCGGAGGCGCTGGACCAGGCCTTGCGCATGCCCTTGACCGAGCGCCAGGACCGCTGGCGCAAGCTGATGGGCGCGCTCCAGCGCAACGACCTCGCCACCTGGTCGGACAGCTTCCTCGATACCTTGAACACCAGCGAACGCGCCGCGGCCTAGCCGAGCAGCGCCTTCAGCCAGGCCCGCACTGCGGCCGGATCGCTGAGCGCCCAGGCGACCTCGGCATCGAGGCCGCCGATCGCCACGCCGTCGCCGCCCAGCGCGCGCGCCGCCGCCATGCCGTCGAGATCGGTGCGGTCGTCGCCGATGAACAGCGGTCGGCGGCCGGCGAAGGCGGGCTGCTCCATCAACCGCTGCACCGCCGTGGCCTTGTTCCAGCCCCGCGCCTTCACCTCGAAGACGCGGTGCCCCGCAAGCAGCTGCCAGCCGTTCTCGAAATGCAGCGACCCGAGGGCGGCGCGCAAATCCGGCTCCGCCTCCGCTGCGTGGCGGTAGTGGATGGCGAAGGAGGTGCCTTTGTCTTCGGTCCTGAGCCCGGGCCACCGCTGCTCGAGCATCGACACGATGGCCTGGAGCTGCGCCCGCAGCGGGTCGGAGAGATGCGCGCCGATCACCTGGATCTCGGCATCGGGGGTCTCGCGCAGCTCCGCTCCATGGGCACCGGAGGCTGGAAGCCGCAGCGGCTTCAGGAACCCATCGACCTCCGCGATCGGCCGGCCGGAGATGGTGGCAACCGCGCCGCCCGTGCCGGCAAGCAGGCGCGCGAGCAGGGGCGGCAAGTCGGAGGGCACGATCACGGCCTCCGGCTGGGGTGCCAGCTCGACCAGCGTGCCGTCGAAGTCGAGGAACAGCGCGATTTCCCGGAGTGCGAAGACCGGGGGCCCAGCGTTCATTTGGCGCCGGTCATCGCGGCTTCGACTTGCCGCGCCGGCGTGCTTGCTGGCCCCAGCGGTTGACGCGGCCGCTGTCGATGCCGAACAGGTCGAGCACGCGGCCGAGGCTGTGATCCACCATCTCCTCGAGGCTCTGCGGCCGCGCATACATGGCGGGGACGGGTGGGGCGATGATCGCGCCGATCTCGGTTGCTGCGAGCATGTTCTTTAAATGCCCGGCATGCAGCGGAGTTTCACGCACCATCAAAACCAGGCGCCGGCGCTCCTTCAAGGTGACGTCGGCGGCGCGCGAGATCAGGGTGGCGGTGACGCCGGTCGCGATCTCCGCCAGGGTCTTCACCGAGCAGGGCGCCACAATCATGCCCATGGTCTGGAACGAGCCGCTGGAGATCGGCGCCGCCAGGTCGTCAGCGCCGTGCACCTGGTCGGCCAGCGCCTTGACGTCCTTCAGCTTCCAATCGGTCTCGTAGGCCAGGGTTTGTTCCGCTGTGCGGGACATGATCAGGTGAGTCTCGATCACCGTCGGCTTCAGCAGTTCGAGCAGGCGTAGCCCATAAACAACACCGGAAGCTCCGGAAATTCCGACAACCAGGCGCGCCGGATGATGCGCGGCGGGTGCAGGGCTCTTGGGGGCCGAAGATCGACGGGAAATCATGGAGATGACGGGTTTCCTGGAATGGCGCGGGCTTTGCTTGCCGAAAGCTTAACGGAGCTGGACTGCCGCGGCGAATCGCCCGCCGCCTGCGCTCTGTCATTTACTCCGGTCGCGGATTGGAGTTAGCATTGTGCCTCTAAACGTCCCACCGACGCAAACCGCAGCGTCCACCGCAACTGCTAACCGGGAGAGTTGGGAATGAACGCAGAGCCACATCTTGAGTCTCTCAAGATCAAGCATGCAGACCTCGATGCCAAGATCGCTGCCGAAGAGTGCAGACCCCACCCCGATGACGACGTCATCCACGACCTCAAGAAACAAAAGCTGCGGATAAAAGACGAGCTGTTCAGCATCCAACGCCACGCGGGCCGCTGAACCCATCCAAGCCGATGCCAGATCGCCTTTCCTGAGCGGAAAGCGCGGTCCTTCACGTCCCACGGGCGGCTTGCCCCAGAGGTTGAGCCGCCCGATAGGTGAAACTTGCTGACCTGAATGGTCGCTTGACCCGGTCGGCGCAGTCCGGCTAATTTTATTTCATGACCGCGACCCGTTTCCCCCTGGAGCTCCTTCGACTTATCGCCCCGACGCGCTGATCGCGTCGGCCGCAGGGCTTCGTCCGAAGCCCGCCCTGCAGAAAAGTCGATTTTTCCAGTTCTAACAACGGGTTATGTCATGTCTCCCAGTTTCACGACGATCGATGCCTTGAACGATTCCCTGCTGGCGCGGCTGCGACTTCGCGGCGGCCGCCGGGGCCAGGGTGACGGCCGGCGGCCGGGCTTCGCGTCACGCCGCTTTCGACGAACCTGTTGTTGAAGAGATTTTTGAGGATGTCCGCCATGCGCGTTGACCCCAGTACCAAGTACAAGCCGTTCCAGCCGTTCAACTTGCCCGACCGCAAATGGCCGGGCCGCACCATCACCAAGGCGCCGATTTGGTGCTCGGTGGACTTGCGCGACGGCAACCAGGCGCTGATCGAGCCGATGGGACCTGAGCGCAAGATGCGCATGTTCCAGACCCTCGTGCGCATGGGCTACAAGGAGATCGAGATCGGCTTCCCCTCGGCCTCGCAGACCGATTTCGATTTCTGCCGCGAGCTCATTGAAGGGAAGCACATCCCCGACGACGTCACCGTCCAGGTGCTGACCCAGGCGCGCGACCACCTGATCAAGCGTACCTATGAGGCGTTGATCGGCGCACGCCGCGCGATCGTCCATGTCTACAACTCGACCTCGACCTTGCAGCGCCGCGTCGTCTTCAACCAGGACATGGCCGGCATCAAAGCGATCGCGGTCAACGGCGCGAAGCTGGTCCGCGAATTGGCCGAGAAGCAGACCGGTTCGACCGAGTTCGTCTATCAATACAGCCCGGAGAGCTATACCGGCACCGAGATCGACTATGCGATCGAGGTCTGCGAGGCGGTGATGGATGTCTGGGAGCCGACGCCGCAGAAGAAGTGCATCCTCAACCTGCCGGCCACCGTCGAGATGTCGACGCCGAACATCTATGCGGATTCGATCGAATACTTCTGCCGCAAGATGAAGAACCGCGAGAGCGCGATCATCTCGCTCCACCCGCACAATGACCGCGGCACCGGTGTTGCCGCCGCCGAGCTGGGAGTGATGGCAGGTGCCGATCGCATCGAAGGCACTTTGTTCGGCAACGGCGAGCGCACCGGCAACGTCGATCTCGTGACCCTCGGCTTGAATATGTTCACCCAGGGCGTCGATCCGGAGATCGATTTCTCCGACATCAACGACATCATGCGGACCGCGGAATACTGCAACCAGCTCCCCGTGCATCCGCGTCACCCTTACGCCGGCGACCTGGTCTTTACCGCCTTCTCAGGCTCGCACCAGGACGCGATCAAGAAGGGCTTCGCGGCGATGAAGCAGTCGAACAGCGGCGAATGGGCGGTGCCCTATCTGCCGATCGATCCGCAGGACGTCGGCCGCGACTACGAGGCGGTGATCCGCATCAACAGCCAGTCGGGCAAGGGCGGCGTCGCCTATATCCTGGAGAAGGATTACGGCATCAGCCTGCCCCGGAAGCTGCAGATCGAGTTCAGCCAGATCGTCCAGGAGATCGCCGACAAGACCGGCAAGGAGATTTCCAGCGAGGTGATCTGGCGCGCCTTCAACGACGAGTATCTCGGGCTCGAGGAGCCCTATGCCTTCATCGACCAGCAGACCTTGACCGACACCCATGCCAGCGAGATCCGGAACCTGACCGCCAAGCTCCGCGAGAACGGCGGAGAGGTCGAGATCACCGGCCGCGGCAACGGCCCGATCGATGCCTTCATGGATGCGATGAAGAAGCATTCAGGCATCGAGCTGAAGGTGGTCGATTACCGCGAGCACTCGGTCGGTCTCGGCAACGATGCGGCGGCCGTGGCCTATCTCGAGACCCGGCTCAATGACGGCCGCACCGTGTTTGGGGTCGGCATGAACCCCAACATCGTGACCGCCAGCCTCAAGGCCGTGGTCTCGGCTGCCAACCGGGCCAAGCTTGGCAAGGTCCGCGAGACGGCCGGCGCCGCCGAATAGCCCGAATGGAGGGGACGCGCAGCGGCGGCTGCGTCTGCGGTGCCGTGCGATTCACGGCGACCGGGGAACCGTTGCGCGTCACCCTCTGCCACTGCACCTGGTGCCAGCGCCGCACCGGCAGCGCCTTCGGCACCGAAGTCGTGTTCGAGAGCGGGCAGGTGGCTTTCACCGGCGCGCCCGCGAAATACCGGCACCACTCCGATGAGTCGGGCCGCTGGCTGGACGTGGAGTTCTGCCGCAACTGCGGCACCAATCTCGGCTTCACCTTGGAACTGGCGCCCGGATTGCGCACCTTGCCGGCCGGCGCCTTCGACGACCCGCGCTGGATCCGGCCGGAGGCCGTCGCCTTCAAGCATATCTACCTGCGCTCCCGCCGCCCATGGTCTGACTTGACCCCGCTGGTCGAGCAATACGAGCGGCACTTCCGCGCATCCTGACAGCTTCCGGCCGGTTCTCGCGCTATACGTATCCGACCAGGTCGGGGGGAAGTGCATGCAGTGGGTCGGCAGCCGTTCTTACGGCGTGACATTGGTCGCCTTGGCCGGTGTCCTCTGGAGCACCGGCGGGCTGTTCGTGCGGGCACTGGCGGCGCTCGACCTCTGGACCATGGTGGCCTGGCGCTCGCTGTTCGCGGCCCTGGCCCTGGCGGTGGTGATCGCTGTGTTGCACCGCGGGCGCAGCCTCGATGCCCTGCGACGTCTGGGGCGGCCTGGCCTGATCGCGATTCCGATCGCGCTGGTCTCGATGACCTCCTTCGTCGTGGCAGTCTGGCTGACCACGGTCGCCAATGTGATGATCGTCTATGCGACGGTGCCGTTCATCGCCGCCGGCATCGGCTTCCTGTGGAACGGCGAGCGGCCCAGCCGCCGCATGCTGGTCGCGGCCGGGGTCGCCTTCCTCGGCGTCGCGATCATGGCCGGTGCCTCAGCCAGCTTCGACGATCTCTTGGGCTGTGCCGTGGCGCTGCTGATGACCGGCACCTTCGCCACCCAGCTGGTGATGGCGCGCCGCTACCCGACCCTGGAGATGGCGCCGGTCAACGGCGGCGGCGCGGCTCTCTGCGCACTGATCTTCTTTCCGTTTGCGTCCACGCAGATCCCGGATCCAGAGCAGCTTGGCATCCTGCTTGCCTTCGGCATAGCGACCACGGCCGGCGCTTACGTGTTGTTCCTGATCGGCGGACGCTACATCCCCTCGGGCGAGGCGGGGCTGGTCGGCATGCTCGACGTGGTGCTGGCGCCGCTCTGGGTCTGGCTGCTGTTCAACGAGCAGCCCGGCACCGCCGCCTTGGTTGGCGGTGTAATCGTGCTGGCTTCGGTGCTTTGGTATCTGATCGCGGAGCTGCGGCTCAGCGCTGGTCGAGCTTGAACTCGATGCGGCGGTTCTTGGTGAGAGCGTCTTCGCTGTCGCCCGGGTCGAGCGGGCTGAACTCGGCGAAGCCGGCCGCGGCCAGCTTGTCCTCGGGGATGCCCTTGCTGGCGAGATATTTCACCACGGCGATGGCGCGGGCGGTCGAGAGCTCCCAGTTCGAGGGATAGAGACCGCTGGTGATCGGCCGCTTGTCGGTATGGCCGTCAACCCGGAGCACCCAGTTGATGTCCTCCGGGATCTCCTTGGTGATCAGGATCAGCGTGGTCGCGAGCGTGTCGAGCTGGTCGCGCCCGGCCTGGCCGATATCGGCCGAGCCTGAGGCGAACAACACTTCCGACTGGAACACGAAGCGGTCGCCGACGATGCGGATATCCCGGCGCTCGCCCAATGCCTCGCGCAGCCGCCCGAAGAACTCGGAACGATAGCGCGCCAGCTCCTCGACCTTGGAGGCTAGGGCGGAGTTTAGTTTCGAGCCCAGGTCGGCGATCTGGACCTGCTGCTCCTTGCTCTTCTGCTCAGAGGCCTGGAGCGCCAAGGCCAGTTGCGCCAGCTGGTCGCGCATCGCCAGGATCTGCTGGTTCAAGAGCGCGACCTGCGCTTCCGACTGGCTGGTGATCTGCTTGGCGTTCTCGTCAGCGGTCAGCAGCTTCTTCTGCAGGTCGTCGCGCAGGCTCTCGAGCGCGGCGATGTCGGAGAGCAAGGCGGTGATCTTGCTCTGGTCAGCCTCGATCGTCTTGTAGGCCTCTTCCAGCTGCTTCTGCTTCTCCTTGCTGGCGGCGAGCTTGGCCTCGGCGTCCTCGATCTTCGACTGGGCGTCGCCGAGCTGGGCCTTCAGGTTGTCGCGCTCGCCGATGATCACGGTGAGGCGGTTCTGCAGCGCATCGCGCTCCTGCGTGGACTTGGTCAATGCCGAGGAGAGCTGCGAGAGCTGCACCTTCAGCTGCTGGGAATTGCCGCGCTCCATCGACAGCATCTCGGAAAGCTCGTTCAGCTGCTGCGAGAGCTTGGCGAGAGTCTGGTCCTTGCCGGTCAGCGCCTGGGAGAGATAGAGCTGCGCCACCACGAAGATCATCAGCACGAAGACGATGACCATCAGCAAGGTCGACAGCACGTCGACATAGCCCGGCCAGGCTTCCATGGCGCGTCTGCGGCGGCTGGCGAGGGCCATGGTGGTTTAGCTTCCGGGCGTGCGCTCGAGGCCCGCCGCCACGGCAATCGTGCGGGTCAGGACCTTGATCTCCGAGCGCAGGTCCTGGACGGCGATGGTGCGGCCCTGGGCGAGATCGTCGGCCAAGCGGTTCAGCAGGCCGTCGATGTTGCGCAAGTGGTTGCGGCTGTTGGCGTCGAGGCCGAAGCCGCCGCTGGAAGCGAGCTCGCCCAGCCGCTGCATGAACATCCGCATCTCGCCCTGGCTGTCGGCGAGGCGTTGCATGACCTGCTGCTCGGTGCGCAGCTGGTCGTTCAGCTGGCCGATCTGGTCGGCCAGCAGCTTGAAATTGGTGCCCTGCTGGTGGCGGTTGTCTTCCGCCCGTCCGATGGTCCGCTGCAATTCGCCCAGGCTTTCCGCCGTCTGTTCGAGCAGAGCCTGAATATAGGCCGGAACCGGCTGGTCGCCCTCGATCAAGGCACCGCCGGAGCTGATCCGGGTCTGGCCCGAGAGCCAGTCCTCGAGCTCGTTGAAGAAGCGCGCCTGCGCCTGGCCGGCGCGGAGATCGAGATAGCCGAGCAGCAGCGAGCCCGAGAGGCCGAACAGCGAGGCGGAGAAGGCGATGCCCATGCCCGAGAGCGGGCCTTCCAGGCTCTGCTTCAGGCTTTCGAACATGCTGGCCGGATCGCCGTTGGTCCCGACCTTCATCCCCTTGATCGCCGCGGCCACGGAATCGATCGTGTTCAGCAATCCCCAGAAGGTGCCGAGCAGGCCGAGGAAGATCAGCAGGCCGGTCAGATAGCGCGAGATCTCGCGGCTTTCATCGAGCCGCGACTGGATGCCGTCCAGCAGCGAGCGCATCGCCGAGGCGGAGAGGCTGAGCTTGCCGCCGGTCTTGTCGCGCAGCATCGCCGCCATCGGCGCCAGCAGCCGCGGCTGGGCGGAGCTGAGCTTATGGCCGCCGGTGCGGAAATTCTCGACCCAGGAGATATCGGAATTGAGCTGGATCACCTGCCAGAACAGGTAGAGCGCGCCGACCGCCAGCACGCCGAGAATGAAGGAGTTTAGGAAGGGGTTGTGGAAGAAGGCGAGGACGATCTGGTCCCAGAGCCAGCCGGCCACGAAGCCCGCCGCCAGCAGGCCGACGATCATCCACAGAAGCTGGCTTGTCGGTCGGCTCATGCGATCGCTCTATGCCTCGGGGCCGGAGTGATGAGAGGTCGCACGCGGATCAGTTGGCCGGGATGATATCGACGCGGTCGGCCGGCCCGCCTTCGGCCTTGTTGCCGAGCGCGCGGACGTCGATCCGGGTCGAGGGCACTTGGGCCTTCATCAGATAGCTGCGGATCGCGAGACCCCGGGCCAGCGACTTCCGGCGCGCCTTGCTCTCGGTGTCCTCGGTGCCGGCGGCATAGGACAGGACCTGGATCCGCTTGTCCGTGTTGGCCAGCATGTCCTGGGCGATCGCGTCGAGCGTGGCCGTGCTCTCCGCCGGAACCTCGTCGGACTCGCCGGTGTAAAGGATGCGCGAGGCGCCGGCGGGCAGCGCGCCAGTGCCTTCGGCGGCCGGCGGCGTGGTGCCTTCGGCCGGTGCCGCGGGGGTGGATTCCGGCGCCGCGACGGCGGCCTGCTGCTCGCCCTCGGGCTGCGCTTCGGTGCTGGTCGCGGCAGTGCCGGCCGGCGGGGTCTCGGGCGGGACTTCCGCCGTCTGGGTCTCGGCCGGAGCCGGCGTGGTCTCGGCCGGTGCTGTCGGGGCCGCGGCGGGGGCCTGGGCTGCCGGCTGCTCGACCGGCGAGGGCACTTCGGTCGGCATGTCCTCGGGCTGGGCCGGCGGGGTGGTCCCACCGCTCGGCGCCGCGGCTTGATCGCCGGGCGTGCTCGACTCGCTCTGGGTCGGCGTGGTCTTCGACAGGGTCGGCTCGGCCGGCGCGGCTTCGCTCGAGGATCCGGTCTGGGTCTCCGTGCTGGACGGCAGCGGTTCGGCCGGGGCCTGCTCGACCGGCGCCGGCTCGCTCGCCGCCATCTGCGTCGGCGCGCTGGGTTCGCGCAGCACGACGGCGCCGCCGCTGCTCGAGGACCCGGCGACTTGCGAATAGGCCATGAAGCCCGGCGGCACGGCCGGGGCCTGGGTGACCTGGGTGTTGAACGGGTTGGTGAAGGTCGGCCGCGGCGCCGCGGCGATCACGCCCATCGGCGCATTGGCGCAGCTGCAACTCCCCACCGGCATGGCGGCGCCGGGCAATGTCCCGCGCGTCACCGGACCCGGCCCGGAGCCGAGGCCGATCACGCTGTAATCGACCGTGACGTTGCTGCCGTTATCGGCGAGGTAGCTCTGCGCCGCGGCCGGCAGGGTGCCGCCGCCGATGCCGCAGAGCGCGACGAAACCGAGATAAAAAGCGCGGCGACCAGCCCGAAGCGTCATCATTGCCTGCCAGCGAGACATCCTGTGGCCTTGGCCTAACCAAGGCGCACAAAACTACAACGCATGCCCTTGAAAAACCACAACGATGTTGCGGCGGCGGCAAGCCATGGGCGGGTTTGGGTTTTCCCGCCCATCAGGCTTCCCGAGTCGGGACCGACGGCTGGGTCAGACGTTGCCGAGCAGGGCCTGGAGCGGGGCGTGCAGGATGCTGTTGGTCGCCAGCACCGAACCCGACTGCAGCATGGTCTGGCCGCCCTTCAAGTCGCTGACATAGCCGCCCGCTTCCTTGACCAGCAGGATCCCGGCCGCGATGTCCCAGATCGAGATCTCTTCTTCCCAATAGCCTTCGCAGCGGCCGGCCGCGACATAGGCCAGGTCGAGCGATGCCGAACCCAGGCGCCGCACGCCGGCGGTTTCCCGCATGGCGGCGTCGAGCTGGCGGCCGAACTTCGCCCGGTCGCCATGGCCGATGAAGGGAATGCCGGTGAAGAGCAGGGATTCCGGCAGCTGCTTCCGCCCCGAGACCCGCATGCGCCGGTCGTTGCAGAAGGCACCGGCGCCTTTCTCGGCCCAGAAGGTCTCGTCGCGGATCGGGTCGAAGACCAGGCCGGCGACGATCTCACCCTTGGCCTGGAGGGCGATCGAGATCGCGAAATGCGGCACGCCGTGCAGGAAGTTGGTGGTGCCGTCGAGCGGATCCACGATCCAGGTATGGTCGGGATCGCTGCCGGGGATCGCGCCGCTCTCCTCCATCAGCAGGCCGAAATTCGGCCGCGCCTTCTGGAGTTCCTCGCGGATCGTGCGCTCGGACTTGTGGTCGGCGGTGGAGACGAAGTCGCCCGGCCCCTTGCTCGAGACCTGGAGCTGCGAGACTTCGCCGAAGTCGCGCTTCAATGCGCGCGCCGCCTTGTCGGCGGCCTTGGCCATCACGTTGATGACGGCGGAACGGGTGGCCATCTTATATTGATCTCAGTCTTTGGCGCGTTCGACGTAGGTCGCGTCGGAGGTGTTGACCACGATGCGGGTACCGGCGGCGATATGCGGCGGGATCATGACGCGAACGCCGTTCTCCAGCTTGCCCGGCTTGTAGGAAGAGGAAGCGGTCTGCCCCTTCACCACGGCATCGGCCTCGACCAGCTCCATGATCACGGTTTCGGGCAGCGAGACCGAGATCGGCGAGCCTTCATAGCTCGACACGGTCACCACCATGCCCTCTTGCAGGAACACGGCCGGTTCGCCGATCAGTTCGGCGTTAAGCGTGATCTGCTCGTAGGTCGTCTGCTCCATGAAGGTGTAGTCGTCGCCATCGGCGAACAGGAACGAGTATTCATGCTCGTCCAGGCGCACGCGCTCGACCGTCTCCGAGGAGCGGAAGCGCTCGTTCAACTTGGTGCCGGTGCGGATGTCCTTAAGTTCGACCTGGAGATAGGCGCCGCCCTTGCCCGGCTGGGTGTGCATGGTCTTGACCGCGCGCCAGAGCTTGCCCTGGTGCTCGACGATGTTGCCGACCTTGATGGCGTTGCCGTTGATCTTCATCGCTAGAATCCGCTCATTCGATTGATAAGTTTGGGAAAATCGGCGCGGAAACTACCAGGAACAGGGGGCCGCGTAAACCGGCCCGTACGCATGCTTTCCGCGCGCCGCTTCCATACCTGATTCCGATTGGTTGGCAAGGGTTTACTGTGTTAACTCCAACCCCTCCGGCGAAGCCGGCTTGTGGACTGCCTGGCGTCCCCGGATGGGGTGGCGCCTTTAAGGAGACCGCCCGACCATGACCCAGTACCGTTCCCGCACCTCCACCCATGGCCGCAACATGGCCGGGGCCCGTGGCCTCTGGCGCGCGACCGGCATGAAGGACGGCGACTTCGGCAAGCCGATCGTCGCCATTTCCAACTCCTTCACCCAGTTCGTGCCGGGCCACGTGCACCTGAAGGACCTCGGCCAGATGGTCGCCCGCGAGATCGAAGCCAATGGCGGCGTCGCCAAGGAGTTCAACACCATCGCGGTCGATGATGGCATCGCCATGGGCCATGACGGCATGCTCTACAGCCTGCCTTCGCGCGAGATCATCGCCGACGCGGTCGAGTATATGGTGAACGCGCATTGTGCCGATGCGCTGGTCTGCATCTCCAACTGCGACAAGATCACGCCCGGCATGCTGATGGCGGCGCTCCGCCTCAACATCCCGACCGTCTTCGTCTCCGGCGGCCCGATGGAAGCCGGCAAGATGGTCATGAAGGACGGCAAGCTGGTGGCCCTCGATCTGGTCGATGCCATGGTCGCCGCCGCCGACGACAAGATCTCGGATGAAGAGGTGAACAAGATCGAGCGCAGCGCCTGCCCGACCTGCGGCTCCTGCTCCGGCATGTTCACGGCCAATTCGATGAACTGCCTGACCGAGGCGCTCGGCCTGGCGCTGCCGGGCAACGGCACCACCTTGGCGACCCATGCCGACCGCAAGGAGCTGTTCCTGGAAGCGGCCCGCACCGTGGTGCGGCTGACCAAGCGTTTCTACGAAGGCGACGACGAGAGCGTGTTGCCCCGCTCGATCGCCTCGTTTAAGGCCTTCGAGAACGCGATGACCCTCGACATCGCCATGGGCGGGTCCACCAACACCGTGCTGCATCTGCTGGCCGCCGCCTATGAGGGCGAGGTCAATTTCACCATGAAGGACATCGATCGCCTGTCGCGCCGCGTGCCGAATGTCTGCAAGGTGGCGCCGGCGGTCTCCCACGTTCACATCGAGGACGTTCACCGCGCCGGCGGCATCATGTCGATCCTGGGCGAGCTCGAGCGCGGCGGCCTGATCCACCGCGATCTCCCGACCGTGCATTCGGCCACCATGGGCGATGCGATCGATCGCTGGGACGTGACCCGCGCCAACGACCCGAAGATCCATCACTTCTTCAAGGCCGCCCCGGGCGGCGTGCCGACCCAGACCGCGTTCAGCCAGGATCAGCGCTTCGACAGCCTCGACCTCGACCGCTCGAAGGGCGTCATCCGCGACATCGACCATGCCTTCAGCAAGGACGGCGGCCTCGCGGTGCTCTACGGCAACATCGCGCTCGAAGGCTGCATCGTGAAGACGGCGGGCGTCGATGAATCGATCCTGAAATTCTCCGGCCCGGTGAAGATCTTCGAGAGCCAGGATGCCGCGGTCGAAGGGATCCTGCTGAACCAGGTGAAGCCCGGCGACGTTGTGGTGATCCGCTACGAGGGACCGAAGGGCGGTCCGGGCATGCAGGAGATGCTCTATCCGACCAGCTATCTGAAGTCGAAGGGACTGGGCAAGCAATGCGCCCTGATCACCGACGGGCGCTTCTCCGGCGGCACCTCGGGCCTGTCGATCGGCCATGTCTCGCCGGAAGCGGCGGAGGGCGGCGCGATCGGCCTGGTCCAGGCAGGCGACCGGATCGAGATCGATATCCCGAATCGTACCGTCAATCTCGGGGTGAGCGACGCCGAGCTTGCGAAGCGCCGCGCCGCGATGGACGCTAAGGGCGCTGCCGGTTGGCAGCCGGCCGAGAAACGGCATCGCCGGGTGACGACGGCACTGCGCGCCTATGCGGCACTGACCACGAGTGCTGCCAAAGGTGCGGTGCGGGTGGTACCATAAGGCCTGGATAAGCGCCTCCGGGGGGAGGCGCTGAGGGGAAGACGTGCGGACTGCTGCCTGTATTGCGTTCGTGCTGGGACTGGCCGGCGCGATCGCGTTGATCGCCTGGCAAGGTTTCGGAACCGTGTCCGTCGCCATGGGAACGCTTGGCGCCGGCGTCCTGCTGCTGCCGTTGATCTATGCGCCGCATTACCTCGGCGCGGCTGGTTCGTGGAGCCTCAACTTCCCGGACGGAAGACGCCCGGCCTTCGTCAGGGTCCTGCGCGCGATCTGGATCGGCATCGCCGTCGAGACGTTGATGCCGCTGGGCGGCCTCGCCGCGGAGGTGGTGAAGGCGAGATTGCTGATCCGCGACGGCACCCGCGCCGCCGACGCCGCCTCGCTGGCGGTGGTCGACATGACGGTGCAGATCGTCGTGCTGATCTTCTGGGCGCTGCTCGGCTTCAGCGCGCTCATCGTCACCGGCCCGGACGAGACCTTGTTCTGGCCGATCATCACCGGCGCCGCCTTCCTCACCCTGGCGATCGGCACCATGCTCTACGCGCAATACGCCAACCTGCTCGGCAAGCTGGCGCAGTGGGGCGCGCGCAGCCTGCGCTCGCCGCGCTGGCAGGGCCTGGCCGACAATGCGCATCATCTCGATCGCACGATCCGCGCGATCTATGCGCGGCCGTTCCGGGTCGCCGCGGCGTGCGCAATCCGTTGCACCACCCGCGGCTTAATGGCGGTTGAGATCTTCGTCGCCGCCTGGCTGATGCACAACCCGATCACCCCCTCCGACGCGGTGATGTTCATCGGCATCATCTGCACCTTGCGCGCCGCGGCCTTCGTCGTGCCCGGCGGCTGGGGCCTGCAGGAGGGGGCTTATGTCGTGCTCGGCCAGATGATCGGGCTCGAGCCGGAGATCGCGCTGGCCTTGTCGCTCGCCACCCGGGCGCGCGAGTTGATGACCGGGATTCCGGCGCTGCTGCTCTGGCAGGTGATCGAGGGCCGCAGCCTGCACCGGCTGATCGGCGGCCGGCCGGAGCCGATGACTTCAGAGCTGGATCCAGCTTAGCCACTGGCCGGGATGGCGCAGCGCATAGGGCTCGCTGCGCCGGGCGAAATCCTGCACCGCGGCTGATATCGCCTCGTCGCGCACCCCTTCGAGCGCGATCTCGGGCTCGACGGTGACTTCGACCGCGCCGTCCGCGGCGCGGAAGGCGAAGACCGGCAGCAGGCGCGCACCGGTCATCCGAGCCAGGCTCGGCGCCCCCGGGGCCAGCGGCAAGCTCCCCTCGAGAAACCGCGCATCGACCGTGCGTCCGCTGCCCTTCTGCCCGGTGATGCTCACCACCTTGTTGGACTTGAGGCGCTTGGCGAGAGTCTGCAAGGCGGCGTTCTGGCCTTGCAGCGGCAGCAGCACGCGCTCGGCGATGTAGCGGTCCTCTATCCGGGTCTGTATCCGGTTGAGGTAGCGGACGCCGAGCCGGGTCGCCGAGAAACCGTGCGCCGGCGTGCTCAGATGCACGACCTCGAGCCCCGCCCGGCGAAAGCCGACCTTCGAGCCGAGATGGCCGTGGAAGGCGTGGCTGACCCAGAGCACCGCGCCGCGGCCGGCTTCGAGCGCGGCATGGACATGCTCGAAGCCGGCAATGCGCACGGCGGGCTCCCAGCCATCGGGGCGATAGCATTTCAGCACCTGGAAGAAGGTGAAGATGCCCTCCGCGCCCATGTCGCGCAGGATTGACTTTGCCGGCGTATCGGCCAGCCGCGCACCGAGGGTCTTGCGGATGACGGCTAAGGTGGCGGCGGGATCCTGGGTGAGATCGCCGATCGCCATCGGGCTCAGCCGCCGCCCGATCGCCGGCCAGGCGCGCTCGGGTAGGAACCAGGCGGGCAGGGCGAAGAACGGCGCGCCGACCAGCACACCGAGATCGGTTCCGGAAAAAGAGCGCTGCGGGTCCAAGTCAGGCGGCGCTGCTGCGCGCCTTCAGGCTGTGCGCGGCCAGGGTCCGGCCGAGATCCCAGATCGCGCCCGGCACCCGGTGGCTGTCGGCAACCACCTGCTCGAAGCCGCGGCGGATCCAGGTGCGATCCTCTTCGTTCAGCGTCAGCGGCGGAATGAGCTTAATCACGTTCATGCCGTAGCCCGCGACCTGCGAGAGGATGCGGTGCTGCTTCAGCAGCGGTATGGTGATCAGCTGGCAGAACAGGCCCTTGTTGGCCTGCTCCAGCAGCGCCCAGGCGGCTTTCAGCGAGAGCGATTTCGGCGTGCCGAACTCGATCGCGATCATCAGGCCCTTGCCGCGCACCGCCTTCACGAACTCATGGGGTTCGACCAAGGCGGCGAGATCGGCGCGGATGCCCTCGCCGATCGAAGCCGCGTTCTCGATCAGCTTCTCGTCCTCGATCACCTGCAAAGTGGCGAGCCCGGCGGCCATGGCGATGTCGGTCTTGCCGAAGGTCGAGCCGTGCACCACGGCGCGATCCATGCGGTCGAAGATCTTGTTGAAGGTCGGCTTCTTCATCGCGACCGCGCCGACCGGCACGAAGCCGCCCGAGAGTGCCTTCGCCAGCAGGACCATGTCGGGCTCCGCGTCCCAATGGTCGATCGCCAGGAACTTGCCGGTGCGGCCGATGCCGGTCTGGATCTCATCGACCACGAACAGCGCGCCATGCCGCTTGCAGAGCCGCGCCGCCTCGCGGAGATAGTCGTCGTCCGGAATGTTGACGCCCTTGCCCTGGATCGGCTCGACGATGAAGGCGGCGACGTCGCCCGCCGCCAGCGCGCGGTCGAGCGCCATCAGGTCGTTGAACGGAACCGACTCGCAATACGGCAGCAGCGGGCCGAAGCCGTCGCGGAAGTGATCGTCGCCGTTCAGCGACAGCGCCCCGTAGGTGAGGCCGTGGAAGGCGTGGTCGCAGAACAGGATCCGGTCGCGCCCGGTGGCGGCACGGCTGAATTTCATCGCCGCCTCGACCGCTTCGGCGCCCGAATTGCAGAAGAACATCTTGTCGAGGCCGCGCAGCTTGGGGAGCAGCCGCTCGGCCAGCAGCCCGCTCAGCAGCGAGACGTCCATCTGCACCAGGTTCGGCAGTTCCGCGGTCAGCGTCTGCTGCAGCGCGCCGATCACCGTCGGGTGGTTGCGCCCGACCGCGAACACGCCGAACCCGCTCAACAGGTCGAGGTAGCGGTTGTCTTCCCGGTCGTAGAGATAGGCGCCCTTGCCGCGCACGTAGCCGCGGTCGAAGCCGATGGTCTTCAGCATCCGGACCATCTGCGAATTGAGATGCCGGTCGTAAAGATCGTATTTCTCGGCCGATCGGTCCGCCAGAATCGCGTTCATATCGATCGGCATGAGTGACTTCCCTGTAACCCCCGCCCCCGGCTGCATTTCAGCAGTGGTGGCCCATCCCCGATTCTTCTGTCAGGAAGACGAAAGCGTCAAGGTGTCCTTGGGCGCCGGTTTGCCGCACGGCGCCGAAACTCGGTTACCATCCTGACAACGAGATAGCCGATGAAGATCGCCAGCAGCGCGTTCGGGAAGCCGTCCGGGCCGAACCGGTTCATCGCCAGGCCGCAGACCACCGATCCGGCCAGGGCGCCAAGACCCCAGGCGGTCGAGAAAGCGGCGGTCCCGGCGATCAGGTCGGCGCCCTGGAATCGGTCGCCCAGCTGCGCGAGGCCGATCGTGTAGATGCCGAAGCCGGCGGCGCCCAGGAACAGCATCAGCGGCCAGACCCAGATCGAGGTCACGCAGAAGGGCAGGGCGATGAGACCGACGATCGTGAGCACGAAGCAGGCGATCATCGCCGGATTCTTGCCGATCCTGTCGGCGATCCACCCGATCGGGATCTGGAAGAAGACGTTGCCGAAGGAGAGTGCGGTGATGAGCGCAGCCCCGACTCCGTCGCTCATGCCGTTGTCCCGGCCATAGACCGACAGAAAGCCGAGCATGCCACCGTCGAAGATCGCATGGACGAAGATCGCCCCCATCAGCATCGGCGCCTTGGGCAGAAACGCCAGCATCGGCACATGCTCGTAGTCGGCCGCGCTGGCTTCCGCGGTGAGCAGCGACATCGGCAAGGCGGCGAGGCAGAGCACGATCGCACCGATCACGAATGGCGTGTAGCCTTCGATGCCGACCCAGCCGACGACGGCGGCGCCGACGCCGAAGGTGGCCGAGATGCAGGTGGCATAGGCGCCCACCACCAGGCCGCGCCACTTCCCGGTCGCATTGGAGAGCACCCAGGCCTCGCTCAAGGCGAACAGGGTCGCGACGGTCATGCCCTGGGTAAAGCGCAGTACGAACCAGGCCGGCAGCCAGTCAATCGTCGGATAGAGGATGAAGATCGCCCCGGTCGCGAACGCCATGAACAGCGCGACCCGCTTGGCGCCGAAGGCATGCGACAGGCGGGGAATGAACAGCCCCGCGACCAGGATGCCGAGCGGCGCCATGGCGGTGTTGAAGCCGATCGTATCCTCAGTGACGCCGTCGGCCTTCATGTTGAGCGAGAGCAGCGGGAAGATTTCGCCGAGCGAGAAGGCGAAGACACAGACCGCCGCGCAGGCCGCGATCAGATTGCGCCAATTGATGCTCTCTTGCTCGGCCACGCCGGTCCCCCGAATTGCGGCGCAGACTGGCCTAGAATCATTTCATGGACAAGCGCAGCGGGTTTGTCTTCCATGCAGGCCAAGCATGCGGAGGGAGCGCATAGATCATGACTTTGCAGATCGCGGACCGCTGGTTCGAGGAGAAACGCATCGGTGACGGCATCACCCTGCTCTGGGAACCGCATGTGATCCCGCTGATGCGCTGCAACATCTGGCATGTGCGCGGCCGCGACCGGGATCTCCTGATCGACACCGGCATGGGCGTTGCCAGCCTGCATGACGCCACACGGCACCTGATCGACAAACCGGTGCTCGCGGTCGCGACCCACACCCATCTCGACCATACCGGCGGGCATCACGAGTTCGAGGAATGCCTGGTGCATTCCGCCGAGGTTTCGACGCTGACCGAGCCCGAGCACGAGCTCAGCCTGCGCAACGAGGCCTATTTCAGCGCCGAGGGGCGGCGCAAGCTGGCGGCGGCCGGCTATGAGATCCCCGACGGCTGCATGATCACCGCGATCCCGCATGCCGGCTACGACCCCGACCGCTATCGCCTGAAGCCGGCCAAGCGCGTGCGCACGGCAGAGGACGGCGACACCGTCGATACCGGCGACCGCCGCTTCGAGGTGATGCATCTGCCCGGCCATTCGCCGGGCAGCATCGGCCTCTGGGAGGAAGCCACCGGCACGCTGTTCTCTGGCGACGCTCTTTATGATGGGCCGCTCTTGGATCAGCTCTCCGGCTGCAGCGTCCCGGATTATCTCCGCACCATGGCGCGCCTGCGCGAGCTGCCGGTCCGCGTGGTGCATGGCGGCCATGACCCGAGCTTCGGCCGGGAGCGGATGCTGGAGTTGATCGACGGCTACGTCGCCTCCCGCACCTAGGTTCCGGTCCAGACGCTGCGACAGGTTGTCGTCGCCGCGCCGGATCCCACGATCCGCTGCCGACGAGTTCCGGTCGCGCAGATTGTGAAATAGATGCGCTCCATCAGGGCCTTATCATCACGGGAGGTCAGGGAGTGCCCAGATCGGGCGCGGCCGAACGTGATCGAGATCAAGGGGTTACGCTGCGGCGCCGATGCCCTAGCAACATCTTCTTAACCCCGGCGCGTCACAGTTCCGCATCGGTTCGTCCGGACCCGGAGAGAAGGATTCGTCATGCTGAAGCGCGTGAAAATTCAACACAGGATTGCAGCGGTTATCCTGCTGATGACGATCGGCTTGGTTGCCATCATGTCGGTCAGCCTGATGGAGCTGCGCGAAACGCTGATGAATGACCGTCGCACGATGGTGAAGCAGGAGGTCGAGACCGTGCTCGGCCTGCTCGACTCCTATGCCGAGCGCGCCAAGAAGGGCGAGCTCACGGTCGAGGAGGCGCAGAGCCAGGTCCGCGAGATCGTGCACAAGATCCGCTACGGCAACGGCGACTATTTCTTCGCCTATGATTTCGACGGCGTCGCCAAGATCCAGGCCGGCAAGCCGGAATCCATCGGCAAGAACCTGATCGATCTCACCGATCCCGACGGCGTGAAACTGATCGCCCGCCTGATCGACGCCGCCAAGGCCGGGGGCGGCTATGTCAATTACCGTTTCGGCCGTGCGGGCTCGGAAGTGCCGCTGCCGAAGGTTTCCTATGCCGCGGTTCAGAAGGACTGGAATTGGATGGTCGGCACCGGCGTTTACATCGACGACGTCGATGCGGAGTTCCGCTATGTCGCGATCCAGCTCGGCATCATCATGGCCGTCGTGCTGCTGGTCGGTCTCGGCAGCGCCTTCGTGATCGCCCGTGGCATCACCCGGCCGATCCGGGCGATCACCGACCGCATGGGCCGCCTGTCGCAGGGCGACCTTTCGATCGACACGCCCTTCACCGGTCGCGGCGACGAGGTCGGTGACCTCGCGCGCTCGCTCGGAGTGTTCAAGGACAACGCTCTGAAGATGGAAGCGATGCGCAAGGCCCAGGAAGAGGCCGAGCGCAAGGCGGAGGAGGAGCGTCGTGCCGCCCTGCTCGGCATGGCGGACGACCTCGAGCGTTCGGTCGCCAAGCTGGTCGGCGTGCTGGCGGATTCCGCCGGCAACATGAAATCGGCCGCCACCAACATGAACGGCCTGACCGACCAGGCGAGCCGGCAGGCGAGTTCGATCGCCGCGGGCTCGCATGAGGCGAGCCAGAGCGTGCAGACAGTCGCCGCCGCAACCGAAGAGCTGACCGCGGCGATCGGCGAGATCAACCAGCAGGTGACCCGCTGCACCGTGGTCTCGAAAGAGGCCGTCGAGGCGGCGACCGCGGCCAACGCCGACGTGGAATCGCTGACCGATTCCGCGCAGCGCATCGGCACGGTGGTGGGTCTCATCAACGACATCGCCAGCCAGACCAACCTGCTGGCGCTCAATGCGACCATCGAGGCGGCGCGCGCCGGCGAGGCGGGCAAGGGCTTCGCGGTGGTCGCTTCCGAGGTGAAGCAGCTCGCGACCCAGACCGCCAAGGCGACCGAGGAGATCGCGACCCTGATCAATGGTGTCCGCACCATGACCGACCGTTCGGCGGTCTCGATCAAGAAGATCGCCGAGACGATCCGCGGCGTCGACGACATCGCCACGGCGATTGCGGCGGCGATGCAGGAGCAGGGTGCGGCGACCGCGGAGATCGCGCGCAACGTCGAGCAGGCGGCCAATGCCACCACCGATGTCTCGAAGACCATCACCGAACTCAGCGGTGCGACCCAGGAGGTCGGCCAGTCCGCCGGCCTGGTGCTCTCGGCCTCCGATGGCGTGGTGCAGAATGCCGGCAGCCTGAAGCAGCAGATCAACGAGTTCCTCACCCAGGTCCGCGCTGCTTAAGCGAACCTCGATCGAACGACGGCGGGCCGGCTCCCCTCGGGGCCGGCCCGTTCGTTTTAATCCCAGTGGTGCCGGTTGCGGTGCCAGCGGTTGCGGTGCCAGGTCCAGCGTGGTCCGTAATCATAGCGCGGCGCGACATAGGCCGGCCGGGGCTCGGCATAATAGCCCCCCTCGGTATAGGGAGCCGGGCCGACATAGCAGCCGGCGAGAGTCGCGGCGGCGAGCGACAATACGGCGACCGGCATGATGCGCTTCAGTGCGGCGGACATGACGTTCTCCTTCAATGCTGGCCGTCCCAGTCGCCGTGACGGCCCTGCCAGCCCGACCCGCTTTTCCAGCCCGGCCCGTTGTTCCAGTTGCGGTCGTTGTTCCAATGATGGTGTCGGCCGTGACCGTCGCGGTCGGGCGCGACCACGCAAGCCGACAGGCTGATGGCCGCGAGCAGCAGTGTCGCCAGGAGCAGCGTCTTCCCTGATCCAGTGGTCTCGTTGCGGTTTTCCATCGGGACCTCCATCCGGCGGGGTGCCGATGCCCCAACGGCCCGGCGCCGCCTTCATTGCCCAGGAATGTCACGTCGGCCTGGGGCCGGCACGGCGATCACGAACCGCGGAGCGGGCTCACGAAAACGGCATTGCGCGGGTTTCCGACATCTGTCTTTGCTGGAGTCCGAAGCAGAATGGGAGCATGCCGATGATTTCGTTTCAGCTCTGGCTGGCCTTTGCCGCCGCGGCGGCGGTCGTGATCGCGATTCCCGGACCGACGACGCTGATGGTCACCGGCCATGCGATGAGCTCCGGCACGCGGGTCGCGCTGGCAAGCCTGCTGGGCGTGGCCCTGGGCGATTTCACGGCGATCGCCTGCTCGGTGCTGGGTCTGGGCGCGATCCTGGCGGCTTCGGCCGAAGCCTTCACCCTGCTGAAATGGGTGGGCGCGTTATACCTGATCTATCTCGGCATCAAGCTCTGGCGCGCACCCGCAGTGCCGCTGGGTGCCGCGGCCGGTACCCAGGGTGCCCGTCGCGGGATGCGCCGCGCGATCGCCGAATCCTTCTCGGTGACCCTGCTCAACCCGAAGGGCCTACTGTTCTTCGCGGCCTTCCTGCCGCAGTTCATCGACATGCACCGCGCGGTGCTGCCGCAGGTCATCGTCCTGGCTCTGACCTTCGAGGTCCTCGCCGCCGGCAGCCTCATGCTCTACATCTTCATGACGGCGCGGGCCCGGCGGGTGATGGATTCGCCGCGCGCGATCCGGATCATGAACCGCGCCGGCGGCACCATGCTGATCGGCGCCGGCCTGCTGACCGCATCGCTGAAGCGCAGCTAACCGCGCAGCGCCTGCGCGACCTTCTCCCGCGGCAGGCCCGGCGCGCGGTGGCCGTCGCGGCCGATCATCTCGCCGGCGGCGGAGAGCGCGTTCAGCACCGCTTCCTCGACCGCCTGGACCGTCGCCTCGTAGAAGCGGTCCATGTGGCCCCACTGGACGAAGGCGAGCTGGTCGAGATCGCCGGCGCCCTTCGGCTCGGCTGAGAACTGGCTGGTGAGCGCGCCCCTGTTGGCGGTGGAGAAGGCCAGGAAGAGATCGCCGGAGAAATGCGAACCGCTGGTGCCGGTGCGCGCGAGGCCGAGCGGCACGCGACGCGCCAGCGCCTTGCATTGACCGGGCAGCAGCGGCGCATCGGTCGCGACGATCGCGATCACTGAGCCGGCGCCGGGCTTGGCGTAGAAGTCTTCCATCGGGTTGTCGCCGGCCAGCAGCTCGCCGAGATAGGTGCCGCCGATGGTGAGCTCATGGCGCGCGCCGAAATTCGCCTGCACGAAGGCGCCCAAGGTGTAGCTTTCGCTGCCGAAGGAAACCCGGCGCGACGCGGTGCCGCTGCCGCCCTTGAAGGCATAGCAGTTCATGCCGGTGCCGCCGCCGACCGAGCCTTCCTCGATCGCGCCCTCGACGGCCTCGTCGATCGCGGCCACCGCGTGCTGCGCGGTCACATGGTTGCCGTTGATGTCGTTCAGGTAGCCGTCCCAGGTCTCGGCCACGACCGGCAGCAGCCATTGCTCCGCCAGCTGCGGGCGGTGCTTGACGGTCCAGTCGATGATGCCGCGATGGCAGGCGCCGACCGCATGGGTGTTGGTCAAGAGGATCGGCGAGCCGAGCGCGCCGGTCTCCTCGATCCAGGAGACGCCGGTGATCTCGCCATTGCCGTTCAGCGAATAGAAGCCGGCGGCGCAGGGCAGGCCGACACCGTCGCGGCCGCGCGGCAGGATCGCGGTGACGCCGGTCCGCACCGGGCCTTCGCCGACCCGCGTCGGCCCGTGGCCTTCGATCAGGGTGACATAGCCGACCGCGACGCCCGGCACGTCGGTGATCGCATTATGCCGCCCGGGGCTGCCCAGCAGCCGGACGCCCAGGCTGCGGGCGCGCGGCTTGCCGGACGGGGTCTTCAAGTTTCTTTCGCTCATCGCGTGATGTTCCCTGCTTCGGAATCGAGATCGATCTCGGTGATATTGCAGCCGGTGGCGATGCTGGCATAGCTGCGAATCAGCGCCTCGGCCGCCTGAGGCGTGAAGGTCGGCACCGCCATGGTCACATGCAGGCCGTAGCCGTCCTCGAGCGTCACGAAGTTGCGCGCGATGGCGAGCGCGCTTTCGTTGAGCTTGAACTGGCCCTGGGCGGCGCCGGCTTCCAGGATCGCGACATAGATGCCGACCTGCCGCTCATAGAGCGCGATATAGCGGGCGGCCTGCACGGCGTCGCGCCGCGCCACCGAGCCCAGCTCGTAGAGCAGGCGGCAGAGCGCATCGTCGGGGCCGGCCGGCAAGCCGGTGCGAATCATGGCCGCCAGCCGCAGCGCCGGATCGGCGATGTGTACCACCGCCGCCGCGCGGTCGATGCAGAAGCGCTCGACCGCGTCGCGCAGCACGTCGCGCAACAGGTCGCCGATCGCCGGGTAGTAATAGAAGACCGAGCTCGCCGTCATCCCGACGCGCTCCGCCACATCCTTCAGGCGCAGCCCGATGACCCCGCGCTGGATGATCGCCTCGCGCGCCGCGGCCACCAGCTCCGCCCTGCGCTCCTTCTGCCGATTCGGCCGTGCCATGCCGTTATTTAACCAATGTTCATATTATTCTGAAAGCCAGAAATCGGCAGAATCGGGCAAGTTATCCGCATAAAATGCTGATTCTGAATCAACTTGACCGCCCAACTGAATCGTTTTTCAATGAAGTATAAAATAACTAAATCCCAGGGAGGGAGCAATGGCTATTCGCGAGGAGGCCGCAGCGGCGGCTCATGAGAATGCGCAGCCGGGGGCCAGCCATCCGGCGCTGAAGCGCGGCCTGCATGTGCTGGGGACGTTGCTGATCACCCTGTCGGCGGTGACGCCGGCTTCGTCGGTCTTCATCATCGTGCCCGGCGTGATCGCGCTGGCCGGCACCGGCGCGCTCTGGAGCTTCATCGTCGCCGCGGTGGTCGGCGTGTTCATGGCCTTCGTCTATGCCGAACTCTCCTCGGCCTATCCGCTGACCGGCGGCGAATACGCGATCATCGGCCGCACGCTCGGCAAAGCGCCGGGGCTGATGGTGCTCTGGCTGATCCTGATGACGCAGGTCCTGATCATTGCCGTGATCGCGCTCGGGGTCGGCACCTATCTCGGCGTGCTGTTCCCGGAATTGAACGGACCGGTGGTCGCGGCGGTCGCGGTGCTGCTGGGCGCGGTGATCGCGGTCTTCGACATCAAGTTCAACGCGGTCGTGACCGGCACTTTCCTCGCCATCGAGATGGCGGCCCTGGTGGTGCTGGCGGCCCTGGGCTTCCTCCATGTCGAGCGGCCGGTGACCGAATTGCTGTTGCAACCGGTGCTGCTGGCCGACGGCAGCCTGGTGCCGGCGACCTTCGGCGCGATCGGCATCGCCACCTCGATCGCCATCTTCTCCTACAACGGCTACGGCTCGGCGGTGTTCTTCGGCGAGGAGACGCACGATGCCCATCGCGGCATCGCCCGCGCCATCCTCTGGGCGCTGGCGATTACCGTGGCGGCGGAGGCGATTCCGCTGGCGGCGATCCTGATGGGGGCACCCGACCTGACGGCTCTGCTCTCCAGCGCCAACATGCTCGACTATTTCCTGGTGGCGCGCGGCGGCAGCGTTATCAACACCGTCATCAGCCTGGCGATCGCGCTGGCGATCTTCAACGCGGTGGTCGCGATCATCCTGCTGACCGCGCGGCTGCTGTTCAGCAGCGGCCGCGACCGGGTCTGGTGGGCGCCGGTCAACACGGCACTGACGACGACCCATGCCAAGACCCACACGCCCTGGTTCGCCACCTTGCTCTGCGGCCTGGTCAGCGCCGGCGCCTGTTTCATCGACCTGAAGGTGCTGTTCGTGGTGACCGGCACCTCGCTGGTTGCGGTCTATGGAGCACTCTGCCTGGCGGTGATCGCCGGACGGCGCAATGGGACCATCGCGCATGCCGCCTACAAGATGCCGCTGTTCCCGCTGCCGCCGATCGCAGCGCTCCTGGTGCTGGTCTATGTCTGCTGGCTGAACTTCATGGACCCGGTGATCGGCCGGCCCAGCCTTGGCGTGACCGTCGGCGTCATGGTCGCGGCGGCGCTCTATTACGCCTTGGTGCTGCGGCGGCGTGGCGGCTGGGTGCTGCGCGGCCCGGACGAGAAGGCGCAATGAAGACCTGGCCGCGTGGTCCCCTCTACGCGGCCGCGTCCGCGCTAGGCTTCCGGCCGAGACTGTCCGGTCCGGAAGCCGGCGCGTTGACGTCGACGAAAGCCAGCATCGCGCCGAACCGCGCTGTCGCCGGCGCATCGAAGCCGACCTCGCCTTCGAAATCCTTCGGGTTGCGCCAGGTGCCGAGCAGGATGTCCCAGATCGGCAGGTCGCCGTAGTTCCAGGCATGGACGTCGCGCTGGTGGTGCAGGCAATGCGCCTCCGGCCGCTGGATCACGTAACCCAGCCAGACGGGCGTCTTCACGTTCATATGCTGGAAATAGCCGTAGAACTGCGCGATGTAGCCGGTCAGCGCCGCCGCGACCGGGTCGAGGCCGAGCAGCAAGGTCGTCGTGAGCGTGCTGATCAGGATGAAGACGCTGAGCTCCAGCGGGTGGAAGAGATTGGCGCCCGACATGTCCATGCGCTGCGGGCTGTGATGGATCTGGTGGAAGCCGCGCCACATCAGCGGGAAGGTATGGGCGCTCCGGTGCCAGGCATAGGAGATCAGGCTGACCGCGAGATAGCCGATGGCTGCACCGCCGATCACGCCCAGCCCGGTCAGGTCGATCAGCCGGTGCCGTGCCAGCCAGTCCTCGGGGATCATGAGCGGAATGGTGCTGGCCAGGATGCCGGCTGCCAGCAGGAAGCCGATGCCTTGCAATCGCCAGAGCCGGATCTTCGGGAAGCTCCGCGCCGGGAACAGCGTTTCGATTCCCAGCATGACCAGGAAGGTCGCCGGAATCAGTAAGCCGAACAGGTCAGCCGCGGACATGACGCACCTCCTCACGCCGTGCGGGCGCACGGCGACCATTGCGGGATCGCATTCTTACGGTGTAAGTTTATATTGCGAGATTATCCTTACGGTGTACGAATGCAAGCCCCAAAGCGGCGTGCCTCCCCGAAACGTGATGGTGCGCACAAGAGGACCCGCAAGCCCGCCTACCACCAGGGCTTGACCCGGGACGGCATCGCCGCCGCGGCGCTGGCGCTGGTCGACCGCGAGGGCCTGGACGCGCTCAGCTATCGCCGCCTCGCCGAGGCGATCGGCTGCGAGGCGATGAGCCTCTACCACTACTATCCGAGCAAGGCGCATCTCATCGACGCGGTGGTCGACCGGGTGTTCGGCGCGCTGGAGATTCCGCCGGCTGGTGGCGACTGGATCGCGCGGCTGCGCCAGGCCGCCTTCAATTATCGCGCCATGGCGCTGGCGCATCCGAAGCTCTATCCGCTGCTGGCGGTGCATCGCATGAACACCGGCGTCGGCGTGCGCAAGCTCGACGCGGTGATCGGCCTGTTTCGCGACGGCGGCTTCGACGACGCCATCGCGGCGCGGCTGTTCCGCGAGTTCGGCTATTACATCACCGGCGCGGCGCTGGACGAGACCGCGGGCTATGCCAAGGGGCCTTCGGCGACGGAGCCGGCTTCCGAGGCCGAGATCGCCCGCGACTGCCCGAACCTCGCCGCGGTCGCGCCCTACTTCAAACCGCAGCATTTCGAGCCGACCTTCGCCCAGGGGCTGGATCTGCTGCTGGACGGCATCGCGCGCTTGCGCAAGAAGGCCTGAGCTTGTCCCCACGCAGAACAGGGGCGAAAGGGCGGAACGTCTCGGCTAAGAATCCCCCGCAATTCGCAGCCGCGATTTTCAGCCGCGATTCTCATGGGAGTGGGACAAGATCATGGCACTGACGTTCTATTACGGCTCCGGCTCGCCTTATGCCTGGAAGGTCTGGTTGGCGCTGGAGCACAAGGGCATTACCTATGAGGCCAAGCGCCTTACCTTCGAGCCCGACCAGACCAAGACGCCGGAATTCCTGAAGGTCAACCCGCGCGGCCGGGTGCCGGCGATCGTCGATGACGGCTTCGCGCTCTCGGAATCGAACGCGATCGCCGAGTATTTGGACGAGCGTTATCCGGAGAAGCCGCTGCTGCCGAAGGACGTCAGGGCGCGCGGCGTGGCACGCCGGCTGATCGCGGAAGCGGGCGGTGATCTCGAGAAGGCGCTCGAACCCTTCATCGACGCGACGCTCTACACCAAGGCGGAAGAGCGCGACGCCAAGAAGATCGCCGAGGCGCGCGCGAAGCTCGATGTCGAGCTGGCGCGCTGGGCGGAGGCGCTGCCGGGCGACTTCTTCGCCGGCGGCGTCGGGCTGGTGGATTACACCCTGTTTCCCTGGATCCGCCTGCTGGGGCGGGTCGAGGAGCGGGCCCCCGGCCTCGGCTACAAGCCGGCGGATCTTCCGCCCAAGCTGGCCGCCTGGCAGGCGCGGATCGAGGCGCTGCCCTATTACGACCGCACCTATCCGCCGCACTGGCGCGGATAAGTCTCAGTCCTTCGCCTGGGTCACCTCGACCAGGGCCTGGCGGAGATCGCGCAGCTTCGGCGGCTTGCTCAGCACCCGGTCCACATGGGCCGGGGCGTCATCGTCGTCGATCAGCCGCTGGCCCCAGCCGGTCAGCAGCACGATCGGCGTCTCCGGCGACTCGGCCTTGATCGCGGCGGCGACCTTGCGGCCGTCGACATTCGGCATGCCGAGATCGGTGATGACGGCGGCGATCGATCGTCCCGCGGCCATGGCGTCGCGGAAGGCGGCGATGCCTTCCGCGCCGCCGGTCGCGACGGTCACGGCATGGCCGTCGTTCTCCAGGATGTTGCGCAGGGTTTGCAGCAGGATCGGGTCGTCGTCGATCACCAGCAGCGGCAGGCGCGGCGGACGCGCTGGCTCGCTGCTCTCGCCGCCCGACTGCAGCCGCGCCGGGTCGGCGGCGGGGAAGACCAGCCGCATCGTAGTGCCGCGACCGACCGCGCTGTCGATCTCCAGCTCGGCGGCATGGCGCTGCAGCACGCCGTAGACCATGGCGAGGCCGAGGCCGGTGCCGCGCTCGCCCTTGGTGGTGAAGAAGGGCTCGAGGCAGCGGCGGCGGGTCTCCTCGCTCATGCCGGCACCGGTGTCGGTGATCTCGCAGCGGATGCGCGGCGGACGCTCCCGGCTTCCCGCTTCGGCCGCGGTGGTGAACGAGATCGTGCCGCCGTTCGGCATCGCGTCGACGGCGTTCATCAGCAGGTTGATCAAGGCCTCGCGGATCTCGCTGGCGACGCCCTGCATCGGCGGCAGGTCGGCGGCGAGGTTCAACTGCACGCCCACCGCCACGCCGCGCTGCATCGGCATGTCGCGCCAGCGGGCGCGGGTCAGCTCGACCACCTGGCAGATCAGATCGTTGAGCGCGATCGGTGCGAGATTCATCTGCGCGTCATGCTGGCGGTAGAACTCGCGCATCCGCGCCACCGTATGCGTGACGTCGCCGATCGCGCGGTGCACCACGCCGAGCAGCTCGCGGCTGTTGGGCGACAGGGTCTGGTCGTCCTCCAGCAGCGTCTCGGTGTAGAGCGAGGCCGGGGTCAGCGCGTTGTTGATGTCATGCGCGATGCCGCTCGCCATCTGGCCGAGCACCCGGAGCCGCTCCTGCTGGATCACCGATTGCTGCGACTGCCGGAGATCGTCATAGGCTTTCTGCAGCGCCGCGTAGAGCTGCGCCTGATGCGCGGCGAGGGCGACATGCTCGCTCAGCTGCCGCAGGAATTCGCATTCGGGGCTGAAGAAGGATTCCGGCTCACGCCGCGCCACCACCAGCACGCCGAACACCACGCTCTCGACCTGCAGCGGCGCCAGCACCATCGAGCGCAGGCCGCCCTTCAGCAGGCGCTGAGGGAAGGGGAACGGCAGCTGCGCCAGATCGGGCTCGTAGACCAGGCGGCCGGTGATGCAGCGTGAAAGTCCGTTGGCGTCGATCTCGATCCGGGCCCGCTCCGGCATCGCCAAAGCCATCGCCGTGTCCTGGCTCTTGGTGCCGACGCCCGCGACGGTCAGCACCTGATCGGCGTCGTCGTAGAGGCAGAGCGCGCAGAAGTCGGCGGGGAGCTCATCCTCGACGCTGCGGATCACCACCTGGAAGATGCTGGCGAGGTCCTGGCGCTCGCCGATGGCGCGCGTCACCTGGTGCAGCAGGTTCAAACGCTCGAGATGCAGGCGCAGCCGGCGGTCGGTCTCGCGCAGCGACTCCTCGGCGCGCCGCCGCTCCTCGACTTCGGCGGTGAGCGAGCGGTTGCTGGCCGCGAGCTGCGCGGTCCTTTCGCCGACCCGGCGCTCGAGCTCGGCATTCAGCTGGCTGAGCGCCCGCTCGGCCTGGATCCGCTCCAGCATGTCGTGCGAGGCCATGCGCATCACGGCCAGCATCAACAGCAGATAGCCGGTGACGCGGGCGACATGGGCGATCATCGCCTGGTCGTCGTTGCCCGCCTGCGAATAGAGGAAGGCCAGGTTGCCGCACAGCAGGATCAGCGCCATCGCCGCGATCGGTGCGAGCTTCCGCTCCAGGTTGCGGCTCCGCCAGGCCGCCAGCGCGACGATCGCCCAAAGCACCGGAATTCCGACCTGGGCGGGCCGCGTCATGCCGAGCGGGCTCCACGCGAGGTTTGCCGGAAACAGCTGGAACACCGCGAACAGACAAACTCCGATCAGCAGCAGGCCAGGCAGGAAGAACGGCATCGGCCGTTCGCCGCGCTGCAGCCGCCAGATCGCCAGGCCGATGCCGATGGGCAGGATGTAGCCGGACGGTGACCAGGTCGTGGGGCGCAGCCAGTCCGGCAGCGACAGCACCGGCAGCAGGTCGTCCCACCATTCGATGGTCGCGGTGACATGCAGGAACTCGAACAGCGCCGTCACGGCGAAGCTGGCGGCGAGCCAGGTCGGGAAGCCACGCTCGAGCCGGCGTCCGATATCCAGGAGCAAGGCCGACAGCACCACCGACAGGAAGAACATGCCGGTGTCGAGCATCGTGTGCAGCTCGGGATATTCGTGTCGGCCGAGCCCGAACAGAATTGCTGAGATGACGATGAAGGCCAGGAAGGGCAGGGCGAAGGAGCGCGAGAACAGCGCCGCCCCGGTTCCAGCTTCCTGCCTGCTGCTCAGTGTACCGGACTCGCCCACCATGGCTGTTCGTCACCGGATTCGTTTATGGCCCGACATCAACCCCGTCGGAGCTGAAAGGTGGCTAGGACATCTTACCCCGGGCGCGTATTCCAAGGCGCCGCGTGGCAGCGCGGGATACAAGAATATCCCAGCAATTTTAGCTATATACCTGAACGCGCTTGATCAATAACAAATTCGTAGGCTTGAGCGCGGGCTTGATATAGAGCAGGCTGTGCGTCTCGGCGCCGAGGCTCGGGCGCGCCGCGAATGGTGAAATGGGCAATGCGCGACAGTGCGAGCATCCTGCTGGTCGATGACAACGAAGAGGCGCGCGTGACCGTGGCGCGGATCCTGGAGATGTCGGGCTATGGCGTGGTCCAGGCGGCGAATGCCAAATCGGCCAGCGCGCTGCTGAAGGACCACACGCCCGACCTCGTCATCACCGACATCTTCATGCCGGAAGGCGATGGCTTCGAGATGCTGAGCGAGCTCAGGGATCGCGACCCGAAGATTCCGGTGATCGCGATGTCCGGCGGCGGCGCCCATAACGGGCTCGACGTTCTCGCGATCGCCGGCCGGCTGGGCGCGAAGAAGGTGCTCTACAAGCCCTTTGCCCGCCGCCAGTTGCTCGATGCGATCACCGAGGCGCTGGCCTAACGCATCAGGAAATCCGTCGGCTTGCCGCGGGGTTCCGCCGGGTCGCGGATCGTGCTGTCGAGGCCGATGTCACGCAGCAGGTAATCCGGCCACTCTTCCAGCCTGAGTTGGCGCGAACGACCGCCGCCGGCCAGGCGCGAGAGACCGCGCTGCAGCGCTGCCATGAGTCGACCGGTCGCGCTGCTTTGCCGCCCGGTGCAATGGGAAACTCCAACCATCTCGGCCATTCTGCAATCCTCCAACGCCGGCGAGCCAAAGCTGCCTTTATGCTGATGATGGGAAATTGGCCTCGACAGCCCTGTTTCTCAAAGCGATTGTCAGGGGAAGAGCATAAGCTGGCCTTATGCTCTCGGCCCCAGGATCGACGCCATGCCCAAGGATTCCGCGCCACCCTTCAGCCCGAGCCTGCCGCCGCTGACCGCGGTGCGCGCCTTCGAAGCCGCGGCGCGCCATCAGAGCTTCACCAAGGCGGCGGAAGAGCTCGGCATGACCCAGGCCGCGGTCAGCTACCAGGTCAAGCTGCTGGAAGACCGGCTCGGCAAGGCGCTGTTCATCCGACTGCCGAAGAAGGTCGAGCTCTCGGAAACCGGCCGTCGCCTGGCGCCGGCCGTCGCCGCGGCGTTCCAGGGATTGCACAGCGCCTTCGCCGAGCTGCGCGAGACCGACGATGCGGTGCTGGCGGTGACGGCGGTGCATACCTTCGCCACCAACTGGCTGGTGCCGCGCCTGGGCGCGTTCCAGCAGCAGCATCCGGAGATCGCGGTCCGCATCGATCTCTCCAGTCGCAACGTCGATTTCACCCGCGAGGAGTTCGATATCGGAATCCGCGGCGGCCGCGGCAAATGGCCGGGGCTGCGCGCCGATGAACTGATCCCGATCGCCTTCACGCCGCTTTGCAGCCCCGACTTCCTCGCGCGCCATGGTCCTTGGGCCGAGCCGGCCGACATGCTGAAGGCGCCGCGGCTCGACGCGCATGACGAATGGTGGCGGCTGTGGTCCCAGGCGGCGGGCATCGCGGAGATTCCGCCGGCGGTGCCTTCGAATGTCTCGCTCGATGTCCAGTCGCTGCTCGGCACCGCCGCGATCGCCGGGCAGGGCGTCGCCATGCTGATGCCGGCCTTCTTCTCCGGCGATCTCGCCGCCGGCCGCCTGGTGCAGCCCTTCTCCTTGATGGCGACCGACGACACCGCCTATTGGCTGGTCTATCCCGAGACGCGCAAGGCGGTCCGCAAGATCCGCGCCTTCCGCGACTGGATTCTGGACGAGGTGAAGAGGGGATGAACATGCTGTTCGAGCGCGACCGGTCCTGCCTCGTCGTCATCGACGTGCAGCAATACTTCCTGGACAAGCTCCCCGCCGGACTCGCCGCACCGCTGGTCGCGCGCATCGCCTGGTTCATGCGCGTGGCAAGCGCGCTCGGCATTCCGATCGTCGCCACGGCGGAAGATATCGCCAATGACGGGCCGCTGCTGCCGGAGCTTGCCGCGCTGCTGCCGGCAGGGACCAAGGTCTTCGATAAGCTGGTGTTCGGCCTCTACGGCCAGGCCGACATCCGCGACGCCGTCGCGGCCAGCGGGCGCAGCGCCTTCGTACTGGTCGGGCTGGAGACCGATGTCTGTGTCGCGCATTCGGCCCTCGGGCTCGCCGCGGCCGGCCACCGTGTCGCCGTCATCGAGGACGCCTGCGGCTCGCCGCCGCCGCATCACGAAGCGGGGCTGCGCCGGATCCGCGACGCCGGGATCCTGGTGACCACGCTCAAGGGCATGCATTACGAATGGGTGCGCGACCTCGCGACCTTGAAGCAGCTGAAGGCCGCGATCGGCCCCGACCTTCCGGCGGGAATGACGCTCTAAGCGCGAAACTCAGTGCAGCGCCGCGACAGCGCCCTTGAAGCGCTTCAGCACGTCGGACGGCCGTTCGCCGAAGGCCTGGGCGAAATCCTTGCTGAAGCGGCCGAGATCGCTGAAGCCGCAGGCGAAGCACACGCTGGTCACCGAGCCGCCGGACTCCGTCCCCTCGAGCATGCGGCGCGCGCGCTCGAGGCGGATGCGCTTGGCGTACTCGAACGGCGTATAGCCGCGGCTCTGCTTGAAGGCACGGAAGATGCTGCGCACGCTGGCGCCGGTCACTTCGGCGACCGTGTCGATCTCCAGCGGCTTGTCCCAGTGTGCCGCGATATAGGCTTCGGCGCGCCGCACCTGCCAGGGCGCCGCGGCCAGCACGCGGCCCTCGAGGTGCTCGCGATAGCGATGCTCGCTGGCGGCGAGGAAGGCCGAGACCAGCGCCTGCTCGAGCTCGCCGAGCACGATCCCGCCGGGATCGGCCGCGCCCGGATCGCATTGCAGGGATTCCGCCGCATGGATGGTGCAGCCCAGCAACTTGGTGAGCAGTTGGGATTTCGGCCGGTCCAGGTCCAGCCTGTGATCGAACACCAGCTCGCCGGTCAGCGGCGCCTCGGTCAGGCTGGCCAGCTTCTTGCGCAGGAAGTCCTTGGACACGCGCCAGACCACCTGCTGGAAATCGTTGCCGAAGTCGAACTCGGCGGCCGTCGATGTGATGCAGGCCTGGTTGCTGGTCACCGGTGCCAATATGTCGCCGATCCAGGTGGCACCGACCCCGGCGTGATGGAACTGCACGCGGACGTGATCGGGCTCCGGAAACTGGATCGCGACCGGCGCGCCGAATGCGCAGAACCAGAGACTGCCGTTCGGCAGCTTGAAGCGATTGGCGCGGGCCGCGAACACCGCCGGCTGTGTCGGAAGCTCCACAAACCGCGCCGCGAGTTGCGTCGCCACGGCATCCTTCAGCGCATCGAAGCAGGATGCGCGGAACGCCGGATGTGCATCGAGTGGTGCGTTCTGCGCAAACAAGAGCCGACCTTTCATACACCCAACTTGATGCCGAGAATGCGGCTCAAATTGCTGACAATGTGTTAAACACGCGCCGAGAGGCCCGGATTTCCGCGACTTTGCAAGGACTACACTCCCAGGTTTCTCATGATGCGTGCATAACCCGCGATGCATCCGCAACCATCTGGGGCGGCGGTAAACTGCTTGTGATGTATATCCCCTGATCGGGTCACGCCTTCCGCAAGACGGATTTTGGCACTCGGCGCCAAATTGCGGCGTCCCAGGACGAAGCGCTGGAACCTGCACAGCCCCATATTCAGCCTGTCGAGGCCTGCGATCCGCCGGCCCGTGAAATACGACCGAAGAAGGGGATCAGGTCATGGCGTTTTCAGTTCTCGGCGGCGATGCCGCCGCCAAGCTCGCGGCACTGGACAAGTCGCAGGCGGTGATCGAGTTCAACATGGACGGCACCATCATCACCGCGAATGCGAATTTCTGCGCGGCGGTGGGCTACGAGCTTGCCGAGATCAAGGGCAAGCATCACAGCATCTTCTGCGAGCCCGCCTATGCGGCGAGCGCGGAATACCGCGAGTTCTGGGTCAGGCTCAATCGCGGCGAGTTCCAGGCGGCGCAATACAAGCGCTTCGGCAAGGGCGGCCGGGAGATCTGGATCGAGGCTTCCTACAATCCGCTGATGCGCGGCGGCAAGCCCTACAAGGTCGTCAAATACGCGACCGACATCTCGAAGATGAAGGCGGAGCAGGCCGATCTCACCGGCAAGATCGAAGCGATCGGCCGCTCGCAGGCGGTGATCGAGTTCAACCTCGACGGCACTATCATCACTGCCAACGACAACTTCCTGCACACCCTCGGCTATACCCTGCCCGAGATCCAGGGCAAGCATCACAGCATGTTCGCCGACCCCGCCTATGCGGCCAGCGCCGAATACAAGGCCTTCTGGGCCAAGCTCGGCCGCGGCGAATATGATGCCGGCCAATACAAGCGGCTCGGCAAAGGCGGCAAGGAGGTCTGGATCGAGGCTTCCTACAACCCGATCCTTGATCAGAACGGCCGGCCGTTTAAAGTCGTCAAGTTCGCGACCGATCTTTCCAAGCGCAAGGAGCAGAACCGCGCGCTGGCCCAGGATTTCGAGGACGGCGTGAAGGCGCTGGTCCAGGAGGTCTCGTCGTCCGCGAAGGGGATGGAAGGCACCGCGCAGTCGCTGGCGGCTGCGGCGGAGCAGACCAATCAGCAATCCTCCACCGTCTCATCGGCGACGGAGGAGCTTGCCGCCTCTGTCAACGAGATCTCGCGGCAGATCTCGGAATCGACCCGGGTGGTCGGGATCGCGGTCAGCGAGGCGAAGAAGTCGGAGCAGATGGTGAGCGATCTGGTGACGGCCGCGCAGAAGATCGGCGAGGTGACGCAGATCATCAACGACATCGCCAGCCAGACCAACCTGCTGGCCTTGAACGCCACCATCGAGGCGGCGCGCGCCGGCGAGGCGGGCAAGGGTTTCGCGGTCGTCGCCTCCGAAGTGAAGAGCCTGGCCAATCAGACCGCCAAGGCGACCGAGGAGATCGCACAGCAGATCAAGGGCATCCAGGATTCCAGCCAGACCACGGCGACGGCGATCCGCGAGATCGGCCAGATCATCTCGCAGGTGAGCGAGATCTCGACGTCGATCTCCGGCGCTGTGGAGGAGCAGTCGGCCGCCACCAAGGAAGTCTCGTCGAACATCAACGGCGTCAGCCAGGCGGCGCAAGAGACCGGTCACTCGTCCTCGACCGTGCTCAACGTCGCCCAGTCCCTGTCGCAGCAGGCCGACCAGCTCGAGGTTCGGGTGGATGACTTCCTGAAGAGCGTCCGCGCGATGTAAGACGAGACGATCCGGAGAGCCGGGCTTCAGTCCGGCATCTCCGGGTCGCGCTGCACCGGCGTCGGCGCGTCGGCGAAGTCGTTCTTCTCCGGCAGCGGCGCCGGCTTCAAGCCCATGCGGCGGCAGATGCCGAGCGTCAGGTCGGCGCGGTTCAGCGTATAGAAGTGGAAATCGGTGACGCCCTCGGCCTGCAGCGACCGGCATTGCTCGGTCGCGACCATCGCGGCCATCAGCTTGCGGGTGTCCTGGTCGTCGTCGAGGCCTTCGAACAGCTCCTTCAGCCAATCCGGCACCGAGGTGCCGCACATCGCGCTGAACTTCACCACCTGGGCGAAATTGGTGACGGGGAGGATGCCCGGCACGATCGGCGTGGAGATGCCGGCGCGGCGCGCGCGTTCCAGGAATTTCAGGAAGGCCGTGCTGTCGAAGAAATACTGCGTGATCGCCCGCGTCGCACCGGCGTCCAGTTTGCGCTTGAGATTGTCGAGATCCGCGGTGGCGGACTGGGCCTGCGGATGCATCTCCGGATAGGCCGCGACGCTGACCTCGAAATCGGCGATGGTCTTGATGAAGGCAACCAGATCCGCGGCGTAGGCCAGGCCATCCGGCGGCGTCGCCGCGCCGCCGGCCGGCAGATCGCCGCGCAGCGCGATGATGTGGCGGACGCCGGCTTCCCAATAGCGCTCCAGCAGCTGCGCGATGTCCTTGCGGCCATGGCCGACGCAGGTGAGATGGGCGGCGGGCCGCAGATGGGTCTGGTCGACGATGCGGCGGACGGTCTCGAAGGTCGCGTCGCGGGTTGAGCCGCCGGCGCCGTAGGTTACGGAGACATACTGCGGCAGCAGGGGCTCCAGCGCCTTGATGGTCTGCCAGAGCTGGGTCTCCATCTGCGGGTTCTTCGGCGGAAAGAACTCGAAGCTGACCCGCGGCGGCGCTTCGACCGCACGGCTTGAACCGCCCCGGTTATGGGCGGCGGCATCCAGGCGGCGCAGCTGTCGCTCGTGCAGGAAGTTCACCCTGGCCTCGTTTGCTATTGGCGCGGAATCGACGAAAATAGTCGGTTTCAGGCTAACCGCGAGGCTAACACGCGAACCGGGCGCTATCCAGCCCGGATTGAGGTCTGCAGCGCCGCGAGTTCGCCGACGGGATCAACGCGGCTCCAGAGATCCGGTTCAGGGGCAAGGAAATCCGCCCCGCTTTTCGCCAGCGCCGCCGCGGTGGCGGGGTCGATCCGGCCGAACGCAATGCAGGGCACCGTCATCATCTCGCCCCACCAGGCCAGGGTGTCGGCGGCCTCGGGTGCCGCGAGATCGAAGCCGACATAATCGGCGCCGGCTTCGGCGAGTTCCATGGCCAGGTGGCGCTCGGGTGGGCAGGCGACGCCGACGATCGCGTCGTCGGCCAGCGTCTTGCGTGCCTCGCGATAGCTGCGCATCGCCTCTTCCGTCGGCGCGGCGCGGAGGTCGAGATGAACGCCGTCGGCGCCGAGCGCCTTGGCCAGCGCGGCGCGGCCGGGCAGGAGTGCAGCGACATCGCGCGCCTGCGCGGCGCGGATCAGCGGCTCGGCGACGGCGCGCAGGCCGTCATCGCGGGCGTCGGCGGGGGCCGCGATCAACAGGCAGGCCACATCGGCGCTGTCGAGCGCGCGCTCGAAATGCTGCAGGAAATCGCGCAAGAGAACGCCGCCCGAAACCAGTTCGGGCGGCGTCGTCAGGTAGACCCGGCAGGGTTCGCGGTCGACGATGACCGTTACTCCTTGCCCTGGTAGATCTTGATCAGCGTATCCAGCATCTTCAGCGCATCCTCGCGCGGGCGCTGGAAGGTGTTGCGGCCGATGATCGAGCCGTTGCCGCCGCCGTCGCGGATGCCGCGCGCTTCGTCATAGATGCCGTTGAGGTCCTTGGCCGCGCCGCCCGAGAAGACCACGATGCGGCGGCCGTTGAAGCAAGCCTGGACCACATGCCGGATGCGCTCGGCCATCGTGCCGATCGCGATCTTTTCCTTCTCATAGACCTTCTTGGCTTCCGGCTGCTCGAGATGCGCGGTCGGCGGCTTCACCTTGATGATATGAGCGCCGAGCAGCGCGGCCATATGCGCCGCATAGGCGCAGATATCCATGCCGGTCTCGCCGTCCTTGGAGAGCGCGTCGCCGCGCGGGTAGGACCAGACCACGACGGCGAGACCCGCCGCCTTCGCCTCCTCGGCGAGATCGCGGATCTCTTCCATCATCTCGAAGGCATAGTCCGAGCCCGGATAGATGGTGAAGCCGATCGCGGCGCAGCCCAAGCGCAGCGCGTCGTTGACCGAGCCATGCACGGCCTGGTCCTTGGCCTTGGCGAGGGAGTTCGAGCTGTTGACCTTGAGGATGGTCGGGATCGCGCCCGCGAAAGTGTCCGCGCCGGCCTCGATCATGCCGAGCGGGGCGGCGTAAGCGGAAAGGCCGGCATCGATCGCCAGCTGGAAATGGTAGTGCGGGTCATAGGCGTCGGGGTTCGGCGCGAAGCTGCGCGCGGGCCCATGCTCGAAGCCCTGGTCCACGGGCAGGATCACCAGCTTGCCGGTGCCGCCCAAGCGGCCTTCCATCAGGATGCGGGCGAGGTTCGCCTTCGTCCCCGGATTGTCGCTCTCATAGTGCGAGAGGATTTCCTTCACCTTGCGCGAGATCTTCATGAGGATGGTCCTGCTGGTTAACGCGAAAATGGTTGCTGGCGGCGCGCCCGCCGCCTTCTAGCCCAGAACGGGGGTTTTGTTCAATGCGGCCCATTGCGGCGGCGTGTGACGCAATTTGGACAGGCCTGTTCGCGGCCGCCGCTATCAACCGAGCGGGCCGGATTCGGTTCCGGCTTGTCTCATTGCGGCGGATGGATGCGGTAGAGGGTGAACACGGCGCCGCGCCCGACCTCGGTGAGCAAGGCGGGAACCGGATTCACCTTCTCGCCGAAATCGAGGTCGACCAGGATGTCGTATTGCTCCGGCCAGTCGGACCAGTCGATCGGGTTGGTGATCGTGTCCCAGGGCGCCATGCGCTGGATGACGGCGCCGACCTGCGCCACCGTCTCGGCATCGGTGCCGGCAAACGCCGGGCTGGCCGGCTGCCAGTCCATCGGTCGCGCCGCCAGCGCCGGCCCGACCAGGTCCGCGGCACGGCCGTCGGTGAAGCGCAGCGGCGTTGCGATCGTGTAGAGATGCGGCAGGAACGCACTGCGGTCGATCACCGCCAGCGATGCCAGATACCAATAGGGCAGCCGCGGTCGATCCGCGCTCTTGCCGAGGTCGAAGGGGATCACCATCACGCGGCTGCCGCGCTCGATCGTCGCGGCGGCGGCACGGAACTCCCGATAGTCGGCGTCGAACACGCGCCACTGGTCGATGAGCGTCGCGACGCGGAACGTCATCAGCACGATCACCGCGGCGCAGAAGATCTGCATCTCCCGGCGGCTGCGGAAGGCGACGTCGCTGGCGGCCACCAGCAGGAAGGCGAGCAGGCAGGGAATCCGCAGATCGGCGCCGAGCACGCCCTGCAGCATGCGCGGCATAGCGATTGCCGCGACCACGAGGACCAGGACGGGCAGGCGCATCCCGGCGGCGAAGGAGAGCAAGCCGCGCCGGTGCAGAATCCACAACCCGACGATCACCGCGACGGTGACGACGACATCCGGCCAGGTGCCGTAGGTGATCGTCGCGGCGAGGACCGAGACCGCCTTCGCGGCGAGATCGCCGTAGAAGCTGCGCCCGTGGATCGATGCGGTGAAGGAAAGCAGATAGACCAGCACCGGCAGCACGAACGGCGCGCCGGCTTCAGCGAGGTCGCGCCCGCGCCGCTGCCGGTCGGGGTCGCGCCACCATCGCGCCCCGGCATGGGCGCCGACCAGCAGCGCATAGGCGGCAAAGGCGAAGAAGTGGCAGAGCAGCAGCGCCAGGCTCGCGGCCGAGAACAGCAGGACCTTGACGAGCCCGTGCCGCGCCAGGGACGCGATCCAGGCCGCGAACAGCAGCAGGCTGAGGCCGGTGGTGAGCAGGAAGCTGATCTGCCCGAGCGCGAAGGGAAAGCTGAACAGGAAGAGCATCGCCGCCGCCGGCCAGAGGCCGACCCGTCCGAAGAAGGCGCGATGCAGGGCCACGGTGCCGCCGATCAGCAGGGCGAAGGTCGCAACGATGAAGAGACGCGCGCCGAGCTCGAGGCCGAAGGCCTTGATCAGCAGCGGCAGGATGAGATCGGTGGACTGGAAGGAGAAGAAGCGCCACTCGATCGCATAATATTTCTGCAGGTCCGGATCCGACGGCAGGGCGTTCATGATGAAGGCCCGGGCCAGGTGGTTCGGCATGTCGCCCAACGGCAGGATGCCGAAGCTGAACACCGGCACCAGAGCGAGCACGAACAGCGCGGCGTAGAAGGCTGCGGTTCTCGCCATCAGGCCCGTGCCTCGAACGTCACGCCGAGGCTCGCGGCGATGTCGGCGAGCTTCTCGGCGCTGCGGGGATCGCCGCGGAAGACGATGCTCTTCAACCCCAGGCGCATCGCGTCATGGGCGAGATCGGCGCGGTCGCCGCAATCGAGGGCCACGACCGGCTGCAAGTCCGGATATTCCGCGGCCAGCGCTTCGGCGAGCTGCACATGAAAAAGGACGCCGTATTGAATCGCGGCGTCCGGCGGGGAGGCGAGGGCAACAGGCTCTCGCGCGACCCGCGCCGCCTCGAGGGCGGCGCGGGCTTCGGCGAGGTTGCGGATGGTGACGGTCTTCAGCCGAGCTTGCTCATTGCGACGGCGGTGTCCGCCATGCGGTTGGAGAAGCCCCATTCGTTGTCGTACCAGGACAGCACGCGCACGAAGACGCCGTCGATCACCTGGGTCTGCGGCAGGTCGAAGGTCGAGCTGGCCGGGTTGTGGTTGAAGTCCATCGAGACCAAGGGCTCGCTGTTGGTGGCGAGGATGCCCTTCAGCGGGCCATTCGCGGCCGCCTTGATCGCCTCGTTGACGGCTTCCTTGCTGGTCGGCTTCGCGGTGGTGAACTTGAAATCCACCACCGAGACGTTCGGGGTCGGCACGCGGATCGAGGTGCCGTCGAGCTTGCCCTTCAATTCCGGGATCACCAGGCCGACGGCCTTGGCGGCGCCGGTGGTGGTCGGGATCATGTTGAGCGCGGCGGCGCGGGCGCGATGCAGGTCCTTGTGCAAGGTGTCCAGGGTCGGCTGGTCGCCGGTATAGGAGTGGATGGTGGTCATGTAGCCGCGCTCGATGCCGATCGCCTGGTGCAGCACGTGGGCCACCGGCGCCAGGCAGTTGGTGGTGCACGACGCGTTCGAGACGATGGTATGCGCCTTGTCGAGCTTCTGGTGGTTGACGCCGTAGACCACGGTCAAGTCCGCATCGGCCGAGGGCGCGGAGATCAGCACGCGCTTGGCGCCGGCCTGAAGATGCAGCGAGGCCTTGGCCTTGTCGGTGAAGATGCCGGTGCATTCGAAGGCGATATCGACGCCCAAGTCCTTCCAGGGCAGCTTCGACGGGTCGCGCTCGGCGGTGATCTTGATGAAGCCGGCGCCGACATCCATGCCGTCGTCCTTCACCTTCACCTCATGCGCGCGATAGGCGCCATGGACCGTGTCGTGCTTGAAGAGATGCGCATTGGTCGGCACCGGGCCGAGGTCGTTGATGCCGACGACCTCGATGTCCCTGCGGCCGGATTCCATGATGGCGCGGAGCACCAGGCGACCGATGCGCCCGAAGCCGTTGATGGCGACACGAACAGCCATGTTCTTATCCTTCTCTGGAAGACGTTGATTGAAGGCTTGGCCGGACCGGCCCGCCGCGGGGAAGCGGCGGGGCCGGGCCGGTGAAACTCACCCATTAAACTGCAATGCCACCCCCGCGGGATCAAGCCCGCGCATGGCGGCCATTCGTTACAGTCTGGCTTTGACCGCCTCGGCGACGGCGGCGGGGGTGATGTTGAAGTGCTTGTAGACATCCGGGCCGGGGGCCGAGGCGCCGAAGCCGGTCATCCCGACGAAGCCGCCGCCTTTGGGCCCGATCGGGCCGAGATAGCGTTCCCAGCCGAACGAGACCATGGCCTCGACGGCAACCCGGACACCCGAGCCCAAGACTTCGTTGCGATAGGCCTCGGACTGCTGGTCGAACAATTCCCAGCAGGGCAGGGAGGCGACGGCGGCGCCGATCCCTTCCTGGGCGAGCAGCGCCTGGGCCTCGACCGCGATCGAGACCTCCGAGCCGGTGGCCAGGATGGTCGCCTTCCGCTCGCCTTCAGCCGGGCGGATGATATAGCCGCCGCGGGCGCAATGGTTGGCGACCGCGGCATCGGCGCGCAGATGCGGCACCGCCTGGCGGGTCAGCGACAGGATCGAGGGCTGGTTCCGGGCGCTCAAGGCCAGGGCCCAGCATTCCGCCGTCTCCATGCTGTCGCAGGGGCGGAACACCAGCATGTTCGGGATAGCGCGCAGGGCCGCCAGATGCTCGACCGGCTGGTGGGTTGGCCCGTCCTCGCCCTGGCCGATGGAATCATGGGTCATTACATAGACGACACGCTGGTTCATCAGCGCCGAGAGCCGGATCGAGGGCCGCGCATAATCGGTGAAGCAGAGGAAGGTGCCGCCGAACGGAATGAATCCGCCATGCAGCGCGATGCCGTTCATCGCCGCCGCCATGCCGTGCTCGCGCACGCCGTAATAGATGTAGCCGCCGGAATAGTCGCCCGGCTTCACCGGGTTGGCGGCCTTGGCCTTGGTCAGGTTGGAGCCGGTCAAGTCGGCCGAGCCGCCGATCAGCTCCGGCAGGACCGCATTCAGGCCATCGATGACCCGCTGCGACGACTGGCGGGTGGCGAGCTTCGGCGCTTCCTTGGCGAAGGCGTTCTTGATGTCGTTGATCGCGGCGGCGAAGCCTTCCGGCAGCTCGCCCTTCTGGGTGCGGTCGAACTCGGCGCGGCTGGCCGCGGCGCCGTGGCGCTGGGTCCAGTCCGCGAAAGCGCCCTGGCCCCGCGCGCCGACCTTCCGCCAGGCGCCGAGGATGTCGAGCGGCACCTCGAACGGCGGATACTTCCAGCCGAGCTGCTCGCGGGCGCCGGCGATCTCTTCCTTGCCGAGCGGCGAGCCATGGGCGGAGGCGGTGCCGGCTTTCTTCGGCGCGCCGAAGCCGATCGTGGTGCGGCAGGCGATCATGCTGGGCCGGTCGGATTTCTTCGCCGCGGCGATCGCCTTGGCAATGGCTTCCGGATCATGGCCGTCGATCCGGGTCGCGTTCCAGCCCGAGGCTTGGAAGCGCGCCACCTGGTCGTCGGAGACGGTGAGGTCGGTCGAGCCGTCGATCGAGATGTGGTTGTCGTCGAACAGCAGGATCAGCTTGCTGAGCTTCAGGTGCCCGGCCAGCGAGATCGCTTCCTGGCTGATGCCTTCCATCAGGCAGCCGTCGCCGGCGATGCAATAGGTGTAGTGATCGACCAGCGCATCGCCGTGGCGCGCGTTCAGCATGCGCTCGGCCAGCGCCATGCCGACCGCGTTGCCGACGCCCTGGCCGAGCGGGCCGGTGGTGGTCTCAACGCCCAGGGTATGGCCGTGCTCGGGATGGCCCGGCGTCTTGCTGTCGATCTGCCGGAAGCGTTGGATCTCATCGATGGTCATCTGTGGATAACCGGTGAGGTAGAGCAGCGCATAGATCAGCATCGAGCCATGGCCGGCGGAGAGCACGAAGCGGTCGCGATCCGGCCATTCGGGATGCTGCGGATCAAATTTCAGAAATTGCGAGAACAATACGGTGGCGACATCGGCCATGCCCATGGGCATGCCGGGATGCCCGCTGTTGGCTTTTTCCACCGCGTCCATCGCCAGCGCGCGGATCGCATTGGCCATGTCCTTGTGGTTAATCGCAATTGCCGCGCCATCGTTGGTGGTTGTGCGGGCGGTCGCGGTTTCCATCGCATTTTCCTGAATTTGCTTGCAGGCGGCGAAGATGCCCGCTCGACCCGGCAAAATCAACCCAGTGGTCAACCCAGTGGTTGGTTCGCCCTGCAGATGACGTGAGCTTGCGCACATCATGCAACCCGATGCCGTGTTGACGCGTTCGTGGATCACCGGTTTAATCTCTGAAATCAACGTAGAAGAACGCGGTCCTCACCGGGGACCTCAGACAGAGGCAACGATCCTTTCGATGTCCCGCTTGGAAACGGCGATGAATCGCCTGGATGCCGCCATGGCCCGGCTTGATGCCGCCGTCAGTCACAGCGCCGAGCGTGGCGATCGCGGCCGCGACTCCATGGAGAAGGAATTGTCCGCGCTTCGCCGCACGCATGCCTTGCTGCAGGAGGAAGCGCGCGTGGTTTCCGATCGCCTCGACCACGCGGTCGGTCGCTTGCAGCATGTGGTGGCGGGAAGTCTCTGATCAAATTCGGGGGACACTGAAATGCCGACGGTGACCATCGCCCTAAACGGACGAAACTACGATCTCGCGGTCGGCGAGGGCGAAGAGCCGCGCGTGCAGGAACTCGCGGCGGAGATCCGTCGCCGCATGGAGAACCTGGCGCGCAACGCCGGCACGCTCTCCGAAGGCATGGTCTTCGTGATGACCGCCCTGACCCTGGCCGACGAGCTCGACCAGCGGAAGCGCGAAGCCCTGAAGCTGAAGGATGAAGGCCGCGAGGCATCGCTGAAGCGGGAAGTGGCCCTGGCCGACACCATCGAGGCCCTGGCCGCCCGGGTCGAAACCCTTGCCGCCCGGGTCGAAGCAGCCTAAGTAAGCAGTGGGCGGTCGCTCTTAGGTGCGACAGGCCGGGTAATCCCTGAGGCCAATTCTAAACCTCTCGGGAGCTGTCCCTACCGAGACCGTGGTTTCGGCACATGGCGCCCACCTGCTTTAGCAGGCCACAGAGGATTCATACGAGCCACCGGCCCATGGGGCGCCGCCCACTCAATGTGGCTTCTCCTCCCCCGTCTTCGGGGGAGGGTGGGTGGGGGAGCCGCAAACTCGATCGTGAACATGGAATCTCCCGAAATCGCCGACTGGAAACAGCGCGAGCGGCGTGCCGCGGCGGAACGTCGCGCGGCCGCTTTCGCGGCCCATCCGAATGCCGGAGAGGATCTCGCCCGGCGCTTCCGGGATTCCGTGCATCTGCCGCGCAGGGCCGTGGTCTCGGGTTACTGGCCGCTGCCGGGCGAGCTGGATATCCGCCCGCTCCTGCACCAGATCCATGATCAGGGCCACCTGATCGGACTGCCGGTCGTGCAGGGCAAGGGCCAGCCGCTGCTGTTCCGGCGCTGGTCGCCGGGGGTGGCGCTGCTCCAAGGCAGCTTCAAGGTCCTGACCCCGCCGGAGGGCGCGCCGGAGCTGGTGCCGGACGTCCTGCTCGTGCCGCTGCTGGCCTTCGACCGGGCGGGCTTCCGCCTGGGCTACGGCGGCGGCTTCTACGACCGGACCCTGGAAAAGCGCCGCCACGAGGCGCATTCTGGACATCCGGTTGTCGCCATCGGCATGGCCTTCGCGGCGCAGGAGACCGAGAACCTCCCGCGCGGGCCCTTCGACCAGCCGCTGGACTGGATCGTGACCGAGGCCTGGGCCCGGAAATGCAGTTGAGAGAGTAAGGTATGCGAATTCTGTTTTGCGGCGATCTGGTGGGGCGTTCGGGGCGCGACGTGGTGATCGAGCGCCTGCCGGCCCTGCGCCGCGACCTCGGCCTCGACCTGGTGGTCGTCAACGGTGAGAACGCGGCCGGCGGCTTCGGCATCTCGCAGAAGATCTGCGACGAGCTCTACAAGGCCGGCGCCGATTGCATCACCACCGGCAATCACGTGTGGGACCAGAAGGAAACTATCTCCTTCATCGGTGCCGATCCCCGGCTGCTGCGCCCGGTCAACTTCCCTGCCGGCACGCCCGGCAAGGGCAGCGGCATCTACCAGACCGCGCGCGGCAAGAAGGTGCTGGTCGCCAATGTCATGGGCCGCCTGTTCATGGACCCGCTGGACGATCCGTTCAATGCGGTCGACCAGCTCCTCAAAGCCCATCGGATGGGCGGCAACGTCGATGCCATCCTGATCGATTTCCACGGCGAGGCGACATCCGAGAAGATGGCGATGGGCCATTTCTGCGACGGCCGGGCCAGCCTGGTGGTCGGGACCCATACCCATGTGCCGACCGCCGATCACATGATCCTGGCCAAAGGCACCGCCTACCAGACCGATGCCGGCATGTGCGGCGACTATGACTCGGTGATCGGCATGGAGAAGTCGATCCCGGTCGCCCGCTTCACCAAGAAGATGCCGACCGAGCGCCTCTCGGCGGCATCCGGCCCGGGCACGCTCTGCGGTACCTTCGTCGAAACCGATGACGCAACGGGATTGGCCAAACGCATCGAGCCCGTCCGCCTCGGCGGCAAGCTTTCGCAGATGCTGCCCAAGGTCGAGGCCTTGACCGCATGAGCGTCGAGGCCAGTTCGGGGAAAGCTGGCCCATCCATCGGACGCTGTCTCCGAGCGATTGTCATGCTCGGGGGAACGGTCGGTCAGCTGGTCCTAATCTTGGCGCTCGGTTGGGTGGCTTGGTCCAGCGCCGACCGATCATGGAGTTCGCCACACCTGCCGGAATGGTATCTAGCTGTCGTTGCCAAGCAGGTTGTTCAGTCGGTGAGCTGGGGGAGCGGCCATGATCCCGGCATGGGGTCGGTGGTGATTGTACCAATGTAGCCAGCCAGGCATGTCGGAGCAGCGATCGGCTGAAGAAGC